>NZ_NPFV01000016.1:0-241406 GCF_002259365.1 Rhodococcus sp. 14-2496-1d | reverse complement strand
TCCCGCAAACGCGCGCGCACTTGCCAGGTGCACGCGAAATAGACCCCGAATCGGTCGCGAATTCGCACGCAACCGACGAATGCGCGCGCGTTTGCAACAGATACAGCCGCGCACAGCCGACACCCGCACCCGTGAACCCAGCACCCGTGAACTCCTGAATGCGCCCCCTTCCGCCCAGCGATCCCACCCCGCCAAGCCCGCAAACGCGCGCGCACTTGCCAGGTGCGCGTGAAATAGACCCCGAATCGCTAGCGAATCCGAACGCGTCTGACAAATGCGCGCGCGTTTGCGGCTGAACCCCACCCCGGACTGCGCACACAAAAAAACTCCCCACCCGACGGATCGGGTGGGGAGTTTTGGCGGTGGCGGAGGGATTTGAACCCTCGGACGGGGATTACCCGTCACACGCTTTCGAGGCGTGCTCCTTAGGCCGCTCGGACACGCCACCGCAGAAGACTGTACCGGAATGACGGCCTGAGGCTAAATCGCCTGCTCAGCACGCGAATCCATCGGTCATTCCGCAGGCTCCACTCCGGCGACTAGTTGCCGGTGAGCTTGTCCTTGATGTTCGAGGCTGCGTCCTTGACCTTCTCGACGCCGTCCTTGACTGCTGCCGAGGTCTGGTCGCCCTTGCCCTCTGCTTCGAGGTCCTTGTCTCCGGTGGCCGAACCAGCGGCTTCCTTTGCCTTGCCGCCGAGGTCTTCGGTCTTGTTCGAGATCTTGTCGCCGATTCCCATAGTGCTCTCCTTCGCAGAGGTTGGAGCGCGTCGTCGCACCCCTGCTCTCCACACTCCTGAAAACCGACGGACCCGGCCACCTCGCCCCTCACCTCGAGACGGGATCGTTATCTCTGGCGAGCGAAGAACCTGGTCAACACTTCGGCGCATTCGGCTTCCAACACGCCGCCGCGAACCTGCGGTCTATGGGTGAGTCGACGGTCTCGCACCACGTCCCACAGCGAGCCGACTGCTCCGGTCTTGGGTTCCCACGCTCCGAACACCACGGCTCCGACGCGAGCGAGCACCAGCGCCCCGGCGCACATCGTGCATGGTTCCAAGGTGACGGCCAGGGTGCAGCCTTCGAGTCGCCAGCCGTCCCCGTGCACGGCCGCTGCTCGACGCAGGGCGATCACTTCAGCGTGTCCGGTGGGGTCGCCCGACGCCTCCCGCGCATTGCAGGCTCGGGCGATCTCACGTCCGGAGGCGTCGAACACGACGGCTCCGACGGGGACGTCGGCATCCGACGCCTCGGCGGCAGCCGCCAGCGCTGCGCGGATCATGTCCGCGTCGGATACCGACACGGACTACCGCCGCAGCTTGTTCACCGCTGCGGTGAACTCGTCCTCGAAGCCCAGGCGTTCGGCGATGGACTGCAGCTGCTCGTCGGGGTAGTCGTCGGTCTCGGCGACGATGATGCCGAGCACAGCTTCGGGGAGTCCGAGATCGGCCAGCAACGCGAGGTCACCCTCCTCGTAGGGTTCGATGTCGTCGAGTTCGTCGGGGTCGACGTCGGGGATCTCGATGTTCAACGCATCGAGGACGTCCGCGGCGATTTCGTAGTCGACGGCGGCGACCGCGTCGGACAGCAACAGTCGGGTGCCGTTCGGTGCGGGACGCAGGATGACGAAGAATTCCTCGTCCACGTCGAGCATTCCGAACACCGCTCCAGAACTGCGCAGCTCACGCAATTCGGTCTCTGCCGCCGACAGACTGGTCAGTGCGTCGTCGGACAGCGGCGTGACGGTCCACTTGCCTTCCTCTCGGACAACTGCAACGCCGAATCCCTCGAGGTCGTCGTATTCCGGTGCGGATGCGCGGTTGTTGTTCGCGCGCTGTGCGGCCATGCGCGCAACGGTAGTCCGGTAGGGGCCTGTATTCGAAGTCCACGTCCGATCGACGTCACCCACCTGTGCCAATCTGATCGGGTGACTTCTTCTTCGGTGTGCGTTCTGGGTCTCGGACTGATCGGTGGGTCGATCCTGCGCGCGGCACACGATGCGGGCCGTCCGGTATGGGGATGGAACCGATCGGCCAACGCGATTTTAGGTGCTGTGGCCGATGGATACGACGTCGGCACCGACCTGGTAGCTGCACTGAGCAGGGCCGCAGCACAGGACGCGTTGATCGTCGTCGCCGTTCCGATGCCTGCCGTCGAGTCGATTCTGACTGCTGTCGCCGAGCATGCCCCCACAGCTCCGCTGACCGATGTCGTCAGCGTCAAGGCCGAGATGGCAGCCGCCGTCGAGGCGCAGGGTTTGCAGGCACGCTACGTCGGGGGACATCCCATGGCGGGCACCAACCACTCGGGGTGGTCGGCCACCGATCCGACGCTGTTCGCCGACGCGGTGTGGGTGGTGTCCACCGACCCGGGAGTCGACGCCGACGTGTGGGTTCGGGTGGCCCGTCTCGCTCTCGACTGCGGTTCGGTGGTGGTGCCGGCAGAGAGCGTCGAGCACGATCGCGCCGTCGCCAGAATCTCCCATCTTCCGCATGTGCTGGCCGAGACACTCGCGATCGTGGGCGCGGCAGGCGGACCGCTGGCGTTGGGCCTGGCTGCGGGCTCGTTTCGGGACGGGACGCGGGTGGCGTCCTCGTCGCCGAATCTCGTTCGGGCGATGACCGAGGGCAACGCCGCCGCTCTGCGGACCGCGCTGGACGAGGCTCTGGACGCACTCACGGCAGCGCGCGAAGAACTCGACGAAGGTTCGACGAAATCACTGGTCGAGGCCGGAAACACGGCGCGCCTGCAGTACGAGCAGCATCAACGCTTCGAGATCACCGACGTCACCCCGGGCGAACCGGGGTGGCGGGAAAAACTGCAGGACGCGGGTCGACGCGGTGGCGTCGTACGTCAGATCCGCTCGGCCAGTCCCGGGTAGTCGAGAACGAAACCGTCGGCGTCGACCGTGACGGACGACGTCGAGACCGGTGAGATGACGTGAATTCCCTCGGAACCACTGCTGTAGGTCAGCGTGGCTTCCTGGATGCTGAGGTCGAGCAGGTTCACGTACACCGTGGGCACCTCGAGGTCCTGGACCTGGGTGTGCAGACCGAATCGACGGATCGGCAGAGTGTTGAAGAATGGGCTGAGCACCATGTCGACGTCGAGCGCGCCACTGTAGGTCGAGCGCTGATGGCTGGTGCTGTTCTCCACCATCCAGTAGCCCTCGTCGTCACGGCTGACGGAGGCCTGGCGGTCACCGGACGCGAGAGATGTGCGCACCGAGAGCCTCTTGGTGACGCCGTATTCGTCGGTCACCAGGTCGTAGGACGCACTGAAGGCGGGGTGATCGCTGCACGCGCCACCGATGATGCGTCCGGCAGCCTTGATGCGGTTGCCCGAGAGCTGGACCCGCACGGACTCCATGCGAGGAACGTCGTGCGCTCGCCACGTCAGGATCGACGGCCAGGTTTTCGCGTCTGTGGAATCGGTCGCGGGGATGGAGACTTGCTCTGCACCCGATGCTTGAGTGATCACCCACCTACGGTAGGCGACGAGGCCCCCAGAAGATCAAGCGGACGTGCCTTTTCTCGCAGTTCATTAATGTTGTGCCCGTGACGACAGAGAACGCGGGCGACGGGCAGTTCGATTTCGCGCACTCCGAACAGGCTGCGAAGAGTCGGCAGGACAAGGCGAAGGCTCTGGCGCGCTACGTGTGGGATCGCGGCATCACCGGTGCCGAGCTACTCGACCTCACCGACGCGGTCCGCCGGAAGCTGGCCCGCGCTGCCGACCTGCATCCACCGAGCACGATGGAGACGTGGACCATCGTGGCCGAGTTGCTCGACCGTAAATCCGTGTGGGCGGCCGAACACCCGGGCCACGACGGTGCGACGCCCCAGCACGCCGACGAGAAGATCATGTGGGTCAAGCCGCCCATCACGCCCTGGACCTGATCAGCCGGTCACCAGGCCGATCTCACTGGCGATAGATCTCCACGTGGGCACCGGTGACCACACCGAGGGTCGACGTCGGCTGGCCCCAGCTCGAACCGCAGTTACCCGACGCCTGACCTGTCGGCACGAAGGATCGGCTCGACGAGGTGTAGGGGCCGACCGCCAGGAACGGAACGGCGGCAGTGACATAGAAGCCCCAACATTCGGTGATCAGTACGTACTCCCTCCCCGGAGGAGCACCGGTGTCGTGGCACGTTGCAGACGCGCCGAAGGCATCGTGGGCGATGGAGCAATCCTGAGTGTCAGCATGGGAAACGCCTGCGCCGATGATTGCTGAAAAGGCCAGACCTGAGACGACGACGGTGGCAACTCGTGTTGCCGCTACAAATGTTCTTCTCATACAGGTCATTTCGCCCAGGACCGACGACGCGTTACGAAAATCAGACCAGCGAGTCTTCCCACGCCTCGTGCAGGTGCGCAAAGCGTCCCTCTCCCGCGATCAGGTCTTCGGGAGTTCCGTCCTCGACGATGTCGCCGTCGGACATGACCAGAACGCGATCGGCGATGGCCACCGTCGACAGGCGGTGCGCGATGATCAGCGCCGTTCGTCCCTGCAGGATGGTCTCGAGCGCGCGCTGCACCAGCCGCTCACTCGGGATGTCGAGGCTCGATGTTGCCTCGTCGAGCACGATCACCGACGGCGCAGCGAGGAACACCCGCGCGAAGGCCACCAATTGCCTTTGACCCGAGGACAATCGGCCACCGCGCTTGCGTACGTCGGTGTCGATGCCGTCGGGCAGCGACGCGATGAACTCGGTCAATCCGACGGCGTCGGCCGCAGCCCGCACGTCCGCATCGGTCGCCGTAGGGCGTCCGAGACGGATGTTGTCCGCCACCGAACCGGAGAACAGGAACGATTCCTGCGTCACCATGACGACGTTGCGGCGTAGGTCCACGTCGCTGATGTCCCGCATGTCGATGCCGTCGAGTCGCACGGCTCCGGCCGTCGGATCGTAGAAACGCGCCAACAGCTTTGCCAGTGTCGACTTTCCGGCTCCGGTGGCCCCGACCATCGCAACCACCTGGCCTGCGGGCACGTGCAACGAGAACTCGGGCAGCACAACGCGCTCGGAGCCGTACGAGAAGTGCACATCGTCGAACGTGATGTCGCCCTTCACCGTTCCGATCTCCACCGGATTCTTCGGGGCGATCACCGACGGTTCTTCCTCGAGTACCCCGGAGATCTTCTCCAGTGCAGCCGCAGCGGATTGGTAGGCATTGAACACCATCGCCAGCTCGTCGAGAGGTCCGTAGAACCGGCGCAGATACAACACGTAGGCGGCGAGCACACCGATGTCCATGTGGCCGTTGATCACTCGCCAGCTACCGAACACCAGGATGATCGCGAGCGTGACGTTGCCGATCCAGCGAACGATGCCGGTGTAGCTCGCCATCCCGCGCAGCGCTGCGGTGGTGGCGTCGCGGTACTCCGAATCCTCGGTGCTCAGAATCGCGTCGTTGCGGCCCTCGCGCCGGAACACCTGTACCGCGCGGATACCGCCCATCGACTCCACGAAGTGAACCACGACGCGGGCGATCGCCACCCGTGTTCGACGGTATCCCTGGCGTTGTCGACGCTGCGACCACCGGGTGACGAGGACCAGCGGAACGAATCCGGCCAGCACGATCATCGCCATCGGAACGTCGAGGTACACCAGGATGATCGCGATCGACACCATCGACAGGATGGCCGTCAGAGCATCGTTGAGCGCACTTTCGAGCAGCGTCTGCAGAGATTCGACATCGCTGGTCAGACGCGAGATCAACCGTCCCGAGGTGTACTTCTCGTGGAACGACAGGCTCAGCTTCTGGGCATGGTCGAACACCCGACCGCGCAGGTCGTACAGGATGTTCTGACTCAGCCGACCGGAGACGGTAAGGAAGGCGTAGGTGGTGAGCATCCCGAGCAGACCGAAGCCGGTGTAGCCGCCGATCGCCCACAGCAACGGAGCCCAATCACCCTGTGCTGCAGCGCCGACACCGTTGTCCAGCGCATAGGCGATGAACAGCGGACCGGCAACGTAGGTGATGTTGTCGACCAGAATGATCAGGAACGACAGCAGGGCCTGCTTCTTGTACGGCCGCACCAACGAGGCGAGCAACCGGCGAGAACGCCCGGCCAACACCAGGTTTCCGGTTGCGTCGACCTCCGATTCCTCGCCGCCGACGCCGCGCCAATCCGCGGCTGCGGTTTGCTCAGCCATGAATCGACCCCATCACTTCGCGGTACCGCGGCGACGACGCCAGCAGTCCCTCGTGTGTTCCCTGCTCCACAATTCGTCCGTTCTCGAGATACAGCACGCGGTCGGCCAAGGCAGCGGTCGACGGCCGGTGCGCCACCAGCAGTGTCGTCGAGTGCGCCAACACGCGTCGTAATTCCTTCTGCACTTTGGCTTCGGTGTCCACGTCGAGCGCAGACAGCGGGTCGTCGAGCACCAGTACCCGGGGCTTGCCCAGCACCGCCCGCGCCAGTGCGAGCCGCTGCCGCTGCCCACCGGACAGGCTCATTCCCTGCTCACCGATGCGAGTGGCCAGGCCCCACGGCAACTGCTCGACGAAATCCGTTGCGTGCGCGATCTCCAACGCCTCGGCGACCTCGGCATCGGAGGCTCCGGGCGAACCGAGCGCGATGTTCTCGCGCGCACTGACCGAGAACAGCACCGGATCCTCGAACGCCACCGTGACGATCGACCGCAGATCGGCCAACCGCATCGAGGCCACGTCGATTCCGTCGATGGTGATGGAGCCCTCGGTGGCGTCGAACAGCCGGGGTACGAGGTTCGTCAGCGCGGTCTTTCCGCTACCGGTGTTGCCGACCAGCGCGACGGTCTCCCCCGGCTCGACGACGAAGCTGACGTCCTCGAGAAGCGGTGCGGACGCGTCGGGGAAGGTGAATCCGACGCGATCGAATTGCACTCGGCCACGGATCTTTTCGGGCAATTCGACGGGATTGTCCGGATCGGTCACGGTTTCGGGAGTATCCATGATCTCCCAGTACCTGTCCGCTGCCGTGCGGGCGTTGTTCAGTTCGGCCAACAGATACCCGAAGGATTCGATCGGCCACAGCAGGAACGTGACGATGGCGATGGCCGCGACGAGCGTGCCGACCGTCATGGTGCCCTGGACGATGGAGTACGTGCCAACGGCGAGGATCGCGCCGATGGTGATCGGCTGCAGCCCGACGATCACCGCCCAGATGATCGCCAGGTAGCGCACCTTCTTCAGCTCGGTGCCCCGCAATGTGCGGGCCTGACGCAGAAACTGCTTGCCCAAGTGCGCACTTCGACCGAACGCCTTGAGGACACGAATACCCTGGATGGACTCTTCGACCGTCGTCGTGACGTCGCCGGCCTGATCCTGAGCGTCGCGGGCCACGACGCGATAGAGCGTCTCGAACTTGGTGCAGGCGATCACCAGCGGTACCGACGTCGCCAGCATGATCAGCCCCAATTGCCAGGACTGCACCAGCAGTACGCCGATGCCTGCGACCAGTGTGACGGCGTTGATGATGATGAACGGGCCGATGAAGGCCATGAACCGCCGCAGCGAACCGAGGTCTGCGATGGCACGAGAAAGCAGCTGACCCGATTCCCAGCTCTCGTGAGCCGCGACCGACAGTCGCTGGAGTTTGTCGAATACTGTTGCGCGCGCTGAGATCTCGAACTGACTCGACGGGCGGGAGACCAGGTAACGGCGAACCCAGATGCCGAGCGCATCGATGGTGCCGAGCAACAGGACGAACGCCGCGGGCCACCAGACGGCCGAGAAATTACGATCGGTGATGGGCCCGTCGATGACGCGTTGCATCACCAGCGGTATCACCAGACCGGTCATGGTGGCGATCAGCGAGACCACGATCGAGGCGATGTAGAACCACTTGTACGGCAGCAGAAACGGCGCGAAACGGCGCAGCGAGCTGGCCGGCTTCGCGGTGTCCGGGTATGGCTGATCGAGGGTTCGGGTTTCGGGATCGAGCACACCCGTAGACACAGTTCTTCTCCTTATTGCTGTGCTCGAATGCTTTCATTGCACAGGCTCAGTTTCCAACCGATTTTTCGGCCCTCGCATTCCAGTGTGAAACCTCGAGCTCGGTCGAGGTCAAGCGAACCGACTCTCGAGTAACGTAGGGCCGTCGGGCAAAGGAAGGGCATACGTGAGCGCACGGTCGATGGTCGGGTTGTTCGCGGGGATCGGCGGGCTCGAGCTGGGGTTGGCCGACGCAGGGTGGACGACGCAGTTGCTGTGCGAGATCGATCTCGGAGCCGGGGCCGTCCTGAAAGCGCGCATGCCCGAGGTACCCCTGCACACCGACGTCACCACTCTTCGAAGCCTGCCCGCCGACACCGAACTCGTCGCGGCCGGCTTCCCCTGTCAGGACCTCTCGCAGGCCGGCCGCACCGCAGGCATCACCGGTGCCAGATCGGGCCTGGTCGACGAGGTGTTTCGGCTGGTCTCGCGTCGACGCGGCCCGCGATGGCTGCTGATGGAGAACGTGCCGTTCATGCTCCAACTCGGCCGTGGGGCGGCCATGCGACACATCACCGACGCGCTGGAGGACCTCGGTTACATGTGGGCCTACCGCGTCGTCGACGCCCGCGCGTTCGGGTTGCCGCAGCGTCGGCAGCGGGTGGTGATGCTGGCCTCGCGTACCGACGATCCACGCGAGGTGCTGTTCTCGCAGGATGCAGGACCGCTGCCCGACGGCGACCCGGCCACGCAGCCGTGCGGCTTCTACTGGACCGAGGGCATTCGCGGGCTGGGCTGGGCCGTCAATGCGGTCCCGACGCTCAAGGGCGGATCCTCGCTCGGCATAGCCAGTCCGCCGGCGGTTCGGTTGCCGTCCGGGGAGATCGTCACTCCCGGGATCATCGGTGCCGAACGTCTGCAGGGATTCGATCCGGAGTGGACGCTGCCCGCCGTCCAGCAGCCCGGCGTCCGCAGCGGACATCGCTGGAAGCTCGTCGGCAACGCCGTCAGTGTGCGCATGGCGTCCTGGGCGGCGAGCGCACTCGACGATCCCCAGCCGTACGACGCCTCGAACGATACGGCTCTGCTGCCTGGTCAGGCCTGGCCGACCGCAGCCTGGGGACGCGACCGCACCAGCTATCGGGTCGCGGTGACGACCATGCCGGTGCACGAGCCGTACGAGGACCTGATCGATTTCCTGGACGACGCGAAGCTGCTCTCGGCGCGAGCGACCGCCGGGTTCCTCAAGCGAGCCAGAGCGGGCAATCTCCGTTTCGTCGACGGCTTTCTCGACGACCTCGACGCCCATCTCGAACGCATGGGCGGGTACGCCGAGAGGGTGTCGGCGTGAGCGGAGACCGGCCCGCCACCGACGCCAGGACCAGCGCGCGACTGAGCAAGCAGAAACGCCGCGACACCAAGCCCGAGGTGGCGCTACGGCAGGCACTGCACCGTCGAGGTCTGCGCTACTTCGTCGATCGAGCTCCGTTGAAGGGCATGAGGCGTCGAGCAGATCTGGTCTTCCCCAAACGCAAAGTCGCGGTCTACGTCGACGGTTGCTTCTGGCACAGCTGCCCGGTGCACGCGACCAAGCCCCGCAACAACGCGCAGTGGTGGGCCGACAAACTGGCGGCCAACGTCACGCGCGATCGCGACACCGACGACAAGCTCCTCGCGGAGGGCTGGCGCGTCGTACGAATCTGGGAACACGAGGACCCCGCCGAGGCCGCCGATCGAGTGGTCGACGAACTTTCCGGAGACTGAAACAACCTGTCCGGAGACTGAAACCATCTCCGGCCCCCGCGCGTCCAACCCCATGATCGGTTGATTCGAGTTCCGGGGGAAACGGTGCGTAGAAATTGGTGGCTTGCGGCAACAGCGCTGGCGATGGCCGTATCGACGAGCGGGTGCGCGGTGGTCTTGCTCGGCAGCGCCTCCCCCGTCAGCAGTGCGCCGCAGAACCGGTACGGATTCGTGCTGTCCGAGGCGGACCGGTACCTAGCGGACTCGGCGGCGTTCGTACGCAGTCTCGACCCCTGCGGTTTTCTCACCGAAAACGACCTCGCTGAGCTCGGCACGGTGGTGCAACTGCGCCCCGACGGCGAATTGAGCGCGTGCTCGGCCAGTCTGAACCCGGCGAACTCGAGCGCCACCGACTCCGTCTCGATCGATCTGAACGGATATCAGCCGACGCCGGACGACCCGGACACCGAGCGGATCACGATCGGCGGCGAACAGGTGTATCTCCACGACCTGTCGCAAGGGCAGTGCCGCGTCAGCTTTCCGCTGCGCGACGAGTTCGACGGGGCCGCCACCGGGGCCATGGACGGCTTCCTCACCGAATCCGGTCGTAGCTTTGCCACGATCGACGTCGATCGGGCCGTCGCCGACGCGTGTGCCGCGGCGACAACCTTCGCCGAGACCGCACTGAGCCTGTTGGACGATCCACCACTGCGGGCCGACTCGAAGTACAACCTTCCGCTGGCCACGAAGGACCCGTGTGCCGTCCTCGAACACCTGCCCGCAACCTGGACGGTGGCCCGCTGGAACCCCGCGTCCGATCCGTACCGTTGCCACTTCACGGCGTCGTCGTCGACGTTCGAGGACTCACTGGCGATGCTCGACGTCACGCTCACGTACGTCGACTCGGATCTGCGTTCGACCGACAGCGAGCCCGTCCAGCAGGGCGGCTACACCGTCGAGACACGCGCCTCGGATTCGTCGTGCTTCGCGGACATCGTGCTGGGCAACCCCGTGCTCGGCATGCCCGAGAAAGACGATGCTGCCGCGCGCTATGCCCGCACGGTTCCCACACTGTCCGTCCTGACCGACAGCTGCGAGTCCGCCGTCGCACTGGCGGTGGCAACCGCCGAGGTACTCACTGGCTAGCCTTGGTCGGTGCGTTCGAGAACCGAAGGCGTGGATATGCGCCGCGTCGTAGTGGCGATCTGCTTGATCCTCGCCGGCCTGCTGTACTCGGCCTGGGTGGCCGAATTCTTCCTCGACACCGGTCTCGACCCAACCACATCGTTCCTCAGCGAACTCGACGCCCGCGATCAGCCGTACCGCGAATTCTTCTCCACCGCAGACGTCGTCACGGGTTCGTTGATGATTCTCGCGGCGATTCTCGGCTTCCTGGCAACCCCGCGACGACGGCTCGTCGTCACCGGCTGGGTGGCGTCGGGCATCTTCGGCATTGCGACCATCGCCGACGCGAAACTCCCCCTCGAGTGTGTGGCGGCCGACGATCCGAGCTGTCCGATCGAGCCGAGCGGATTGTTCCCGCAACTCCATCACCTGCATGCGCTGACCAGCACCATCGCGGTGTTCGCGATCTTCACCGTCATGATCGCGTTCACGGTGGCCGCATTTCGCTACCGGCTCTACCCGCTGCTGCGCACGCTGGGCCTGGCCGTCCTGATCGTGACGTCATTGGCTACCGCGTGGCTGCTGATCGCCGACAATCTGCCCGGTGAGTACGGTCTCGGCATCGCGCAACGGATACAGGTAGGCGGCATGTCGGCGTATCTGGTGGTGCTGGGGTGTGCGCTTAAACTCGGCGCATGTCTTTCACCGCGACCGAACTGAACGGATCCAAGGTCGAGCAGTATCAGCAGCTCACCGAGCAGGCCCGTGGCCTGGTGTTCGAGGAATCGAACCTCGTCGCCAACGCCGCCAACCTGTCTGCGCTGGTGTATCACGCTCTGCCCGAGGTCAATTGGGTCGGCTTCTACCTGTTCGACGGCACCGAACTGGTGGTCGGGCCGTTTCAGGGTCAGCCCGCCTGCGTGCGCATCGCCCTGGACAAGGGTGTCTGCGGAGCAGCAGCGACCACCCGCGAGACGCAGCGCGTCGCCGACGTCCACGCTTTCCCCGGTCACATCGCGTGCGATGCCAATACACGCTCCGAGGTCGTCGTACCGCTGTACCAGGGCGAGACCCTGATCGGTGTGTTCGATCTGGACAGCCCTGTTCCCGACCGCTTCGACGCCGACGATCAGGCCGGCCTCGAAGCGATCGCGGAGGTCTTTCTCAGTTCGCTGAGCTAGCAGCTGCCTCGAAGAACCAGGCCATGACCAGCGCACCGGGGTCGACGACGCCTCGCGCGGCCTCGCCGACGTAGCTGGCGCGGCCGCGGTTGGCGGTCATGTCCTCGGTCGATTCGGCTCCGGTTTTCGCGGCGTCCGCGGCCTGCTGCAGGGTGCCGCCGTCCTTCTCGAGTGCATCGACGGCAGGGGCGATGGCGTCGACCATCGTCTTGTCGCCTACCCGTGCGCCACCGAGTTCGGTGATGCTGTCCAGGCCTGCCCGGGCCGCGGCCGCGATGGCAGCAGTACCTGGCTCGGATTCGAGCATCGTCCGGTAGAACTGGCGGAACCAGATCCCGAACAGCGCGCCCGAGGTACCGCCCGCGTGGCCCAGGTAGGCCTCACTGACGGCCTCGAATACCGTTGCTGCCGAATAGGTGTCCTTGACGGCATCCAGATCGAGCTGTTCGAGGGCGGCCACCATGTTGGTTCCGAAGTCGCCGTCGCCTGCTTTGCGGTCCAGCTCGGTCAGGGCCGGTTCTTCGTCGAGTACCCGCTGCGCCCAAGTCCCGATCCACGTCGAGGCGAACGCCGAAACCTCTCCGGTGTCGGAGGGCTCGAACGAGGGCCCGAAGCCTCCACGTTCGCCCACCGACTTCACGCCGCGGCTGTGGGCGTTGGGCCAACCGGGTGCGTCGGTGGGGGCGTCCCAGAGCTCGAGCATCTCGTCGTCGGCGCGCACGAGGGTGATCGAGGCTCCACCCATGTCGAGCGCGGTGACGAAGCTGCCCACGAGCGAGCGGGAGATCTCGATCCCCTTGCCGTGCAAGTACTCCGAGAGTTCACCGAACAGCAGATGCAGCTCCAGCGGATGCGTTGCTCCGAGCCCGTTGACCACCGCGATCACCGATTCGCCCGAGTTCAACCCGAGCGAGTCCACGATGGGATCTGTCAGTTTCGCGACGATCTCCCGGGCGGGCAGGCGCGGCACACGGTCGGTGCCGCGTTCTCCGTGGATGCCGATGCCGAGTTCGATTTCCTCCGACGGGAGGTCGAACGACGGTTCGTCCGCTCCCGGCAATGTGGGCGGATTCATCGCGACGGCCATGCTGCGTGCGTTCTCCGCTGTTCGACGCCCAAGCGCGACCACCGCCTGCAGGCTGTCTCCGCGTTCGGCCGCTGCGCCGCATACCTTTTCGACGACGATGGTCGCTGCGGTGCCGCGGCGGCCAGGGCCGTCCTCGCTCTCACTGGCCACGTCGTCGTCGACGAGAACGACGTCGGCGACAATGCCGTCCTCCTGCAACAACTCTCGGGCGATCTTGAAGTTCATCACGTCGCCGGTGTAGTTCTTCACGATGTGGACCACGCCGCCGCCCGAGTCCACGGCCTTGGATGCCTCGTGCACCTGGAGGGCATTGGGTGAGGTGAACACCAGGCCCGGGCACGCGCCGGTGAGCATGCCGCGGCCGATGAAGCCGGCATGCAGCGGCTCATGGCCCGATCCCCCACCGGACAGCAGCGCGACCTGGCCGTCGGAGATGCGATAGCGACGCGTCAGGTAGCCGGGGTCGGCATGCCAGGCGACGTCGTCGGTGGCGGCGACGAAGCCGCGGAGGGCGTCGGCGACGAATGTTCGAGGGGAATTGGAGAACATACCTCCACCCTAACCACCTGCGCCTGAGTCCCGTCGTCGGTTCTGCGGGACGGATACAGTCGGGGGATGAGTACCGAGACCTGGACGCTCGACGCATCCGACGGCGGGCAGTTGGCTGTTCGCACGGATGTCACAGGAAGGGCATCCAAGATGGGGCATCGCCTCACGATCGCGATGACCTCCTGGGCTGCGACAGTCGAGTGGGCCGGGGACGCACCTACCGCTGTCACCTTGACCGCCGAGGTGAGTTCACTCGACGTGGTCCACGGCGAGGGTGGACTGACACCGTTGATCGGACCGGAGAAGATCGTCGCGAAAGCCAACGCGCTCAAGAGTTTCGACGCCGACCGATATCCGTCGATTTGTTTCCACTCCACCGAGATCACGGCCGTCGACTCCGGATTCCGGCTGGCGGGCACGGCCGAGATCCACGGTGTGTCGAGGGAGATCACCGTGGATGTGGACGTCACAGACCTCGGCGATCGGTGGCGTGTCGGGTCCGAAACCACTGTGCGTCAGTCGGATTACAAGATCACTCCGTATTCGCAGATGTTCGGAGCCATGAAGGTGGTCGACGAGGTCACCGTGACGTTCGACGCCGAGTATCGCAAGCCCTGAGCCTTTCCAATTCACCTGCAATGGTGGACACTACGGCGGTGAGTCGAAACAGATGGTTGGCCGGATCCTGCGCATCGGCCCTGGTGCTGGCCGTAGCCCTGACTGCGGGCTGCAGCAGTCCAGCGACCACGTCCCCCGATGGACCTCCCGGGGTGAACGTCAACGGCGTCGGAGAAGTCCAGGGCGCACCGGATACGTTGACAACCCAGATCGGCGTCCAGGCCACGGCCGAGGACGTCACCGCCGCGATCGAACAGGCGAACGCTGCGGTGACCGAAGTGACGGACGCGGTCATCGCGGCCGGCGTCGCTCGCGAGGACATCCAGACTCAGCAGGTCTCGATCGATCCGCAGTATTCCGGTGCACTGCCGGGCGGTACCTCGGCCATCTCCGGATATCAGGCCACCAACACCTTGCAGGTGACGGTTCGCGACCTGTCGAAGGCGTCCGAAGTGTTGGGCGACGCCACATCGGCCGGTGGCAACGCGACCCGAATCTCCGGGGTCTCGTTCAAGATCGACGACGATTCCGAGTTGATCACCGATGCCCGGTCCAGGGCGTTCGCCGATGCCCGCGATCGCGCCGAGCAATACGCGACGCTCGCAGGCGGCGAACTCGGAGACGTCCTGTCGATCACCGAGTCGATCACCGGCCAGGAGCAGCCGAGGACGTTCGGCGACTCCGCCAGTTCGTTCGACACGGCGGTGCCCATCGAACCTGGCCAGCAGACGGTCAGTGTGTCCGTGTCGGTCAAGTGGGCGTTGAACTAGAACTCGGCGGGCGGTGGCAGGCGATAGTTCACCGGTGTTGCCGAGAAGTCCAATGGGTTGCGGACGCCGTCGGCCACTGAACCCGGAACCTGCACGCGCGGTTCGAGACCGAGTGATTCCGCGAACGCGAAGGCCTCCTCGAGAGAATTGACCGGTCCCGCGGGAACGTTGCGGGCCATCAGTTCTCGATACCAGTCGTCCGCGGTGCGGGCGCTCAACGCCGAGGTCAGAACGTCGACCAGCTCGTCTCGATGTTTCACGCGAGCGGAATTGGACGAGAAGCGCTCGTCCGCTGCCAGTGCAGGCGATCCGAGAACCTCGACCAGGGCAACGAATTGCCTGTCGTTGCCCACGGCAAGTGCGAGGGGTCGATCGGCGGTCTCGAACACCTCGTACGGCACCAGTGAGGGGTGCTTGTTGCCCATCGGCACGGGTACGACGCCGGCCCCCAGATAGGCCGACGACTGGTTGCTCAGTGCGGACAGCACCGACGCCATCAGTGAGGTGTGTATCTGCTGGCCTGCACCTGTGTTCGATCGATGATGCAGCGCCGCAAGGATTCCGCTGAGCGCATGGAGTCCGGTGACGATGTCGACCATCGCCACACCCACTTTGGTCGGTGCCTCCGCGTCCGGGCCGGTGACGCTCATCAGCCCGCCGACCGCCTGAACCACGAGGTCGTAGCCCGGCAGCGCTGCTCCCCCGCCGGTGCCGAATCCAGTGATCGAGCAGTAGATCAAACCGGGATTGCGCTGCGAGAGCGTCGAATAGCCCAGTCCGAGTCGGTCCATCGCACCGGCGCGAAAGTTCTCGATCACGATGTCCGCGCCGGCGACGATCTCGCGTGCCTCGGCTACGCCGGTCTCGGACTGCAGGTCGATGAACCTCGACGTCTTGTTGCGGTTGACCGAGTTGAAATAGGTTGCCGTACCGGCAGAGTCGTACGGGGGACCCCATGATCGGGTGTCGTCTCCGATTCCGGGTCGCTCGATCTTGATCACCTCGGCACCCATGTCGCCGAGCATCATCGTCGCGTACGGTCCGGCGAGTACACGAGAAAAATCCGCGACCACGAGTCCTGCGAGTGGTCCGGTGGCAGCTGTCATCGGTCCACTGTATTGCGCGGCACCCTGCAGTTCAGTTCAGGTCGGGAACGAAGGCTCCCAGCACGGCGACCATCGTCTCGACGATGAGCTCGATGGGTGGCCGGGGCGGGGCGGTACGGGACCAGTCGGAGACGATCTCGGTGAGCGCTCCGAGGAATGCTGTTGCAGCCAAACGGTATCCACCCGGGGGAACGAAGTCGGAACCGACTTCCGAGCGCAGGGTGTTCTCGAAGAATTCCACCCACTGTGCACGGCGGCGCGTCCGGTGCTGTTCGACGGCATCGCTGACACCCAGCATCTCCAGATACGAAATCCGCGCTCGCCGTGGGTCACCTCCAATCGATCCGACCAAGGCGGTCATCGCGGCGACGACCAGCGCGCGTCGGTCTCGGTCGACGTGCCCGTCGAGTGCGGCGACGACTGCAGCCAACGCGTCGTCTTGGATCAGGTCGTAGACATCCACGAGCAGCGCCTCACGGTTGGCGAACTCACTGTAGAACTGACTGCGCGCCAAACCGGCCGCGGTGCAGATATGGGCGACCGAAGTGGCTGCGTATCCGCGCACCCCGATGACCTCGATCCCGGCCTGCAGAAACCGTGCGCGTCGATCGGCTTTGCGCGCGGCGGACGATTGTCCGGCGTAGATGCGGCCCTGATCGTCGGCGACAGTCACCGGCGGAGTCTACCGCCGGTGACTGTCTAGCGGGCCTGACGCCGATCGGGCCCGTCACGCCCCGATCGGCTTGCCGAACAGTCCGGCGATTATCTCGCCGACGGCATCGACGAAGAGCGGGTGTGCACGTGTGTCGAGCGCCATCGAGCCGACATCGTTCGTTCGGCAACCCGGTTCCACAGGAACACCGGCAAACCGGTCGCGCATCCACAACACCGCGCTCGGAAAGGCAATCAGCTCCAGAGTGATGTGCTCGCTGAAATGGTCACGGGTGTAGGTGACATCGGCACCGGGACGGCTGCAGTACGAATCGACCATCGCGTTGACCGGCCCGATCGGCACCAGCCAATCCGGGTTCGAGTGGTAGACGTAGAGCGGCATGTTCGGGGTGGTGCCACCGAGTCGCATCGCGGACAGGGCCTTCTTCACCACGGGTTGTTGAATCGGGTCGCCGTCGGTATGCAGGAAACCCTTCAGGTTGACGAACGGGAGCAGCGCCGACGAGTAGCCGACACAGAGATTGTCCTTGGCCGCGAACAAAGTTCGGCCGAGCGGATCGATGTGCCGGTCGATGAAGTCGGCCAACTCGGGATCTTCGCGGCTGGCACCGATGATGCCGGCAGCGACGATGCCGGAGCCGAGGGCATTGTTCGCGTTGTCGACCAGGGCCCCGAGTTCAGCCGGGGTTCCGCCCTCGGTGACGCCGACGATATCGAGCTCGGGCGCATAGCTTCCGGCCAGCTCGGCTGCATGACCGGTGGCTATCGCGCCACCGGAGTAGCCGCTCATCCCCACCTTGGTGGCCTCCCCGGACAACTGCATCGGCGCGAAGTTCTCGGCCGCTCGGATGCCGTCGAGGGTGATCCGACCGGCGACCGGCCCCGCGGCGAACGAGTTGTTCGGACCTTGATGGTCGGGTACCGATACCGCCCAGCCCTGAGCCAACGCTGCCTGCACCTCGAGGAATTGAGCACCCGACGTCACTGCGCCCGTGACCGGCCAGGGAATTGCCCCCGCTCGCATCGCATACGAGGGCGCGCAGTAGGCGGCGAGAGAATCCTCGGCCAATTGGATGGATATCAGCGGGCGCGGTGCCGCGGGCACGCCACGGGGCTTGATGACCGTGGTGACCGCAGCTATCGGCTCGTCGCGTCCGTTGTTGGACCGAAACGATAGCTGCCAGGCGTCCACCTGTGTGGGGATGACATTGAGAGTGGCCAGCTCGACGGGCCGAGCGGCGATGATCTGACCTGGTTCGGCCGCGGCCACGACGTCGGCGGGAGGACGGTAGAAGCCGGTGTCGAACTCGGGGATTGTCGGCCACGTGAACGGTGCCAGAGGCGGCTGGACCACCACCTCGGGCGGATCGCTGACGTCGGGTGCAGCGGCAGCGGGACTGGTCGTCGCCGCAATGGCGGCGACGGCAGTCACCAGGCCGATTGCGACCCGAAGCGTCCAAGATCGAGCAGAAGACACGGCTGTACTCCTTCGCGCCGGAGGACGGGCTCCGTAGGACGCGCGCCCGGCGTCGGTTCGTACAGCGCATCCGACCATCTTGGACACCGATGTCCGAGATGGTGCTGAGAACTGTAGAGCGAAGTGGTGTGGATAACAATCCCCGGTTCGAAAAGAATTCAGAAGTGAACCGATTCCATCTCCAGCCGGCCATGCCTGCCCCTCCTACGACATCACGCGACCGCGAAGGACCTCTTCGCCAAACCGAATTGAAAGCCGGTGATGGCGGTGGTCACCGGAGCTTCCGGGTTCTCGGCCGCACCCAGAGTGACGAACAGTGGCGTGAAATGTTCGACGGTGGGGTGGGCGTACGGCATCCCCGGCGCAGCACTACGGAAGTCCGCCAGAGTCGCGACGTCACCACGCGACAACGCGTCGGCCGCCCAGAGATCGAAGTCCTCCGACCAGGTCGGCACAGTGTTGGTGGCGAAATTCTCCCGGGACAGGAACGGCAGACCGTGCGTCATGAACCCGGAACCGATCACCAAAACTCCCTCGGCGCGAAGTTCCTTCAACGCGGCGCCGATCGCCATCAGCCGATCGGGAGCGTGCGTCGGCAGGCTCAACTGCAGAACGGGAACATCGGCGTAGGGGTACATGACCTTCAGCGGAACCCAGGCACCGTGGTCGAGGCCGCGGGAGTTGTGCTGATGCAGGTTCTCCGACGCCGGAATGGCCGCGGCAACGCGTGCGGCCAGCTCCTCGGCGTCGGGCGTCCGATATTCCATCGAGTAGTAGCGCTGAGCGAATCCACCGAAGTCGTAGACCAATGGGGTTGCGGCACCCGAGGCGGACAGACTCAGCGGTGCCTCTTCCCAGTGCGCGCTGACGATGAGGATCGCTTTCGGCTTGGGCATCGACTGCGACCAGGTGAACAGCTGGTCCATCCACAGGGCGTCGTCGAAGACCGGTGGTGCGCCGTGGCTGATGTAGAGGGCGGGCATCGGCCCGTCGCTCGGGGTCCACAGTTTCTGCGAACGGCTCGCGGGCGCGGCATCGGCGAGAAACGCGTCGAACGCTGCGCCCGCGACCGGCGGGTTGATCACAGATGGCATGGCAGGTCCTTCGAAGTGATTAAGTTGAACCTTCAAGTTAGCATCGATCGTGCATTCTGGCCAGCATCGCTACGCTCGGCCCTATGCCGGACGCCGTCTACCGCGCACCGATGCCCGGGGGTGTCGAACGTGCCCTCACCTTCGGACTCTGCGGGATGGCGGCCGACGACGAACGATCACTACGACGGGTAGAGCGCTTCGAGCAGGTCGCGGACGGCTCCTGGGTCTGGACGCGTACCGAGCGCGGCGAGTACTTCCTCGGCCGAATATCCGGTCCGCTTCGCCAGGACCACAGCGCCGATGCGGTGGCGTCGAACATGACTTTCGTACGTGACTGCGAGTGGACCGACGAGCCCGTTCCCGAACATCGGGTACCGGCCGCGACGCTGCACACCTTCGCCCGCGGCGGGCGGAACTTTCAGCAGACGCACGACCCTCAGGTCGCCGCGGAGTCGGCTAACGTGTGGCGAGCTCGAGGTCGCTGACCTGGGGATCGACCTGCACGACGGCGTAGCCCTGAATCTCGAACTTGTTCTCACCCTCGGGCGGCCCGAGCACGGCGCGGACGATCAGCGTTGCAGCGGCAGCGACGAGTGCGATCACGACGACCACCGCGGCCACGATCAGCAGGGTCCGGGGGCCGCCGAACAGGTTCTTCGAGCTCATGCGTCCATCATGACTCCTGCGGGACGAGGCACGTATCGCGCCCAGCGAAATGATAAAGGTGTTGATCAGATGGTTTCGTGGTTACAATGAATCCGTGACCGACTCACCCGAGCCCGATTTCTGGTCGTTCATCGAGACCGCCAACAGCACGTTGGCCCGGAAGTACGGCTTCGAGCATCAGCTGGCCACAGAGGTTCTACTGACGCTCAACCGGGCGTCGAACATCGTCACGTACGACCTGGAGTCGACGGTTCATCGCCCGCGAGGCTGGTCATGGTCGTCGTTCCGGCTGATGTTCGTCACGTGGCTGGCGGGTCCGATCGAGCCGAAGCGGGCCGCCGAATTGACCGGCATGAGTCGCGCGACCGTATCGAACCTGTCAAAATCCCTGATCGCGGGCGGTTTGCTCGTCAGCACCCCCGACGAGTCCGACGGGCGTTCGGTTCGCCTGGCCCTCACCGAGCGTGGTCACGCAGAGATGATCGAGACGTTCGCCGAGCAGAACGAGCGGGAGAACGCGTGGGCCAGCGCGCTCACCGAGCCCGAGCAGCGGATTCTGGTGATGTTGTTGACCAAGCTGATCACCAATCGAAGCCAGTTCGACGTCCGCGGACGGAACTGACGGTTGCGTAGATCACGTCGAAATAGTTAATGTATTTACTACATCCGGTGAACTCGACCCAGGAGCGACGACGTGGCCTATTACCGCCAGCTCGGATCGGTGCCGCCGAAGCGGCACACCCAGCATCGAACTCCAGAGGGCAACCTCTACTTCGAGGAACTGATGGGCGAAGAGGGCTTCTCCTCGGACTCGTCTCTCCTCTATCACCGCCACATTCCCTCGGCCATCGTCGATGCCACGGTCTGGGAGCTTCCCGATCAATCGACGACGCCGAACCATCCGCTGAAGCCGCGACACCTGACGTTGCACGAGCTGTTCCCGGACTCCGTCGTCGCCGACACCGACGTCGTCACCGGCCGGCGACTCGTCCTCGGTAACGCCGACGTTAGACTGTCCTATGTCGTCGCGTCGAAAACCTCACCGCTGTATCGCAATTCGATCGGTGACGAGATGGTGTATATCGAATCCGGTTCTGCTGCAGTGGAAACGGTATTCGGAACCCTCCAGGCACAGCAGGGTGACTACGTGCTCATTCCGCGCGCGACGACGCACCGCTGGATTCCTCACGGTCCACTTCGCGCGTACGCCATCGAAGCCAACAGTCACATCGCGCCACCGAAGCGGTTCCTGTCGAAGTACGGCCAGTTGCTCGAGAACGCTCCCTACTGTGAACGCGATCTGCACGGCCCCAGCGAGCCTCTGCTCGGCGAGGGAACCGACGTGGAAGTGCTTGTCAAACACCGCGGTTCGACGGGGATCGTCGGGACCCGATACGTCTACCCGCAGCATCCGTTCGACGTGGTGGGGTGGGACGGCTGCCTGTACCCGTACACGTTCAACATCTCCGACTACGAACCGATCACCGGCCGCGTGCATCAACCACCGCCCGCGCACCAAGCGTTCGAGGGTTCCAATTTTGTGATCTGCAACTTCGTTCCACGCAAGGTCGACTACCACCCGCTGGCAATTCCGGTGCCGTACTACCACTCCAACGTCGACTCGGACGAGATCATGTTCTATGTCGGCGGCGACTACGAGGCCCGCAAAGGTTCCGGAATCGGCCAGGGTTCGATCTCGGTGCATCCAGGCGGTCACGCTCACGGGCCGCAACCCGGTGCCTACGAACGCAGTATCGGTGCCGAGTTCTTCGACGAACTGGCCGTCATGGTCGATACGTTCCGCCCGCTCGAACTGGGCGAAGGTGCGCTGGCGTGCGAGGACACCGGGTATGCGTGGACCTGGGCAGGCCGGGGACCGAACCGATGATTCCAAAGTTCTTTCATCGCCTGTGCGACGATGCCGCTGTTTTCCCTCCCGGCAATGCGCCGCTCGATGTTGCTGCGGCACAACATCTCGAGTACCGGGGCAGTTCTTTCGCAGACCTCGTCGGCCCGTTGGTCGTTCCGATGGACCGGGTGAACGAGCTCGTCCTCGGTGCTCGGATGGAGGTGGCGTTGACCGCACCTGCCGGACCAGGCAGTGTCGAGGCCGGCCTACGCGCCGCCGACCGCACGGCCGGGGTGACCGTCGTGGCCATCGAAGTGGCAGTCCCCGACGGCACCGACATCGATGCCCTGCGCACCATCACTCAGGACATCGACATCTACGTCGAGATTCCCCGGGATGCCCGACGAGACGCCATCTTCGATGCAGTCGACGAGTTCGGGTATCGCGCCAAATTCAGAACCGGCGGAGTCACGGCCGACCTGTACCCGGACGAGCAGGAGCTCGCCGCGTCCATCTACGAGGCCGCGCAGCGTGAGGTCCACTTCAAAGCCACCGCGGGCTTGCACCATGCGGCTCGTAACACCGATCCCGACAACGGGTTCGAGCAACACGGCTTCCTCAACGTGATCCTCGCGGCGCAGGCCGCCCACAGCGGCGCGCGAGTCGGCGAGCTCGAGAAGATACTGGCGATCCGCGATGCAGACGTCCTCGCCGGGCTCGTCGCCGGGATCGAGGGCCAACGCGCTTTCGCCTCCTTCGGTACCTGCAGCGTCCGCGAACCCCTCGACGATCTCGTCGCCCTCGGCCTCGTGCCACCCCTGTGAGCCCCACCCCCGTACATCAGGAGCGCCGTCCATGACGCACATCGACATCCCCGCCGATTCCGAGTTCGGAATCGACAACCTCCCCTATGGCATCTTCAGCACTCCCGGTACCGACGCACGCGTAGGAGTTCGGTACGGCGACACCGTGATCGATCTTTCCGTAGCTGTGGACGATCCCGATTTCGCCTCGCCCAGCCTCAATGCGTTCATGTCCCGTGGACGCACCCGCTGGGTGGAGGTGCGCACGTCCGTCACCGACATGCTCATCAGTGGCACCACCCCCACGGACGCAATCGTATCCGTTTCCGATGTCACGATGCACCTGCCGTTCGCGGTGGCCGACTACGTGGACTTCTACGCCTCCGAGCACCACGCGTCCAACCTGGGTCGACTCTTTCGCCCCGATGCCGAACCGCTGCTACCGAACTGGAAGCACCTGCCCGTTGCGTATCACGGCCGGGCCGGCACGGTGTTCGTCTCCGGTACCGACGTCAGGAGGCCGTGCGGTCAACGCAAGGCACCCGACGAGGCGTCGCCCACGTTCGGTCCGAGTCGGCGACTGGATATCGAGGCAGAGATGGGCTTCGTCGTCGGTGTTCCGTCCGACGGACCCATACCGCCGGATCGGTTCTCCGAGCACGTGTTCGGTGCCGTCGTCGTCAACGACTGGTCGGCTCGCGACATCCAGGCCTGGGAGTACGTGCCGCTGGGGCCGAATCTCGGCAAGAGTTTCGCGACGTCCATCTCACCGTGGGTGGTTCCCCTGCTCGCGCTCGAACACGCGCGAACCTCGACGCCGGTTCAGGATCCGGAGCCGCTCGAGTACCTCCGCGAATCTCGTTCGTGGGCTTTGGACATCGATCTGACGGTCTCGTGGAACGGCCATGCCGTTTCCCACCCGCCCTACAGTGCGATGTACTGGTCGCCGGCGCAGATGCTGGCGCACGAGACCGTCAACGGCGCAACCAGCCGAACCGGTGACCTGTTCGCCTCGGGCACCATCTCGGGACCCGAGAAGGATCAGCGCGGTGCCTTCATCGAACTCACCTGGGGTGGTAAGGAACCGGTGTCACTCGGCGCGGAGAACAGAACGTTTCTCGAGGACGGCGACGAGGTCGTCATTGCCGCCAGCGCCCCGGGGCCGAACGGCTCGCGCATCGGCTTCGGTGACGTCCGGGGCCGGATCACGCCGGCCTGAACGACTGGCTACCACTCGGATCGCACGACCAGAGATTTCTCGATCTCCAGCGCTGCGTCGCGCACGGCCTGCCCCCACAGCAGGCCGGCCGACGTCGCCACCCTCTCGATCGGACCCGCGACACAGACGGCGGCGACGATGCGCTCGTCTCGGCGGACCGGTGCACTCACCGAGGTCAGGCCCGGGGTTCGCTCCGACGCCGATTCCCACCACCCGCGGGCCCGACGCTCGGCGTCGGCGTCGAGGTCGCCTGCCAACACGTGACTGGCCGACCCCGCTCCGAGCGGAAGTAGCGCCCCCGCGGGCAAGGACGCCCGGAGTTCGTGCTCCGAATCCTCCGACACCAGACACAACCGATGCGATCCCCGCAGTACCCACAGCTGCGCGGATTCGCCGGTCTCCTGCCGCAGACGCCTGAGAATCGGCACGGCGAGTCCGCCGAGAGTGGACGTACCGAAGCGATCACCGGGATGAACAAGACCGTCGTTGTCCCGGCGCAGCATCGAGTACCGCACCATCTCGCCGACCAGCCGATAGACCGTCGATGCAGACAGACCCAGCATCTTGGCGAGGTCGCCGGTGGTCCGCGGACACGCCTCGACGGCGTTGAGAATCGCTGCGGCCCGAGCCAGAACCCCGGTGGTGGTGTCGGCGCTACCGTCCGTCACTGCTGTCGACCTCCGTTTTCGATTCCGGCACTGCACCGGCGACCTGGCCGACACTGACTACGCAGCATAGGTGTCGGACCGATCCGCGACGCCGTCAGCAGCGCCGAGCACCACGGTGGACTCCGGCCAAGGTGCGGTAGGTGAGCGCGTTGGCCGTGCAGTGCTCGACCTCCTCGTCGGTCAATTCCCGCCGAACTTTGGCGGGGACACCCGCCACCAACGATCTGGGTGGAATACGAGCGCCTTCGGTCACCAGCGCGCCTGCTGCAACGAGGCAGTTCGCTCCCACCACTGCGCCGTTCATGATGACGGCAGCCATGCCGACCAGTGTTCCGTCGCCGACGGTGCAACCATGCAGGACGGCATTGTGTCCCACACTCACGTTCGCACCGATCGTGAGCGGATAGCCCGGATCCACATGTGCGACAACGCCATCCTGAACATTGGACCCACTGCCGACCGTGATCTCCTCGGAGTCGGCGCGGAGAACGGCCCGATACCAGACACTGCTGTCCGGCCCCAGATTCACTCGTCCGACGAGCGTCGCAGTGGGGGCGACCCACGCGGACGCGTCGACGTTCGGAGAACCGCACTCGAGCGCGAGCAGCATCGACCCTGAGCTCGTATCGGTCATGAGTTCCTGTTTCCTTCCATCGGTACAGCTATTTCTGGAATCCACGTCACAGTGCTTGTCATCAGTGATCCAGCGCACTATGGTCATTCCTACCAGAAGATAATGCACTTATCAAATAATGATAATTATCTTCACTCGGACCTACTACCCAACTGCAGGGAGTGACCACCGGTGTCCACCACTACCGAGAACGGCCCATTGCACGGAATCCGTGTGATCGAGCTGGGCAACTTCATCGCCGCACCGTTCGCCAGTCGTCTTTTCGCCGACTTCGGTGCCGAAGTCATCAAGATCGAACGCCCCGGCGTCGGAGACGAACTCCGCGGCTGGCGTCGAAGCCGCGGAGACACCTCCATGATGTTTCGGACCATTGCCCGCAACAAGCATTCTGTGACCCTCGACCTTCGAACCGACGACGGCCGCGATCTGGCGCTGCGCCTGGTCGAAACCGCCGATGTCGTCGTCGAGAACTTTCGACCCGGCACACTCGAGCGGTGGGGTCTCGGGCCCGATCGTCTGCAGGCAGTCAATCCCGACGTCGTCCTGGTGCGGATCTCGGGCTACGGTCAAACCGGCCCGCATCGCGATCGCGCGGGATTCGGAGGTGTCGCAGAGGCTTTCGGCGGACTTCGCCACGTCACCGGGCACGCAGATCGCGACCCGGTGCGCCCGGCCGCACCCATCGGAGACGTCCTGGCCGGACTCCACGGAGCTGTCGGCGCTCTGGTGATGCTGCTCGCTCGAGAACGCAGCGGAGATCATTCTCGGCCCAAGGTCGCCGACGTCGCACTCTACGAAGCAGTGTTCATGGCCATGGAATCACTGGTCCCGGACTTCGACGCATACGGCACCGTCCGCCAGCGCACAGCGGGCAATCTTCCCGGCGTGGTCCCCAGCGGAATCTATCCATCCCAGGACGGCAGCGTCATGATCGCCGGTAACTCGAGCAGCGTGTTCGGCCGGCTCATGACCGCAGTCGGCCGAGCAGACCTGGCCGCGGACCCCGACTTGGCCGACGGCGACAGACGATTTCAGCGCGAGGCCGAGCTCGACGAGGCGATCTCGTCGTGGACATCGGCGCGCCCCACCTCCGTGGTCGTCGACGAGCTCGGTGCTGCAGGCGTTCCCGTCGGAGAGGTATTCGACGCAGGCCAGATCGCCGAGGACGAGCACTTCGTCGCCCGCGGCATGGTGCAGCCTCTGAAAGTCTCGGTGGAACAGGGCAGCACCGAGGAAGTGCGCTTTCCCGGAGTGGTTCCGCGCTTCGGCGACACCGCCACCGCCGTCAAGTGGGCGGGCCCGGATCTGGGCGAGCACACCGACGATGTTCTCGGCCGCACACTCGGTCTCACCGAGGAGCAGCTCGACGATCTCCGCGCCAGGAAGGTGATCTGAAATGCCGCGCGTCAACATCACCGACGTCTATCTCCGCGATGGTCTGCAGGACGAGAAGTGCATCGTCCCCACCGCCGACAAGCTGGCGGTGCTCGATGCAACCCTTGCGTCGGGCATCACCTCGCTCGAGATCGCGTCGTTCGTCTCTGCCACCCGGGTGCCGCAGATGGCCGACGCCGAGGAAGTCGTGAAACGCGCACCCCGCCGAGACGGAAGTCGTTACAGTGCACTGACTTTGAACAGTCGCGGTGTCCACCGGGCAGCCGAGACGGACATCGACGTGATCCAGATCGTGACGTCCGCCAGCGAGAGCCACAGCCGCGCCAACGCCGGACGCTCGCCCGACGACGCCTTGCGCGATCTGAGTTCCGCTGTCGCACTGCATCCGGACCGCACATTCACCGGCGGGGTCAGTACCGCATTCGTGTGCCCGTTCGACGGCGTCATCACGCCCGAGCGGCTCGTCGAAGTGTGTGAACGCATGGCCGACATCGGTGTATCGAGCCTCGGTCTGGCCGACACGCTGGGGATCGCCACCACCGACCAGGTACTGACAGGTGTCGACGCCGTACGAACAGCGTTGCCCGAGTTGACAATCAGCCTGCATCTGCACAACGCTCACGATCAGGCCCTCGACACAGCGGTACGTGCAGTACTCGACCTCGAGATCGAATACTTCGACAGCGCACTCGCCGGGTACGGCGGTTGTCCCTTCGCCCCGGGCGCGCACGGAAACCTGGCCACCGAACAACTCGTGGATACGTTCCATCGCGCCGGAATCGACACCGGTATCGACACTGACGGTCTCACCGCCGCTGCCGATCTCGCTCGTGCAGTGGTCGACCGCGCCCTACCTCTCCCCACCCCCGCCTCCGCTCTGTGATCAGGCGGGCTCCGGCCCGCGCATCGCCGCTTCCTCCGCGGCACAACCTCATCCTCCGTCCGAAAGGCCAGCCATGGTCTACGCAATCTCGATCGTCGCCCTCATCGCCATCTTCACGGTCGCGACGATCACTCCCATCAACATGGGTCTACTCGCCTTCGCCGGCGCGTTCCTCATCGGTGGCGCGATATCCGGCATCCCCATCGACGACATCATCGACGCATTCCCCGGTAGTACGTTCATCATCGTCGGCGGCATCACCTTGCTGTTCGCCATCGCCAAAGCCAACGGAACCATCGACGTCGTCATCGATCGTTCCCTCCGACTGGTGGGCGGGCGACGCTGGGCCATTCTGTGGATGATGTTCCTGCTGTCCGGGCTGCTGATGGCCCTCGGCTCCGTTCTCGCCGTCGGCATGCTGGCACCGATCGCGATGCCACTGGCCAAGCGCAACAACGTCAATCCCTTCCTCATGGGCATGGTCGTGAGCCACGGCGCTCTTGCGTGCTGCTTCTCCCCGATCAACCTGTACGGCGCTTTCGTCAACGGCCTGATGGATTCCACCGGAGTCGGCTCACATCCGCTTGCCCTGTTCCTCATCCCGTTCGTGCTCAACACCTTCATCGCTCTCGTGCTCTTCCTCGTTCTCGGCCGCGACCTGATCACAGATCGAACGCGTGCGTTCGACGTTCAGGACCTGCGCGACCAGGAGAGCGGACTGCCGACGCCGTCCGGACCGCGTCCGGGCCACACCGGGTTGCCCGAGGGCCGCGGTGGCGGCACCGCAGTGCAAGTCGAGGCCGATCCCATCGAAGCTGCCTCGGTCACAACGGTTCCCGATCAGCCCGTTCCGCTGAATCGAGTGCGTATCCTCACGCTCCTCGGCATCGCCGCCCTGGTAGTGCTGTCGGTGACCTTGGGTGTCGACATCGGCGTCAGCGCGATCTGCGTGTCGGTGGTGCTGCTGCTGTTGGCACCCAAGACCCACCCCAAGGTGGTCGACAACATCGCCTGGCCCGCCGTGGTCCTCGTCTGCGGCGTCCAGACCTACATGACGGTCATGACCCAGAACGGCACACTGGGATTCCTCGGCGACGCCGCGTCGGCCCTCGGCTCACCACTGCTGACGGCACTGATCCTCTGCTACGCGGTGGCCATCATCTCGGCATTCGGATCGTCGATCGGCACCATCGGTATCGCCCTACCCCTCGCTGCACCGATGTTCGCCGCCGGTGAGCTGGGTGCCATCGGATTCGTTGCTGCCATTGCTTTCTCGGCGACGGTGGTCGACGTCAGCCCGTTCTCCACCAACGGTGTCATGGTCCTGGCCGAAGCACGAGTGGACGACAAGGCCCGATTCCAGCGAAAGATGCTGGGGTACTGCGGACTCGTCGTTCTGCTCGCCCCGCCGACGGTCTGGCTTCTGACAGTGGTTGCACCATCGGTCACCTGACTCGGCGAAACGACACGCCCCTGCTCACCGCCCTCATTCCCGCGAGGGTCGGTAGGCGGGGGCTTTCGGCGTTCGATCGGTCTCTGCGGTGTTCAGCAGCGGCATCGTTCGGAACTCGACCAGTTCCGAAAGCACCACCACACTCGTCGACCGGGCGATCGTACGAGACTGGTTGAGTACGATCAGAGTTCGTTGCAGATCGTCGTGCGAGGCAGCCGCGACTCGGCACAACACATCACCGGCACCCGTGGTGGCAAAGGCTTCCAGGACGCCGGGGATCTGCTCGAGCACAGCGACGACGTCGCCGAGCGCACCTTGCGCGATCTCCAATGTGACGAACGCCTGGACCCCGTAACCTGCTGCAGCCAAGCCGATTCGCGGCCGGTATCCGGTGATGACACCGCTGTCCTCCAGCCGTTGCAGCCTCGCTGTCACCGTCGCCCGTGCCACCCCGAGGTTCCGTGACAGCTCGAGCACCCCGATTCTCGAATTGTCCTGCAGCGCAGCGAGTATTGCGCGGTCCAGCTTGTCGAGCGTCGGTTCCATCGTGCACCTCGGTGGTCATCGTATTTTCTAGACATATCGTATAGCAGAACGAGAGATTGTCTGCGCTATATGTACAGCTGAGACAGTAGAAACGAGGTCGATTGACGACCTATCCGCCAGATGTTTTGCTCGACGGAACAACTGGTCGACACGACACCAGCTCGGCAACAGGGAGATTCAATGAGCCTCGACAACATCCTCAACGACGACGAACGGTTGGCCGATCTCGACGCCGAACAATTGCGTCAGCTCGTCGGCCTGGTCGAGTACGACGACAAACGCGACCCCTTTCCGGTCAGCGGCTGGGACGCCATCGTGTGGGTGGTCGGCAACGCGACGCAGACCACGCACTTCTTCCAGTCCGCCTTCGGCATGGAATTGGTGGCGTACTCCGGCCCGACGACAGGTCAGCGCGACCACCACGCGTACGTACTCAAGTCGGGCGCAGTGCGATTCGTCATCAAGGGAGCCGTCGATCCCGACAGCGACCTGGTGGCGCACCACACGCGGCACGGCGACGGCGTCATCGACATCTCACTGGCCGTCCCGGATGTGGATCGATGCATCGAGCATGCGCGGGCGCAGGGCGCGCGAGTACTGCAGGAACCAACCGATATCTCCGACGAGCACGGCACGGTGCGGACTGCGACCATCGCCACCTACGGCGACACCCGGCACACGTTGGTCGACCGATCCCGGTACACCGGCGCGTACCTCCCCGGCTACGAGCCGCGGACGTCGACACTGCAGCGACCGGTAGGCGCTCCCAAGCGGATCTTTCAGGCCCTCGATCACGTGGTGGGCAACGTGGAGTTGGGCAAGATGGACGAGTGGGTGGACTTCTATCACCGCGTCATGGGATTCACGAACATGGCCGAGTTCGTCGGAGCCGACATCGCAACCGACTACTCGGCGTTGATGAGCAAGGTCGTCTCCAACGGCAACCACCGCGTGAAGTTCCCGCTGAACGAGCCGGCCGTCGCCAAGAAGCGATCGCAGATCGACGAGTACCTCGACTTCTATCGAGGCCCGGGCGCACAGCATCTGGCGCTCGCGACCAACGACATTCTGTCTTCGGTCGATGCCCTGCGCGCAGCGGGCGTCGAATTTCTCGCCACCCCCGATTCGTACTACGAGGACCCGGAACTGCGGGCCCGCATCGGCAACGTCCGGGTACCGATCGAAGAACTGCAGAAGCGTGGAATTCTCGTGGACCGAGACGAGGACGGGTATCTGCTGCAGATCTTCACCAAGCCTCTGGTCGATCGCCCCACGGTGTTCTTCGAGCTGATCGAACGCCATGGCTCGCTCGGCTTCGGCATCGGCAACTTCAAGGCCTTGTTCGAGGCCATCGAGCGTGAGCAGGACGCTCGCGGCAACTTCTGACTCGTGATCTGTTCGACGCCGCCCACCGTCAGCGTTCGGTGGGCGGCGTCGTGCGTCCCAGACCGCCTCGGTCCTCGTCGAAGATCAGCCACGTGCGAGTCGCGCGGACTCCGTCGAGTGATTGCAACCCCTCCAGCACCACCTGCCGCAAACTCTCGTTGTCGGGAGTCCTGATGAGCACCAAGACGTCGAAATCGCCACCGAGCAAACTGAAATGGTCGACGAATTCCATTGCACGCAAACCCTCGGACACGGTCCGCCACGAATCCTGCCGGATGGACAGCGCAATGAACGCAGAGGTCCCCAGCCCTGACGCCGCATGGTCGACCTGCACGGTGAACCGCTCGATGACCCCCGAGTCCTTCAACCGATCGACACGCGTATACGTATGTGCACGAGAGAGATTCAATCGATCGGCCAGTACCCGCATCGAGACCCGACCGTCGGCGGTCAACTCGGTGAGGATGCGCCGATCGGTGTCGTCCAGCTCCACACGCCTCGAGACGTCGTCCATTCGTCCGCTCCTACCTGGTCGTTCTATGCACTGATCGGACATATCGCTGGTGTACGCGAGGATCGGTAGCCATATGTCTGCAATTCTACGACCATAGGACTTCTTCCTCACCGAATCGGCCAGAATCGCCGTACAAGCCGATTTCAGGAGAGTGCGCCATGACGACCGTCGAGAAGGTTCCGGCAACGTCCTATCAACAGTTCATGCCCGCCGACCGTCCCGTGCAGTATCTCGCACCCGACGGGACAGGCGTCGACAGCGCCGCACGGTATGCGCGCCCGTCCGACGAACGGCTGCTGGAGATGTATCGCTCGATGGTGCACGGTCGCCGATTCGACCAGCAGGCAACGGCATTGACCAAGCAGGGCCGGCTCGCGGTCTATCCCTCCTCGCGTGGACAGGAAGCCTGCCAGATCGCCGCAGCCCTCTGCCTGGGTGAGCAGGACTGGATGTTCCCGACATACCGGGACTCGATGGCTCTCGCGGCGCGAGGCGTCGACCAGGTGGAGTTGCTCGGTATGCTCGCAGGCTACTGGCACTGTGGTTACGACCCGACCGCCTACAAGGTCGCTCCCCAATGCACACCGCTGGCAACACAATTGCTGCACGCGACCGGTTTCGCGTACGCCGAGGCCAAGCAGGGACGAGACACCATCGCCCTGGCATTCTGCGGAGACGGCGCAACCAGCGAGGGCGACTTCCACGAGGCCCTGAACTTCGCCGCCGTCTTCCGGGCCCCGGTCATCTTCCTGGTCCAGAACAATGGTTTTGCGATCAGCGTTCCGCTCGCGCGTCAGAGCGCGGCTCCGTCGTTGTCGCACAAGGGCGTCGGCTACGGCATCGGTAGCGAACAGGTCGACGGCAACGACCCCGTCGCGATGATGGCCGTCATGGACGAGGCAGTGAAGTACGTCCGCGCGGGCAAAGGACCGGTGGTCGTCGAGGCGCACACCTACCGCATGGACGCCCACACCAATGCCGACGACGCCACCCGCTACCGCAAGGCCGACGAGGTCGAAGGATGGTTGGCCCGAGATCCGCTCTCGCGCTTGGATTCCTACCTCGAAGGCCGAGGAATCCTCACCGACGAGCTCCGCGAGCAGATGACGGTATCCGCCGACGCCGACGCAGCAGCACTTCGAGCCGGCATGAACGTCGAGCAGGACGTCGACCCCGAGGATCTGTTCCGGTTCGTCTACTCATCCCCCACCCCCGGATTGACCGACCAGCGCAATCAGGTCGCCGCCGAAATCGCAGCAGGAGAACTGTCATGACCACGATCACCATGGCCGGGGCCCTCAACGCCGCCCTGCGCGACGCGTTGACCGAGGACGAAAGGGTCGTTGTTTTCGGCGAGGACGTCGGCACGCTCGGCGGCGTCTTTCGCGTCACCGACGGACTGACCCGCGACTTCGGTGACGACCGCTGCTTCGACACCCCGCTCGCCGAGTCGGGCATCGTGGGATTCGCGATCGGGATGGCGATGTCGGGCTACAAGCCCGTCGTCGAGATGCAGTTCGACGCGTTCGCCTACCCGGCATTCGAGCAGATCGTGTCCCATGTGGCCAAGCTGCGCAACAGAACTCGTGGCTCGCTCACCGCGCCGATGGTCATTCGCATCCCGTTCGCGGGCGGCATCGGCGGCGTCGAGCACCACTGCGACTCGTCCGAGGCCTACTACACGCACACCCCGGGGCTGAAGGTCGTCTCCCCGTCGACCGTCGCCGACGCGTACTCACTGATGCGTGACGCCATCGCGGATCCCGATCCGGTGATCTTTCTCGAACCGAAGCGGCTGTACTTCTCCAAGGACGACATCGAATTGGGAAAGACCGAGCCGATCGGCACGGCGGTCGTACGCAGAGGCGGTACCGACGTCACGCTTCTCGCCTACGGACCCACCGTGTCGGTGGCCATGCAGTCCGCGGAATTCGCGGCCGAGGACGGCCGGAGCGTCGAGGTGATCGATCTGCGGTCGCTCAATCCGTTCGACGACGAGACCGTCGCGGCCTCGGTTCGTAAGACCGGACGCTGCATCGTGATTCAGGAGGCGCAGGGCTTCGCCGGCGTCGCTGCCGAGATCGCCTCACGCGTATCCGAGCGCTGCTTCCATCACCTGCACGCCCCTGTACTCCGCGTTGCCGGACTCGATATTCCCTACCCTGCACCGAAACTCGAGCACTTCCACCTGCCGTCCGCAGACCGGGTACTCGACGCGATGGACCGGCTGCAGTGGAACGATGCTCCCGATCTCAGCAAGGCGGTCACGGTATGAGCATGCAGGTGTTCCTGCTCCCCGATCTCGGTGAGGGACTGACCGAGGCCGAGATCGTCGAGTGGAAGGTCAAGCCGGGCGACATCGTCACCATCGATCAGGTCGTCGTCGAGGTCGAAACTGCAAAAGCGTCCGTCGAGGTGCCGTGCCCCTTCGAGGGTGTGGTCGGCGAACTGCATGCCGCCGAGGGCACTTCACTGGCCGTCGGCGCTCCCCTGATCAGCATCACCGGCGGCGCCATCGTCGATACGCCCGCCGCCCATGAGCGGTACCGCGAGGAAGAACGCGCCGGCTCGGGCAATGTGCTCATCGGCTACGGCACAGGACACGGCCCGACCGGTCGTCGCAAGCGGAGTGCGGCTGCGCCGCAGCAGAGAGCGGCTGCGCCGCAGGTGAGCGGAAACTCGACCCAGGCTACGAATTTCCACTCACATGCGCCGAAGGTGCTCTCCCCCATCGTTCGGAGCATGGCGTTGAAGGGTGGGCTCGATCTGGGCAGTATCGACGCAGAAGGCAGCCACGGCGTCATCACTCGTGCAGACGTCGAGCGAGCTTTGGCAAGTTCGACGGTTGCTTCCTCGCCGGAGGGCGTCACGCGAATACCCATCACCGGTATTCGTAAGACCATCGCAGACAAGCTCTCTCGCAGCCGTTCGGAAATTCCTGAGGCCACCGTCTGGGTCGACGTCGACGCGACGGCTCTGCTGCAGGCCCGACGCGACCTCGATGCCTCCATAGACGGCGTCAAGGTGACGCTGCTGGCGGTCCTCGCGAAGCTCACCATGGTCGCGCTGGCCAAGTTCCCGGAGCTCAACAGCACGGTCGACACCGCTGCAGGCGAGATCCTGCGTTACGAGAATGTCGGACTCGGCATCGCCGCGCAGACCGACCGTGGACTGATGGTTCCCGTTGTGCCCCAGGCCGACAAGGCCGACCTGAAGGAACTGTCCGAACGGCTGGCCGAGCTGACCGAACTCGCGCGAACCGGTTCACTGCCCGCAGCCCGGCTGAGCGGCGGAACGTTCACCCTCAACAACTACGGAGTGTTCGGGGTCGACGGCTCGGCCGCGATCATCAACCACCCCGAGGCCGCGATCCTGGGCATCGGCCGCATCATCGACCGTCCCTGGGTGGTCGACGGCCAATTGGCCGTCCGCAAGGCCGCGCAGTTGTCGTTGGCGTTCGATCACCGCGTGTGCGACGGCGGAGTGGCAGGCGGGTTCCTGCGCACCGTGGCCGATTTTGTCGAGAACCCCGTCGTGGCATTGGGATCCGTCCGATGAGCGACGTGGACGTTCTCATTCTTGGTGGAGGGTCGGGCGGCTATTCGTGCGCCCTGCGTGCCGAACAACTCGGCCTCTCGGTCGCGCTGGTCGAGGAAGACAAGCTCGGCGGTACCTGCCTGCATCGCGGATGCATCCCCACCAAGGCGCTGCTGCACACCGCCGAGGTTGCCGATGCAGTGCGCGGTTCGGCGCATGTCGGCGTCACGGCATCGTTCACTGGTGTGGACATGCCCGCGGCACTGGGCTATCAGCGCAGCGTGGTCGCCGGCCTGTACGCAGGTCTGCAGGGATTGCTGAAGCGTCCCGGTATCGAGATCGTCTCCGGTCGTGGCCAGGTGGTCGGTCCTCGCACCGTCGAGGTCGACGGTCGACGCATCACCGGGGGCTCGCTGGTTCTCGCCACCGGGTCGTATTCACGCACCATCCCCGGTATCGAACTGGGGCCTCGCGTGCTCACGAGTGACGGGGCGATGGCACTCGATCGGGTACCGGAGTCGGTCGTCGTGCTCGGCGGCGGTGTGATCGGTATCGAATTCGCCAGTATCTGGGCATCGTTCGGTGCCCAGGTCACCGTCGTCGAGGCGCTCGATCGCATCGTGCCGGGCGAAGACGAATGGTCCTCGAAGCAGTTGACCAAGGCATTACGCAAGCGCGGCATCGACATTCGTATCGGCACCAAGGTCGAGTCCGTCACCGAATCTCCCGACGCAGTCTCTGTGTCACTGTCGTCCGGGGACACCCTCTCGGCCGACCTCGTCCTGGTGTCCGTCGGACGCGGACCCCGCACCGACGGCCTCGGCCTGATCGAGCAGGGCATCGCCACCGAACGCGGCTTCGTAAGCGTCGACGACAATCTGCTCACCACCGTGGACGGCGTCTATGCCGTCGGCGACATCGTGGCGGGATATCAGTTGGCACACCGCGGATTTCAGCACGGCATGTTCGTCGCCGAGCACATCGCCGGCCTCGCACCGGCACGCATCGACGGCGATCTCATTCCGCGCGTGACCTATTCACACCCGGAGGTCGCATCGGTGGGACTCACCGAAAAGGCCGCGGAGCAGAAATACGGCACAGTGACCTCCGTTGTCTACGACCTCGGCGGCAACGGCAAGAGCCGCATCCTGTCCACCGCCGGCGGAGTCAAAGTGATTCGAGCCCGTGACGACGGCCCGGTTGTCGGTGTTCACCTCGTCGGCGACCGCGTGGGCGAGCTGATCGGCGAGGCACAACTCGCCGTGGCATGGGAAGCACTGCCATCAGAAGTCGGGAGTTTCGTGCATGCTCACCCCACGCAGAACGAGGCACTCGGTGAGGCGATGATGACACTCTCGGGACGTCCGCTGCACGCGCACAGTTGACCGCTGCCGGAACAGGTTTCGTCATGGTCGACCCGATGTCAGGTCGGGCCCGGGTCGGGTGGGGCTCGAACTGTGCACGATCAGTGTGCGCGCAGAGTCGCAGACCTGGGCCGGATCGGTGCTGAAGAAATACCTCCACTCGTTCGACGGCGACGCTGGAGCATCGGGGTCGAGCGGGGCGGCGACCAGGGCGCAGTAGAACCGTTGGCCGATGACGGCGATGGCACCGATTCTTTCCGAGGGTTGAACCAGGTCGGCGTGGCGCACCCCATCGGTGGCAGTGAACAGTGCGCGCGGTGCGTCGAGCGCTTTGACGTACGGGTGTCGGCGCGCCAGACGCTGCAGTTTGCGCGCCATGTCTGCGCTGCACAATTCCGGTTCGCGGAACGCGACAACGATCGTCAGAGTCTCGGTGGTCGTCATCGCGAAGTCGAGCAAATGGTCGGAGATGGACGTGAGGAGCGAGATCGACGTCGTGTCGGTGGCGCGGTCGTCGAGAATGTCCGTCAACGGTCTCGTCACAGGAGGGCGTGGCTGCACAGGGAAGGAGGAGGTCGGGGATGCATCGAGGGGGCCGGGACGGCCGAGATGAAACCCTTGCCCGTAGTCGGCACCCCACGCCAAGGCTTTGTCCTTCTGTCTCTCGGTTTCGATTCCTTCGGCGATGAGTGTCACCTCGAACCGGCTCGAGTATGCGAGCGCGGCGAGCAAGGTGGCGAGCTTGTCGCCGGGGAGGTCGTCGTCGAGCAACGATCTGTCGAGTTTGATCACTTCCGGTGCCAGAAGGGGCAGCAGTACCAGAGAGTCGGGGTCGGCACCGACGTCGTCGAGAGCGATGGTGACTCCGTCACGTCGGAGTCGGTCCGCCGATCTGAGCAGGCGTGCAGGGTCGGTGAGCAGGGAGCGTTCGGGGAATTCCGCAACCGGCCGAACCTGGGAGCCGCCTGCGCGGAGCAACTGGCTGAGGCGGCGGACCGAGGCCGACGAATTCTCGGAGGACATCGCTTCGGCTTCGATGTTGACGAACAACGTACGCGGCGCGTGGTCTGCAGGGGTGGACTGTGCCGCTGTGGTGACTGCCGACTCGATGCATCTGCGGTCCAGCTCGTCGACCATTCCCATGGTGCGAGCGATGTCGAAGATCTGTTCCGGCGAGGTGTCCGGAAACGCCGGCCACCGGGTGAGTGCCTCGTGCGCGACGACCAACCCGGTCCTTGAGTCGACGATCGGCTGAAAGATCGAGGTCAGTGAGCTGAAACGCTCGTCGAAGCCCCTGTCGACGCCCAATTCTCACCCCACGTTCTCGGTCCCACCGCTGCACGTACACAGAGACTTTCGTTCCCTGTGCCGCGGCACGCGGGCGCGTTGTCCGTACGCGGGCTTCACCACAGCGGATGGACGGCGTCTGCTTAGTTCTTATCAAGCGATCCGCAGCCTGGCAATGATTGCCGCCCGTTGTTCAGTAACGTGAACCAGCCTGGTGTCGCGTCCGGCTGTGGGACGTGATCGGTGCCGTCCGTCGGCGACAATCATCCGAAAGATGCGGAGACTCAGCAATGTCAGAGCACAGAGTGTTCGATCCGTCCGAGCATGAACACGACTCGATCGTCCGTGGTCTGATCGACGATCCCGCCATCGGCGTCGTCGACACGACACCCGACCAGTTGGCCTCGCTTCGTGGGCTACTTCCCGCGATCGCCGGCGACCTCGCGGAAGAGCCACGGTGGGTGTACTACCCATGGCGGCGCTCATTGGTGCGGGTCCTCGGTCCACGCGGCTTCGATCGGCTGCGACTGGACCGCAACAGAAACAAGATCACCACCGAAGAGCAAGCTCGGTTCAGAGCTCTGCGGGTGGGAATCGTCGGGCTGAGCGTCGGTCATGCCGTCGCGCATACCCTCGCACTGGAGGGATTGTGCGGGGAGTTGCGTCTGGCGGACTTCGACGAGCTCGATCTGTCGAATCTCAACCGCGTCCCGACTTCGGTGCTCGATCTGGGCGTGAACAAAGCGGTCGTGGGAGCCCGACGAATTTCCGAGCTCGACCCCTATCTGAATGTGCAGGTCTTCGCGAACGGTGTGACGGCCGAGACGCTCGGTGGCTTTCTCGACGGACTCGATCTCGTCGTCGAGGAATGCGACTCGATCGACACCAAATTGCTGGTCCGCCACCACGCCCGCGCCCGAGGTATTCCTGTGGTGATGGAGACCAGCGACGGAGGCGTCCTCGATATCGAACGCTTCGATATCGAACCCGACCGACCGGTGTTTCACGGACTGCTCGGCGAAATGGACACCGCGGATCTGGCCGACATGACCATCGAGCAGAAGAGCACAATTGCAGCGACGTTGCTCGAACCGAGCAAGCTGACCCCTCGAATGATTGCGTCGGTACCGGAGATCGGGCGCACGCTCTCGACGTGGCCCCAGCTCGGCGGAGACGTCGCACTCGGGGGTGCCGCTGTAACCGCTGCCGTGAGGGCATTCGGCCGCGGCGAACCACTCCCTTCAGGTCGGCGGCGGATCGATCTGGATGGGTTGGTACGCACCGGCCTCGACCCTGCCGCCGGTCCTGCAAACGTGTGAGCGGGCGCACCACCGGCGAGGAGCTCCGACAGATACTGTTTGTTGGGTTCGCCCAACCCTGATCCGAGGAATCATCCGATGAACGTGATCGACCAGCCGCCTCGTCGGCGCACGAACTTCTGGCGATCACGGCTCGACACCCGCACGGCCGCAGTCATCGCGAGCGCCACCGGTGCGGTGCCGCTGTTGGCCATTGCGCTGCTGTCACCGACATTCCTACGGCCGAACGCACTTCCGGTTCTCATCGCCGTGCTGACGTTCACCGCAGTCACCGTGCTTTTCGCCGCCAAGGTGGGGCGGTTGAGCGAACGCCAATTCGCGGTCCTGGGTTTCGGGGGTATGACCGGAGTCGCGATCAGTGCCTACCTGATCGCGGATCCGGCAGGAACGCGTGCGGTCACCTCGATGTTGGCCATCGTTCCGGCCATCGCCGCATCGAGCTCACCACCACGTGTGACTGCCGGCCTGTCCGCGGTCTCGGTGGTGATGGCCACGGCACTGTCGGTGATCAGTGTGGGGTCTTCCGGGTGGGCAGTGACTGCGGTCGCAATCGGTGCCGCCGTGACCACGGTGCTGGTGCCGGTCGCGCTCATCGGTGGCCTGCGCCGAACACTGTCGGTGGTCAACCGGAAACTGCAACAACTGGCCGACACGGATCCGCTGACCGGTCTGGTCAATCGACGCGGACTGCTGTCGAACGCCGGGATCCTGGTGCACGAGGCCTGCGAGCGAGGGAAACCGTTGTCTGCGCTCGTAGTCGACGTCGACTACTTCAAGGCCGTCAACGACACGGCCGGTCACACAGCCGGCGACCGAACGCTCGCCGCGGTTGCCGCTACCCTGGCGAATGCGGTGCACGCGGTGGTCGGCGCATCGGATGCGGTGGTCGCCCGGACCGGCGGCGAAGAGTTCCTGATCCTTGCCACACACCGAGAGGATCACGAGCTCACGCGGCGGATACTCGACCGAGTCCGGTCCGACTGCACGGTGACCGTGAGTATCGGAACGGTGACTGTGGACGTGCGACCGGCCGCGTCCGATGACGGTGCGTCACCCGCGACAAGCTTCGCTTCGACCGAATCGGGCGGTCTCGATCAAGTACTCGATGCAGTCGTCCGCGCCGCTGATGCCGCGCTCTACCGAGCCAAGACCGACGGCCGAGACCGCGCCTGCCACGCGGGGACCTTGACGATCAGCTGGCAGGGCACCGTACAGGGTCGGCAACACGAAAATGGTCGAGGCCAGTGATGTAGCGAGCCGCTATGCCACGCACAGGACGTGCCGATCGTCCCCACACAGTGCGCGGACCTCGTCGACCATCGAGCGCCACACCTCGGGCTGCGCGGCCTGCGCGAGGGTAGTTCGGTCCCACCACATCATGACGGTCCGGTACTGCTCACTCGGATACGCGGCAGCGGGGATGCCGTGGTCGATCCGCCCACCGGAACTCTCCCACAAACGCAGAACGTGATCGGCCGCGCTGGCGAACAGGTACCGGCTGCCGGTCAATTCGAGCGTCGGCAACGCTGTTCGAGCCAGGACATTCGACACCGTCCGCCCTGCGGCCCCCGCATCGACCCACGCGCTTTTCATTTCCACGATTCCGTGGGGAAGTCGAGACCGAAGCAGGTCGGTAACCGGTGCCAGTCCGGGCGAGTCCTTCCACTCGGTGAGGACATGGGATTGCTCGACCATCGCGTACGGCCCCTGGGCTCGAACGCCGCCGAGCATCTCTCCTGCCTCATCGCACACCACGTAGAACAGTGCTGTCGTTGCGCCGGAAGCCACTTCTTCCATGTCGAGAGCCGCGGTGACACCGTGGCGTGAATACGACTCCCACGCTCCTTCGACGTAGCGGGACCACAGTTCCGGGGAGCCCGACGGCGTCGCGGCTGTCAATGTCAGGGCTCCGTCCGCGCAGGGCGTCGACCGGTGGACGGAGTCCAGGCCTCGCCCCCGGACGAGGCTCGTCCTGTCCGTCGGCACACTGCAAACCGAGCGGGGACGGTCTACGTATTCGATGGTGCGTGCCGAGGGCACGTCGGGGAGGAGGGGGGTAGTCATGGGCGCACTCCTGGCTGATCCCTCGACGCCCTTCTGGGGCAAAATCGAGAGCATGGTTGATTCCTGAACAATCGTCAAACCTATTGTGTCCAGAAAACAACCCTACGGACCAGCGAAATAGCCTAAAACGTACTGCAGACCTGTTATTTGTCGTCACTCTGTGACATATCACTGGGCGAGTCCGACAGAAGGTCTGCGGTCACTGTGGATAGTCACATATCCAGGTCATGATGTCCGAGGCGGTCAGCGGCACGCTCTCCATCAGGAGAGTGATCCGTGTGAGCATCTGAATCGAACGAACTGTGTCGATCGCGAGTCCAGCTGACCCACGGCTGCGTCCCTGAAATCTGCATAGGTGCGCATTGTTCGCTGGAACCGAGGATGCTGTCCGGCGGCCGTGGGACCCCGCATGCTGGCCGATGTGTGCTGTTCAGTGCGGGTAGCGCCGCAGAATCGCTCGGGCGGCTCGGGTGACGGTGGCGCGGTCGAAGGTCTGCACGAAGTCGAAAGTGCGGTCGAGGTCAGGGCCGTTGTCGTGGCGGTCACGTGCGGACAGAAGTGCCGCGTGGTGTGGACCGAGGGTGATGACGGTCCATTCCTGGACGAGTGGGTCGCCGGGGTCGAGTGGGGCATGTCGAACGTTTCCGTCGACGAGGGCGGGTAGGCCCACGCCGTAGACCCCGGCGAAGCCGATGGTTTCTGCGAGATGATGCCATCGAGCGGAGGTGGTGGGTGTGAAGTGTTGTGCGCGTTGAAAAGTGCCGAGTGCGATCATCGATGATCCGGACGCTGCGGCGTGCGCTTCGAGGGATTTGCTCATCTGAATCAACAGCTTTTTCGTTCCGCGCCGGGCGGTGGCGTGTGCCGAGGCGATCGCGTAGGGGGTGCTCGAGTCGGTGGTCGGTGTGGTCCAGACCGGGTCGGCGGGCATAGGAACGACCGGCTCGTCGAGGAGTTCGGCAGGGTCTTCGACTGCCGGGAACAGTTGCCCCGTTCCGTATGTGGCTCCGATGGTGATCGCGGCCAGGCGGGTGGCTTCGGTGTCGACGCCTTCGGCGACGATCACTGCGTGGGAGCGCTCGGCGTAGGCGGCGAGGGCATGAGTGGTGGTTCCGACGTCGTGTCCGGTTTCGGTGAGCAGGTCCGCTGCGGTGATGACGATGTCGGGCTCGATCAACGGCAGAAGGGTCGTCGCGTGGGGGTGGTCTCCGACGCCGTCGAGTGCGATCAGCTTTCCACCGGTCCGCGCGGACGCTATCGCGGCCATGGCCTGGTGGGGGTCGGCGAGGACGGCTGAGGCGTCGACGGTGACGACGACGCGTTCGAGCATCGTCGATGTGCGTTCGCGGTCGCTGTCGTCGAGGGCGCGGCGTGATTGCGCGTCGAGGGTGAGGATCAGGGGCAGGTGTTCGGCGAGGGTACGTGCAGGTGCGGTGTTCGCAAGTGTGGTCTTGTGCAGATCGAATTGGGGTCGCTGTTGCATCAGGTGTGCGGCGCGGCGCAGCGCGTCAGCGGAGTCCAGTGCAGAGCCGGCAGGGCCTCGTAGTTGGAGTTCGGCTCCGGCAAGGGCGTTGTCGTCGAGTCGTCGGATGGGTGCGAACTGCATGGTGACGACCAGTCCTATCGATTCCGAGAACGAGGTGGACGGTGAATGCGCGGTCTCGGTATCGCGATGTGCTGCCATGCAAAATCCTCCCCGGCCACGCGAGGTCGCCCTGGCCTTCGTCAAAACCGATCCGAAGTCAGACGGATAGGTCGATACGAGTGCCGGCGACTCGACACCGAAGCGACGATACCGCGCGAGGCGATCGCGCTGCCACGACATGTCTTCGAGCGGTCGCCTCCGGCTCAACCGGTCGCTGTGGAACTCTGAGTGCGGACCGTCTGTAGACGCACGAACGCGCGTACCGGACCGTTAGCGCCGATGCGGGACAATGACCGTGATGCCGAACGAACCTGTTGACGACGACTCCGAGACAACCCAGCACGCCCGCTTCGGATTTCCCTACCGCTGGAGACAGATCGACCCGGCGCGCCGCGGAATCGTGCTGGCGTGGTTGGCATTCACCGTCACCTTCGGCGGTGCCCGGCTGGTCACCTGGCTTATACATATCGACACCAGCGATGTCGGCGACATCAGCGCCGGCGGAGTGCACCTGCACCACTACCTGTGGGGGATTCTGTTGCTGGCAGCCGTCGCCGTCTTCGGTCTCGTGGACCGTTCGCCACGGACACGGTCGTGGATGGGAGCGGTACTCGGGGTGGCCCTGGCGCTGATCGTCGACGAAACAGCATTGCTCATCACGCTCGAAGATGTGTACTGGCACAGCGAGGGCTGGTCATCGATTGCGCTGGCGATCACCATCATCGGCGTCGTGGGGACCGGACTGGTCCTCACACGCAGTGGCGTCGAGCGAGCCGATTGAAACGCATGCTTCACGCGTGTCGAGTATTCGAGCGGCCCGTTCACAGTTCGGGTCGAGCATGCATTCGCGCGACCGCGTCGCGTCCTGTTCGGCACCCCGACAGCGGTCAGGCCGTCAGCCACGGGCCTCATCGAGTCGCCGGCGACGTCGAACTGGAGTAGTACTGTGCGTCGACAGTATCGACTACGTCAGAACCCCTGCATATACTGCGCCGCAGCAGCTTTCGCGAACCTGGCGTCAGCGCGATTCCCTGACGAATCGAAGAGGCCCGGGGTGATCTCGCACTTCACTCGGGGTGAGATCGTAGTGTCGGCGAACCAAGGTCGAGAGCTGAGCGTGCGAGCTGAATCCCCACTCGGCGGCAATATCGCTGATGCTTTTGTTGACTGTCGTCTGCAGCGCGAGAATCGCGCGGTCGAGCCGCTCTTCTCGTATGGTCCTACTGACCGATGTTCCAGCCTGAGCCATCGAACGATTGAGATGCCGCAGCGTCACTCCCAGAGCGGATGCGACGTCGGCGGCGGACAGCTCGGGATTCGAAATGTTGGCCGCGATGAAGGACAGGGCTTGTTGCTGTCGAATCGCACCGAGATCATTTGCCAGTCCGGCCATCGTCGCGATGAATTCCACAAGGGCGGATGACTTCTCGATCTCGATTCGGGGAGCAGAACCGCCGCCTTCCGGGCCGAACAGCGCGCCTGTGAGTGCTTGCACGGTCGCCGACTGAGCACTCGAGACGATCGGTCGGTCGATGTCCGATCGTCCGAATTGCTGCTGCATTGTCTGTCGTGGCACATCGATGAGCAGCTGCCGCATGTCAGACCCGAATGCGAACAAGTACGGGTGAAGGGTGTCGTAGACGATCACATCACCCGCATGCACCGGGAGGCATCCCTCGGGGTGATAGAAGAACCCCGATCCCTCCATGAGGAGGGTAGCGAAAATGGACTCTTTGGGGTGGTTCCGCACCAGATCCGGAGTGCGTTCGATGATGTGAGGGTTGCCATCGATGTGGGCCAGCTTGAGATCGTCGATCTCGAAGTTCGATTCCTGCGCCACCAGGCCCTCGACGGAATAGGTCCCGCATCGCAATCCCACGAGGGCCTCAGCGTTGTAGTGCTCCCAGTATTCGAGCCGGTCCGTGGGTGCGACATCGTCTGTGCGGATAGAACGCACAGCGGTGAGCTGACTCGCAGGCATGACACCTCCACAATGTGATCTGCGCCATCCTACTGCACGTTTCCTATCGCCCCCGCAACAGCCGAGGCCCGTTTCAGATGTCTCAAAGCCGCAAGAAGTTCGACCGGTATCAGAAAGCCGCGCAAGCGAGTGATGCAGTTCACTGATCGAGTCCCATTCGGGACGCGCACTACTCCTCGATCGGAAGACTGACATGCCTGAACAGCCCAACACCGAATTCTGGCAGGACCTCAAGCCCATCGCCGACTACATGAAGCCGGATGCTCAACCGGAGGTTTTTCACCAATTCGCACCGGTGGACGACGAGCGCTACTACGTACCGTTCAGCGACACTGTTGCCTCGCGCCCCTTGTGGATCTCACCCCGCGACAACAGGTGGGCCGATATCCTCTGGTCGAAGACTGCGGGACTGGTCAATCGGCATTACCACCCGCACGAAGTCTTCGCGTACACGATCTCGGGTAAGTGGGGCTACCTCGAGCAGCCGTGGACGGCCACAGCAGGTTCGTTCGTGTTCGAAACTCCCGGCGAGGGCCACACCTTGGTCGCCTACGAGCACGAGGAGCCCATGCGTGCGTTCTTCGTCGTCAAGGGCCCACTGATCTGGCTCGACGAAGACGGAAACTCGACCGGACACTTCGATGTCCACGACTACCTGGCCCTCTGCCGGGAACACTACGACAAGGTGGGTATCGGGGCGGACTACGTCGATACCCTCATCCGCTGATCCCAACTCGAGGCCATGACATGACTGCCATCGATGCGGGACAGGCCGATGCCACCCGCGGTTACCGTCCTCCCCCTCGCGGTGGACATTACGAGAACGTTCTCCTCGCCGTCCTGTTCGGCACTTTCGGTTTCGTCTTCTTCGACCGACTGGCACTGAACTACCTGACTCCGTACTTCAAAGACGAGTTGGGCCTGGACAATTCACATATTGGGCTGTTAGGCGGCGTACCGGCGCTCGCGTGGGCCGTCTCCGGACTGGCCATCGGCTACCTCTCCGACCGCAAGGACCGCCGCAAGCCGTATCTGATCGCGGCGATCATCGTGTTCACCCTGTTTTCGGCCATGTCGGGACTGGTGGGTGGAATCGCCAGTCTCGTCCTGCTCCGTGCAGTCATGGGATGCGCAGAAGGAGGAGTTCTGCCTCTGGCCCAGCCGATGATGATGTACTCCTCGAGTCCCAAACGACGTGGGCTGAACATGGGCATGGTGCAAGGGTCGTCGGCGGGCTTGATCGGAGGCGTGCTAGGACCGTTCGTGACCGTGTGGCTGGCGGAAAGTTTCGGGTGGCGTACGGCGTTCTACGCCACCGTGGTGCCCGGAGTCGTACTCGCGGTCCTCGTCCTGGTGTTCGTTCGCGACTTGCGACTACGGGAGCCGGCGACTTTGGCTCAGGATGCGGCGGACACGGCTGCACCGATTCACCGGGGTGACCCTTCGATGACGTTCTGGCAGGCTCTACGCACACGCAATGTGGCTTTGTGCCTTGTCATTTCGGTGTTCTACCTGACCTGGTTCACCACTACTCAGACTTTCGCTCCGCTGTATCTGAGCGAGATCAAGGGGTTTTCCGGGGGGGAATTGAGTTTCGTGCTCAGTGGCATCGGTATTGCATGGGTGATCTGGGGAGCTCTGGTGCCTGGAATTTCGGATCGAACAGGACGCCGACCAGCAATGATCGTCTTTTCGGCCCTGGCCGTGTTCGCACCGTTGGCCATTGTGTACGTCGGCTCACCGAGCATGTTGTTCGCCGCTCTGATCGTGACGTACACCGGCATGGGGTGCTTCACCTTGATGATGGCGACGATTCCCGCCGAGACCGTGCCGAGGCACCTCATCGCGACCTGCCTCGGTGCCATCATGGGTACCGGCGAGATCATCGGGGGGTTCGTCGCCCCTTGGTTGGCGGGGTTGCTGTCCGACTCGTTCGGTTTGCAGATGAGTATGTTGATCCCAGCAGGTGCCGCAGCAATCGTGGTCGCATTGAGCTTCGGACTGGTCGAAACAGCGCCTTCTCGAACGGAAGAAGTTCGATGACAGCACCAGTCCTGGCTGTGCGCTGGCACGCCGCCAGAGACGTTCGTCTCGACGAGCTTGTCAGAACTCCCCCGGACAGGGGATTCGTCGAGATCGCCGTGGCCTACTGCGGGGTGTGTGGAAGCGACCTGCACGAGATCGCTGACGGCCCACACGCGATACCGGTCGATGCGCCACATCAGCTCTCGGGAATGAGCGCTCCCATAACCCTGGGGCACGAATTCTCGGGAACGGTGTCGGCTGTCGGCGCGGACGTCACCCACGTACGCGTCGGCGATGCAGTTGTCATAGAACCCAACTACAGATGCGGGCGGTGCGACCAATGTCGGATGGGCCGTTACCACACCTGCGCATCGTTCGGCTTCGTCGGCCTGATGGGAAACGGTGGCCTCGCCGAGCGCGCCACAGTGCCCGGATACATGGTGCACCGCCTACCTTCGGGTTTCGACCTCGCGTCGGCAGCAGTACTCGAACCTGCTGCCGTCGCCTTGCACGCGGTTCGACGGTCGTCGTTCACCCCCGGTGGAACCGCTGCCGTCGTCGGACTCGGCCCCGTCGGTCTACTCGTCGGCCAACTCCTGCGTATCAAGGGGGCTTCACGAATTCTGGGTATCGATCCCGAACCCAGCCGCCGAGAGGCTGCACTCACCACTGGGTTCGATCAGGTGGCCGATCCGACCACCATCGAACCGGGACAGGCGACGGGCGAAGATGCTGTGGACGTGTCGTTCGAAGTCGTCGGCCGGCAGTCCGCAGTAGACCTCGCGATCTCCTTTGCGCGCTTCGGCGGGGAAATCATACTTCTCGGACTCGCCCCTCGAATCTCCTTGGCAGCATTCAATTTCGTCAACTCGGAAAAGACGCTGAAAGCGAGCGTCGGATACAACAACTGCCACGCCGAACTGATCGACCTCGTCGAATCGGGCACACTCGACCTTCGGCCTTTGATCACGCGAATAGTCCCGTTGCGTCATGCCAGTGAAACGCTCACCCGCATGGCATCAGGTGGCAACACCGGAATCAAAACGCTCGTGGACTGCAGAGCTTGAAGCCCGCCGTCGGCCACCCTGCATAAACAACCTGTAAGCGAATCCGTCATCGAAGTAACGAAGACGAGACAGCCGCAGGTCCTGTCCTGCAACGGGATTAGGCGCAATACAGACTTCTTCGGCTGCAGGGAATCGGTTCTCCAGCGGAGTGGCAGGCGGGTTTCTGCGCACTGTTGCCGATTTCGTCGAAAACCCCGTCGCGGCAACAAGGCACTACGTAAGCGCGGCATCGACATTCGTACAGGCACCAAGGTCGAGTCCGTCACCGAATCTCCCGACGCAGCCTCTGTGTCACTGTCGTCCGGGGACACCCTCACTGCCGATCTGGTGCTGGTGTCGGTCGGACGCGGACCCCGCACCGACGGCTTCGGCCTGACCGAACAGGGCATCGCCACCGAACGCGGCTTCGTCACTGTCGACGACAATCTGCTCACCACCGCGGACGGCGTCTATGCCGTCGGCGACATCGTGGCGGGATATCAGTTGGCGCACCGCGGTTTTCAGCACGGCATCTTCGTCGCCGAGCACATCGCCGGCCTCGTACCGGCACGCATCGACGGCGATCTCATTCCGCGCGTGACCTATTCACACCCGGAGGTCGCGTCGGTCGGTCTCAACGAAAAGGCCGCGAAGCAGAAGTACGGCACAGTGACCTCCGTTGTCTACGACCTCGGCGGCAACGGCAAGAGCCGCATTCTCGCCACCGCCGGTGGAGTCAAAGTGATTCGAGCCCGCGACGACGGCCCGGTTGTCGGCGTTCACCTCGTCGGCGACCGCGTGGGCGAGCTGATCGGCGAAGCGCAACTCGCCGTGGCATGGGAAGCACTGCCATCAGAAGTCGGAAGTTTCGTGCACGCTCACCCCACACAGAACGAAGCACTCGGTGAAGCAATGATGGCGTTGTCGGGCCGTCCGCTGCACGCGCACAGGTAAGGACGTCGAATTGACCCCTTGACGCCCCACTTGCATTTTGCAAGCATCGAGGGCATGAGCCTGTTCATCACCTGTCCCGTCGAGAACGTCGAGCGCGCGACGTCCTTCTACACAGCCCTCGGTTGGACCCTGAACCCCGAGATGTCCGACCACAACGTGTCGTGCTTCGCCATCACACCGGGGCAGTACGTCATGCTCGGCAGCCGCGATATGTACGCGAGCGTGGGCGGCACCGAGGAGCTGATCGGCGGTCCCGACACCCCGTCGAAGGTCACGGTCTCGTTCGACCTCGGTAGCCGAGAGGCAGTCGACGAGTTGACCGAGCGCGCCGGCGCTGCCGGTGGACGAATCGGAGACACCGATGACTACGCCTTCATGTACCAACGCCAGTTCGACGACCCGGACGGCTACCACTACTCGCCGTTCTGGATGAAGCCGGATACCGATTCGGCCGAATGAGTGACCTGGCCTACGCCCTCGACGTAGTCGGCGCTCGTTGGGCGCTGCTCATCGTGGAACGGCTACTCGATGGGCCGCAACGCTACGGAGATCTGCAGCGCGAACTGGGCGTTCCGACGAACATGCTCGCTACCCGGCTACGCGAACTCGAAGCGGCAGGCGTGTTGACTCGTCTCCCCCTCCGGCACAACACTCGGGCGTATGCGCTGACCGAGAGAGGTCTCGCTTTGCGTGACGCAGTCGGCGCACTCGAGCGCTGGGGCAAAGAAGCTGCGCCACCAGTTCGTGATTCCGACGTGAGCGCGACCTGACTGGCACCCTCATCGTCGGCGACCTCATGGGAGTGATTGCACGCGCGGGACAACACACCGAACAACTGCGTGAGAGGGCTGCGGAGACGAGTGAATACGGCACAAGCCCTGATCGTGTTCTACATCGCGACCTGGGTCGGAGTGTCGGCGGTCGCGGCGATCGTCGGCAAACGGGGTGCGCTGTCCTGGGTGGCTGCGGTTGCATGGACCGTCCCCGCCGCCTGGCTGACGCTCGTCGGAGCATGGATTCTTCCGGACCGAAATCTGTACGAGCCTGCGGCCTCGGTCGCACCGTCCGAGCTGTGGCCGGTCTATCTCGCGTTGGCCGTATGGGTGACGCCCTTCGCGGCCGTGGCTGTGTGGCTGCGAAGCGGGAAAGCCGTTCGTAACGCATGCACGGCCTGCGGGATTGCTGCTGCGACGGGCGTAGCAGTGACCCTCTTCCAGATGACCAACCCGGACGAACTGATCTTTCTGACAACTCGAAGCGACCGGCCGCACGTCTACATCATCGTTGGCTTCGCCCTCGCCGTCATCGGGCTGGGTCTCGTCGCAAGCGTCGTCCGGCAACCGGGAAAACGTCACCTCAACCGTCTGGTCGCGGGCGCGGTCGCCTTCGGGGGTGCTGGCGTGACAACCTCGATCGGCGGTCTGCTCTGGCTCAGCTGGCTGTGCGTTGTCGCCGCGACAGTCACTCTGGTCACCGCAGCGATCCGCGCCGATCGCCGACGCCGAATGCCTCGTCGTCACGAAGAGAGCGCAAACGAACTCGGACAGGGTGGCCGCGCGCGGTCGGCGTGATCGAAAACCCGGTCCTGCCTCATCATTTCCCTGCAGGCAGTCTGGAGCAGATGGCAACGAGCGTGCGCGTTGGTCCGTGTTTTCAGCCGTTGCGGTCGGTCTTGCATACAAATAACGAAAGCCCCGAAATTGTGTTGGTTTCGGGGCTTTCGAGCAGGTGCGTCAGACGTTCAGATCCTCGTCTCGACGGTTCTTGATTCGCGACGTTGCCACGAAGGAGATCGCCGCCAGGATCATCAGGTAGATCGAGATCGACATCGAGGTGCCGGTTCCCTTGAACAGTGCCTCGGAGATCGTCGGAACGAAGGCTCCACCGAGCACGGTGCCGATGGCGTAGCCGATGGATGCACCACTGAATCGGACTGCAGCAGGGAACATCTCGGCATACAGCGCCGGCTGCGGACCGTACGACAGCCCGAGTCCGACGGCGAACAGCCCGAGGGCCACGTAGATCCAGTGCAACTCACCGGTGTCGACGAGAAGGAAGAACGGAATGGCGCACAACACCATTGCCATGTTGCCGAGGTTCATGATCGTGGTGCGGGCGTATCGATCGGACAGATGTGCGCCGAGCAGAGTGAACACACCCCAGACGATGGCCGCGAACAAGCTGGCCACCAACACGTCCACGCGAGCGAGTCCGTGTTCGCGCGTCGAGTACGCGACGATGAAACCGCCGACGATGATGTAGCCGTTTCCGTTGGTGCCGATGAACGACAGGGCAGCGAGCATGACCTGCTTCTTGTTGGTGCGCCACAGTGCGCGAACGGGAGTGTGGTTGCGCTCCTTGCGTTCTGCGAGCTCCTTGAACACCGGAGTCTCCTCGACACGGCGTCGGATGTAGAAGCCGACGAGGATCAGCACGAAGCTGATGAGGAACGGAATGCGCCAGCCCCAGGCCTCGAACTGCTCTTCGCTGAGCAAACCGGTGCACAGTGCCAGTGTTCCGACCGCGATGAGCATGCCGAGCGGAACACCCATCTGGGTTGCTGCGCCGTAGATTCCGCGCTTGCCCTTCGGAGCGTGCTCGACGGCCATCAGCGCAGCGCCGCCCCACTCGCCGCCGGTGGAGAATCCCTGCAGGATGCGTAGCACGATCAGGATGATCGGAGCCCAGATGCCGATTGTCGCGTATGTGGGCAGCAGACCCATTCCGACGGTGGCCGCACCCATCAGGGTGAGGGTCGCGATGAGGACCTTCTTTCGGCCGATCTTGTCGCCGAAGTAGCCGGCGACGATGGCCCCGAGAGGACGGAAGACGAAGCTGATACCGATGGTCACGTAGGCGACCAGCTGTCCGGACGAGCCCATGGGTGCAAAGAACAGTTGGGCGAAGATCAGCGACGCGGCCTGCGCGTAGATGAAGAAGTCATACCACTCGACGGTGGTACCGACCATGCTGGCCATGGCGGCGCGGCGATGCTCACGCGACACCCCGGTGGGCGTCTCGACCTGAGTTGACATCGACTTGTCTCGTTTCGTTCGGGCTCCGGCGCTCGGGCATCGAGCGGCCGTTCGGAGTGGGGCGGGGCGGGTTGCGATGGGTGAAGGACGGCGATTAGGTGCAAGCGCAGAATCGGATAAAACTCACCGTCCATTCGGTCGGTAATTACTGTGACCGGCGCCACCGTAGTTTGTCAAGGTGGTCGCGTACATAACAAGGCGATGGACGCACTTCGTCGGAAACTACCGATCGGGGCCTGTCGCTTCGTCCGAAACGACGCAGACGTCCACAGTGACGCCGGTCATACTCGAACTCATGGCCGCACCCACGTCGACTCTCGTTCACCACTCTCACGTCATCGACGAACTGATGCGCGCCCTCGGTGCCGACGCGGTGGTGACCGACCCGGACATTCTCGCCGGTTACCGGCACGACGCCGCAGCGTTGTGCGAATCCACCCTGCCTCTGGTGGCGGTACTGCCGACCACGGAATCGGACGTGCAGGCCATCATGAAAATCGCGTCGGCACACCGCATTCCCGTTGTGCCGCAGGGTGCATTGACCGGCCTGGCCGGAGCAGCGAACGCCAGCGTGGGAGCCATGGCCCTCAATACCCGGCGCATGAACAAGATCGTCGAGTTGGACGTCGTCAACCGCACCGCCGTCGTGCAACCCGGTGTCACCAACAAAGAGTTGAAAGATGCTGCCGTGCAGCAGGGACTGACGTACCTCCCTGATCCATCCAGCTGGGAGGCCTCGACGATCGGCGGCAACATCGCCACCAACGCCGGCGGCCTGTGCTGCGTGAAATACGGTGTTACAGCACGATTCGTCCGTGGGCTGCGCGTCGTACTCGCCGACGGCGGCGCGACGTTCGTCGGTCGACGCACCGTCAAAGGTGTTGCAGGCCTCTCTCTGGCCGAACTGTTCGTCGGCTCGGAGGGAACGCTCGGCATCATCACCGAGGCCACCGTCGGCCTGGACTTTCCCAGTTCAACTCCGCTGACGACGGCTGCGACCTTCCCCTCCACTGTCGCTGCAGGAGAGGCAGTGTCGAGGATTCGTGCAGCAGGTATCACCCCGAGCCTGTTCGAGCTGTTGGACCGCACCACTATCGCCGCGATCGACGCCTACGCCCGGATGGACTTCGGCACCGACGCAGCCGCAGTGCTGATCGCCCAATCCGACATCGGCGCAGGCGCTGTGGAGGAGCTCGAGGCTATCGCCGCACTGTGCACCGCAGCCGGTGCGACCGATGTGGCCGTTGCCGAGGACGAGGTCGAATCGGAGCAGCTCGTGCAGGCCCGTCGACTGGCGTACCCGGCACTCGAGCGTCTCGGTTCGCCGTTGGTCGACGATGTGTCCGTTCCCATTTCACAACTCGCCACGATGATCGACGAGGTGGGTCGGGTCGCAGACCGGCTGGGTATCGTCATCGGAGTCGTCGGCCACGCCGGTGACGGGAACATCCATCCGACGGTCATCGTCGACCCCCTCGACCCCTCATCGTTGACGAAGGCGCACAGCGCGTTCGACGAGATTGCGGCATTCGCCCTCTCACTCGGTGGAACCATCACCGGCGAGCACGGGGTGGGACTGCTCAAGCGGGACCTTCTCGAGACCGAACTCGACTCGGTTGCAGCGGAACTGCAGCGCGGCATCAAAGAATTGCTCGACCCGCACTACCTGCTCAACCCCGGGAAGGTCCTCACCGCCCGGCCCTGAGCCGTAGCGACATCCAGACCAGCAACCGGGTGTCCGCGTCGTCGAGATCGAGACCGAACAACTCCTTGGTACGCCGGAGTCGGTAGCGGAAGGTGTTGGGGTGCAGGTACAGCGATGCAGCTGCGGCGGCGACGTTGGACTCGTGCGCCAACAACGCCAGCACCGTCGCGGCGTACTCGGTACCTTCCGAAGCATCGCAGGAGAGCATCCGTTCGACGGCAGGCAACGCCAACGACACCTCGGACAGCGCTGCCCCCGCCCTACGCAGCGTGGCGTGGACTCGGACGTCCTCGAACATGACGGTCGGAGAACCGTCCTCGCATGCGTCGAGCGCCCACTGCGCATGCACTCGAGCAGTCATCGGGCGCTCGTCCGGCCCACCGAGCGCGAACGTCACCGGAATTCCGAGGGCAGATACAGCCCTGCGTCGAAGGTGCTCGAATTCGTCTACGGTAATTGGGATTTCGGAACGCATCACGAGGAAGGCAGCGCCGTCGATCACGACAGCACCCGAGTCGAGCTGTTGCCCGAAGGTCAGGTCGAGCATCCCCCGCAGTCGCGACGCGGTGGCTTCCGGCCTGTCCGACTGCACCCGGGTCGCCAGCACCGTGTACAGCTGCCCCTCGGGTGTGACGGCTGCTGGATCGGTCAGTAGTTCACGCGCCCTGGGCTTTTCGACACCCACAGCCTGCGGTCGCTGACTCAGCAACGGTATTGCTTCGGCTGCTGCCCGTAGCAGTGCAGCCATCGCGGCCGGCTCTGGCCGCGATACCGCCGCGGTGGGGACAATGCACCAGATCGAACCGAGATATTCGCCGCCACTGGTTACCGGCACGGCCAGGCGAGGTAGCACCCCGGCTACGGCGACGATCCGCACAGTGGAACTGCGCCGGAACTCCTCGTCGGTATGGTGCGCCATGTACTCGGCCGGAACCTGCTTGCCGAGAATCCCGTCGCGCCGCACGTCGTCGATCGGTTGCCCGGGCAGCGACGAGTAGGCCACGACGTAGCCGGCCGGGTCCATCACCGATACCGCGCCGCCCACAGCAGCCGCCGTGGCGTCGGCCAAGGCAGACAGATCGGCAGTGGTCATCGACTCACCGTACTGCCGAGCAGATCCGACTACCTGGCCACGGTGCGACTGTCACCTCGGAATTCGGCGACCAGCTCGTCTCGACACGTCACCGACACGTCGTAGAGGCCGTTCCGGCCGAACCGCGCACGCTCGACGGCATCTGCAACCAGCACGTCCCCGGCCTTCGTCGGACGGAGGTATCGGATGTCGCAACGTGCCGCGACGGCCGAATCGTCGTGCGAATTACAAGCCATCGCGAACGTTGTGTCCGCCAGCAGGAAGACGTAGCCACCGTGCGTGATCGCATAGCCGTTGACCATGTCCTCGGTCACGACCATCGACATCCTCGCGTGTCCAGGTGACAGCTCGATCAATTCGATGCCGAGCTTGCGGGACGCCGCGTCGACCTCGAACATCTCTCGCGCGATCATCGAATCCGTCACGGCTGCAACACCGACTGCTCGTTCTGGGTGAACATCGTGACGCCACCGGTTGCGAAGTTGCGCAGATCCTTGCCCGCGGTCTTCATCTCGGGCGAGGCCAATCCTGCCTTCAGCGATGCCTCGTCCGCGAAGTACAGGCTGGCGATCGCGTAGTACGGCGGCGGTGAATCGTCGAGCGAGTCGAGCGTGCCCCAGGTGAAGTCGACCAAACCGGGGACAGCCCGCGCGAGGGGCATGTGCACCTCGGCGTAGTGACGATCGAATGCGGCAGTGTCCTCGGGCATCCCGTAACAGACGGCTACTCGTACGCTCATGATGCGGCCTCGGGCTTCGCGACCAGGGTCAGCACGTCGTAGGTCGCGACGGGATCGCCGTCCTGGTTGACAACCACTGCATCCCAACGCACCTCGCCGTAATCGGCACTCTGACGCGGTGTGATGAGCTTGGCCGTCAACGTGACCGTCAACGAATCCCCGGCCTTGACCGGCGTCAGGAAGCGAAGGCTGTCGACGCCGAAGTTGGCCAGGACGGGGCCCGGGGCCGGGTCGACGAACAGCCCGGCGGCCAGGGAGACCACCAGGTAGCCGTGCGCGACGATTCCACCGAACAGCGGATTGGCGGCTGCCGCTTCAGGATCGGTATGAGCGTAGAACGTATCCCCGGTGAACTCGGCGAAATGATCGATATCAGCGCGGGTGACCTGCCGTGGTCCACCGATGATGGTGTCGCCCAGTTTCAGCTCGCCGAGGTTCTTACGGAACGGGTGGACGTCGCCGGTCGTCTGCTTCGCCCCGGCGACCCACTTGTTGCCGATGGCCGTCAGGACGTCCGGTGTTCCCTGAATTGCAGTGCGCTGCATGTGGTGCAGGACGCCGCGGATACCGCCGAGTTCTTCACCGCCGCCTGCGCGACCGGGTCCGCCGTGCACCAGGACCGGCAGAGGCGATCCGTGGCCGGTCGATTCCTTGGCGTCCTCGGAGTTCAGGACCAAGATGCGGCCGTGGTACGGCGCGCTGCCCAGGACGATCTCACGCGCGATCGCAGAATCCTTGGTCACGAGAGATGCAACCAGAGAGCCCTTTCCGCGGGCTACGAGATCGAGCAGGTCTGCGGTGCCGTCGTAGCCGATGACGGTCGATACCGGCCCGAACGCCTCGATCTCGTGCGGTTCGGGCGCGGCCTTGTCGCCGGCCTTCAGCAGCACCGGTGCCATGAACGCGCCTGCTCGCTGATCCACCGCGTCGGGATCGCCGAAGACCACCGATGCGGACTTGGTCAGTCCACGAATGGATTTGAGGACTTCATCTCGCTGATCGATGCTGGCGAGGGCACCCATGGTGACCCCCTCGTCGGCCGGATCACCGACGACGACCTTCTCCAGCTTGGTCTTCAGTGCCTCGATGACGAGCTCGACAGAGTCCTGCGGAACCAGCACCCGGCGAATGGCTGTGCACTTCTGCCCGGCCTTGGACGTCATCTCGGTGAAGACACCCTTGACGAAGAGATCGAACTCTGGATCGTCCTGTGCCACATCGGATGCCAGTATCGAAGCATTGAGGGAATCCGCCTCGGCCGTGAAGTGCAGTCCCTCGCCCACGACGTTGGGATGAGAACGCAGGGTCGCAGCGGTATCGGCGGATCCGGTGAAGGCCACCGAGTCCTGGCCGCCGAGGTGGTCGAGCACACCGCGGGCACTGCCGCACAGCAACTGCACCGAACCCTCGGGCAGCAACCCTGACTCGATGATCCGGCGGAACACCAGCTCGGTGAGGTACGCAGTTTGGCTGGCGGGCTTGACGATCGACGGCACGCCCGCGATGAACGCGGGGGCAAGCTTCTCGAGGAAGCCCCAGACTGGGAAATTGAACGCATTGATCTGGACGGCGACGCCGCGCCTCGAGGTGTAGATGTGCTGACCGAGGAAGGTGCCCTTCTTACCGAGCTGCTCGATCGCGCCATCGAGATAGACCGTCTCGTTGGGGAGTTCGCGTCGGGCCTTACTCGCGTAGCTCAGCACGGTTCCGAATCCGCCGTCGATGTCGACACCGGAATCGCGGGTGGTGGCGCCGGTGTGCCGGGAGAGTTGGTAGAACTCCTCCTTGCCTGCCATCAGCGTCAGGCCCAGTTGCTTGAGCAGGGCTGCACGCTCGTGGAACGTCAGGGCTGCGAGCGCGGGCCCTCCGACGGTGCGGGCGTAGTCCACCATGCCTGCGACGTCGAGTCCGCTGGATGACCCCCGAGCGATCTCGCTGCCGTCGACGGCGCTCAGCAGCGGCGCTCCCTCATCGGTTGCGGAATACCACGTGCCCTGGGCATAGCTTTCCAGAAGTCTGCTCACAACGCCTCCATCTCACCGTACGTTCGGTCGGTAATTACCATCGCCGTCAGACGCCGAGATGTCAAGACTTGTCGCCCTACGTGCGGCGCAGGCCGTCGAAGGTCAGGGCCACGACGGCGTCGGCCAATTCCTCGACCGATCCGCCGGTGCGCGGGCGATACCACTCGATCAGCGAGTTGACCGTGCCGAACACGAGCTTGGACGCCAGCGCGGGATCCACCCCTGGACGCAGGTCGCCCTCCTCGGCCGCAGCCACCACGAGCCCGGTGACGAACGAGTCGAATTCGCGCCGACGGGCGAGGGCCCGCCGCTCAACGTCGGTGTTGCCCCGCACACGCAGCAGCAGCGTCACGTAGGGAAGCTCCGCACACAGGATGTCCACGCTGCGACGCACCAGGTATTCGAGGCGGTCGATGTATCGCCCGGTCGTGGCCCGATCCTCGGTCGTCACGGCGAACAGCGCATTGAGAGCCCGCGACAACGCGAGTTCGAGCAACTCGGACTTGCCGGACACATGGTGATAGATCGAGGACTTGGTGATGCCGAGCCGCTTCGCCAGAACTTCCATGCTGGTGCCGTCGTATCCACGGTCGTTGAAGACCTTGACCGCCACTGCCAAGAGCGAGTCCAGGTCGTATCCCGGCCGCCCTGGCTGTCCGGTCTTGCGCGGCGCGCGTGCGGTTGTCATTGCCACATCTTCTCAGTCGGTGCCCGATTCCACAGCACCGTGGGCAGCAAACCTTGACAAACAACCGAATGTTCGGTTATTAATGACGCAACCGTACGGAGGAGATTTCAAGTGGGCGAAGTATTTCTCGTGGCCGGCGCACGCACGCCGCACGGACGCTACGGCGGCGCACTGTCGACCGTGCGTCCCGACGACCTGGCGGGGATCGTGGTCGCCGAGGCCGTCCGCCGAGCCGGCGTGCCCGTCGATCGAATCGACGAAGTGATTCTCGGTGCCGCGAACCAGGCGGGCGAGGACAATCGTGACGTGGCGAGAATGGCAGTTCTGCTCGCAGGACTCCCCCACACGGTGCCGGGCTACACCGTCAACCGACTGTGCGCGAGCGGACTGACGGCAGTGGCCAACGCCGCGAGCACCATTCGCAGCGGTGAGGCCGACATCATCGTCGCCGGTGGCGTCGAGTCCATGACCCGCGCGCCCTGGGTCATGGCGAAGCCGGGGACGGCGTGGGCCAAGCCCGGAGACATCTTCGACACCGCCCTCGGCTGGCGATTCACCAATCCGACCTTCGCCTCCCACGACGCGGGGACCGATCCCAAGATCACCCTGTCGATGGGCGAAACCGCCGAGGAGGTCGCGCTCAGCGAGGGCATTACCCGCGAGGAGTCCGACGCCTTCGCGTTCCGCAGTCAGCAGCGTGCCGTCGCCGCCCAGGACGCCGGACGCTTCGCCGACGAGATCGTGCCCGTCACGACCAAGAGCGGCGAGGTCACCGAGGACGAGACGCCGCGACGCGGAACCACTGTGGAGAAGCTCGGCACCCTGAAGACCGTGTTCCGCAAGAACGGCATCGTCACCGCCGGAACGTCCTCGCCGTTCACCGACGGTGCATCGGCACTGGTGGTGGCATCGGAGGAGGCCGTGAACAAGTACGGCCTCGAGGTGCGCGGACGCATCGTCACCAGCGCGAGTGCCGGTATCGCGCCGCACATCATGGGGCTCGGGCCGGTGCCCTCCACACAGAAGGCGCTCACCCGCGCAGGATGGTCGGTCGAGGATCTCGGTGCCGTCGAACTCAACGAGGCCTTCGCGGCACAGTCCCTCGGCGTCATCCGCCAGCTGAAGCTCGACGAGAACATCGTCAATGCCGACGGCGGTGCCATCGCCCTCGGACACCCTCTCGGCTCGTCGGGTGCTCGAATTCTGTTGACGCTGTTGGGCCGGATGGAACGTGAGAAAGCGTCCCGCGGACTCGCGACGCTCTGCGTCGGCGTCGGGCAAGGCGTGTCGATGTTGATCGAGGCACCGTGAACACGCTCGTCGTCGAGGAGCTGACGGACCGCGTTGTCGTCACTCTGAGTCGCGAGAAGCAACGCAACGCAATTGATTCCGAGATGATCGGCGAGTTGCACGAGGTGTGCGCGCTCGTGGAGCAGGATCCGAGAATCGTCATCCTGACCGGCGCGGGCGAGCACTTCGCCGGGGGTGCCGACATCAATCAGCTGCGGGCCCGCACCCGCGACGACGCATTGCGCGGCATCAACCGAAACCTGTTCGACCGCATCGCCGCACTGCCCCTGCCGACGATCGCAGCAGTGCGCGGTTACGCGCTCGGCGGTGGAGCAGAGTTGTCCTACGCCTGCGACATCCGCATCGCGTCGCCGACGGCCGTGTTCGGCAATCCCGAACCGGGCCTGGGCATCATGGCTGCCGCCGGGGCCAGCTACCGGTTACCGACACTGGTGGGAGTGTCCGTCGCGAAGCAGGTTCTCCTCGGTGGCCGGACGCTCGACGCCGAGGTGGCACTCCGCTCCGGCCTGGTGCTGGACGTCGTCGACGAGCCCTTGGCCGCAGCGCATTCCCTCGCGGATCGCATCGCCAAGCAAGCACCGTTGGCACTGAAGCTGACCAAGAAGATTCTCGATGCGCCCGGTTCGCACCCGTGGGCCGACGACATCGCGCAGGCCGTGCTGTTCGAGACCGAAGACAAACAACGCCGAATGACGGCATTTCTGGAGAAGAAGAAATGACAGTTCCCTCTAACGTGGCCGTCGTCGGTGGTGGACGCATGGGCGCCGGTATTGCCCAGGTGTTCGCGGCTCTCGGCTCGAACGTCGTCATCGCCGAAGCCGCCGACCAGCAGGCCGCCCTCGGACGAGTCTCCACCGGACTCGACCGGGCGCACGAGCGCGGCAAACTCAGCGAGGATCCCAATGCGATTCTCGCCCGGGTCTCCACCGTCGCCGGGCCCGCGGATCTCCCGGCCGAACTCGACCTGGTTGTCGAAGCCGTTCCCGAGATCCCGTCACTCAAGGTCGAGGTGCTTGCTCTCGTCGACAAGATCGCCGGGCCCGAGACCGTTATCGCGTCGAACACGAGCTCTATTTCCATCGCCGAACTCGGTGCGGCGCTGAGTGATCCGAGTCGCTTCGTCGGGATGCACTTCTTCAATCCGGTTCCGGCGTCGACTCTCGTCGAGATCGTGCGCGCGCCGGCCACCGCCGCGGACGTGGTGGAGCGAGTACGGCAGTGGGTGTCGCTGCTGGGCAAGACCGAGGTGCTCGTCAACGACTCCCCCGGATTCGCGACGTCACGGCTCGGGGTTTGCCTGGGGCTCGAAGCCATTCGGATGTTGGAGGAAGGCGTCGCCGACGCCGAATCCATCGATCGCGCCATGGAACTCGGTTACAAGCACCCGATGGGTCCGCTGCGGTCGACCGACCTCGTGGGGTTGGACGTCCGGCTCGCGATCGCAGAACACCTGGCGTCGACCCTCGGCGACAGGTTCACACCCCCGCAGTTGTTGCGAGACATGGTTTCTCGCGGCGATATCGGACGCAAGTCCGGTCGCGGCTTTCACGATTGGACGAACGCATGACGGTACGGTTCGACATCACCGACGGCCTGGCGACCATCACACTCGCTCGCTCCGAGGCACACAACGCCCTCGACGTGACGACAAAAGTCGCGCTGGCGGAGGCCGTCCAGAACGCTGCCGCACCCGAGGTGCGCGCAGTACTCATCACCGCCGAAGGCAAGAACTTCTGCGTCGGCCAGGATCTGGGTGAGCATGTCACCGCGCTCGAGGCCGATCCGGCCACAGCGATGGATACCGTCGGTGAGCACTACAACCCGGTCATCCGAGGGCTCGCAGCGCTCGACGTACCGATCGTCGTGGCCATTCCTGGCGCCTGCGTCGGCGCCGGTCTCGGAATCGCGCTCGCAGGAGATATTCGGGTCGCGGGCACCAAGTCGACGTTCGCGACGGCGTTCACCGGCATCGGCTTGGCCAGTGACTCGGGATTGAGTTTCACTCTGGTCGAGGCACTCGGATCGAGCCGGGCCGCGGGTCTGATGCTGCTCGGCGACAGGGTCACCGCCGCGCAGGCCCTCGACTGGGGCCTGATACATCGCGTCGTCGACGACGCCGACGTTCTCGAGACAGCACGCACGCTGGCCGCGTCACTCGCAGCCGGACCAACCCAGGCCTACAAGCAGGTCAAGTCGCTGATCGCGCGCTCCGGACTGTCCGACGCACTGGACCGCGAGGCGCAGGCGCAGACCGCCCTGGGCCAGACCGCCGACCACAAGGCCGCCGTCGACGCGTTCCTGAACAAGACGAGAGCCTCCTTCGTCGGCATGTGAGCAGAAGTTCGACCCCTGCTACGAATTTCCGTGCACGTGCGGCGTAGCCGCTCTCACCGCACTTGTGCCGGGGGTCACTTCGATGCATACTGGTTACCAACCGATCATTCGGTAATGAAAGTAGGACTTATGACCACGTCAAACACCTTGTCCGCCGAGACGCTGCAGGACGGGTTCGACGACACCGTTGCCCGCGAACAGCGCGTCGAGCCCCGCGACTGGATGCCCGACGGCTACCGCAAGTCGCTCATCCGCCAGATCGCCCAGCATGCGCACTCCGAGATCATCGGTATGCAGCCGGAGGGCAACTGGCTCACCCGTGCGCCGTCACTGCGCCGCAAAGCGATCCTGATGGCCAAGGTGCAGGACGAAGCCGGCCACGGCCTCTACCTGTACTCCGCCGCCGAGACGCTCGGTGCAGACCGCGCCGATCTGACGGTCAAGCTCATCGAGGGCAAGCAGAAGTACTCCTCGATCTTCAACTACCCCACCCTGACGTACGCCGACGTGGGCACCATCGGCTGGCTCGTCGACGGTGCAGCGATCTGCAACCAGGTTCCCTTGTGCCGCAGCAGCTTCGGCCCGTACGCACGCGCGATGATCCGCGTCTGCAAAGAGGAGTCGTTCCATCAGCGACAGGGCTACGAACTGCTCGCCACGATGATGCGCGGCACCGACGAACAGCGCGCCATGGTTCAGGAATCAGTCAACCGCTGGTGGTGGCCGGCTCTGATGATGTTCGGCCCGCCGGACGACGAGTCCCCCAACACCGAGCAGTCGATGAAGTGGGGCATCAAGCGCCACACCAACGACGAACTGCGCCAACGCTTCGTCGACATGTCCATCCCGCAGGCGAAGGCCCTGGGCGTCACGTTCCCCGACCCGGACCTGAAGTGGAACGAGGAGCGCAAGTCGCACGATTTCGGCGAGCCCGACTGGTCCGAGTTCATGCAGGTGATCAAGGGCAACGGTGCCTCCAACGTCGAGCGCATCGCGAACCGGCGCGCAGCTCACGACGGCGGAGCCTGGGTCCGTGAGGCCGCAACCGCATTCGCCGAAAGGAACGCAGCATCATGACCGAATTCACCGCCGAGGGCGGCCACGGAGCGGTGCCCACCGAGGGTGTTCCGGTCGAGCCGAAAAGAGAAGCAGTCAAAGCCGATTGGCCGCTGTACGAGGTGTTCCTGCGCGGCAAGCGCGGCCTGAACCACGTGCATGTCGGATCGCTGCACGCCGCCGACGACCACATGGCGCTGCGGCATGCTCGCGACGTCTACACCCGACGCAACGAAGGCGTCAGCATCTGGGTGGTTCCGTCCAACTCGATCGTCGCGTCGTCGCCGTCGGAGAAGGATCCGTTCTTCGCTCCGAGTGGCGACAAGGTGTACCGCCACCCGACGTTCTACGAGATCCCCGACAACGTTCCCCACATGTGAGACCCACACTTCAAGAGGACACGCACTCATGACTGATCACGACAGCGCCTACGAGGGCCTCGTCGACGAGAATTCGCACGGGCAGTGGGCATTCGGGACGAGCTTCGACGACCCACTTGCCGGGGTCGACACCACCGTGCCCGACGACGTCGACCCGAAAGCCCTTGCCGCGTACTGCCTCATGCTCGGCGACGACGCGCTGATCAGCTCACAGCGTCTCGCGCAGTGGAGCACCCGCGCGCCCGAACTCGAAGAAGAAGTCGCCCTGGCCAACGTCGGCCTCGATCTCCTCGGCCAGGCCCGGCTACTGCTGGCCCGCGCCGCCAAAGCCGATCCCACGGTCGTGCCGTTCATTTCGGACACCTCTCCCGCACCGGCCGAGGACGCGCTCACGTTCTTCCGCGACGAGGCCGACTTCCGGAACGTACGACTCACCGAGCTCGACAACGGTGATTTCGCCAAATCTCAGGTGCGCCTTCTGGTGTTCTCGACGTGGCGTCTCGCACTCTTCACTCGGCTGCAGGATTCCCGCGATCCCGTTCTCGCCGCGGTTGCGAACAAGGGCGTCAAAGAGCTGACGTACCACCGCGACTACTCGGCACGCTGGGTCGTCACTCTGGGCTGCGGCACGGAGGAATCGAAGCGACGCGTCCGCGACGCGGTGGCTCGGATCTGGCCGTACGTCTCCGAACTGTTCGTGCCGACGGACGAGGAAATCGCACTCGCGAAGGTCGGTGTCGGCGTCGACCCACGCGACGTGCGCGAGGAGTTCGATTCCGTTCTGGCACAGGTGCTGCACGCCGCCGAGTTGGAGGCACCCGAGGGCAAGTCCGTGGGCACCATCGGCGGCCGTGGAGGCAGGCGAGGTATCCACACCGAGGCATTCGGGCCGCTGATCGCCGAGATGCAGGTCGTGGCGAGAGCGCATCCGGAGGGAGTCTGGTGACCACTCTCGAACGAACGGCACGCGAGATCGCCGCCACCGTCATGGATCCCGAGATGCCGCTGCTCACTCTCGACGACCTCGGCGTCCTGCGCGACGTCGAGGTACGCGAGAACGGCAGTGTGCTCGTCACGATCACACCGACGTACTCAGGATGCCCGGCGATGGCGACGATGCGCGACGACATCGCGCACAAGCTCACCGACCACGGCTACTCCGAGGTCGAGATCGTCACCAGCCTCTCCCCCGCGTGGAGCACCGACTGGATCTCCGAGGAGGGCCTGCGCAAGCTTCGCGAAGCCGGCTACTCCGTACCCGGCCCCGCCCCGGCGCGGACGAGTGGTCCGGTCCCGTTGACCCTGACAGTGAAGCCGCGGCAGATCGCCTGCCCCCAGTGCACTTCCACCAATACCCGCCTCACCTCCGAGTTCGGTGCCACCCTCTGCAAAGCCCAGTACCGGTGCGACGACTGCCTCGAGCCCTTCGACCACGTGAAGGAAATTTGATGACCGTCACCGCTGAACCCGTACAGAAGAATCTGCGGAACAAGCCTTTTCACACGTTGACCGTCGCGGATGTCGAGCCACTGTGCGACGACGCCGTCGCCGTCACGTTCGACGTGCCAGAACACCTCACGGACGAATTCGACTTTCGCCCAGGGCAATCCCTGATGCTCAGCCGCACGGTGGACGGCGTCGAGCACCGTCGCTCCTACTCGATCTGCGCACCGGTGGGCGCGCGTCCCCGCGTCGGTGTGCGGGAGGTGAGCGACGGCCTGTTCTCCTCGTGGTTGGTCCACGACGTCAAGGCAGGCGATCGAATCGACGTCCAGGGCCCGAGCGGTAGTTTTCACGCCGACCCGGCCGCAGGCGGCCGACACGTGCTCATCGCAGCCGGCTCGGGCATCACCCCGATGCTCTCGATCGCCGCTTCGGTGTTGGCGAACCCCGACGCCGAAGTCGTTCTGCTGTACGGCAATCGGCGTACCAGATCGGTGATGTTCGCCGAGGAGATCGCCGATCTCAAGGATCAGTACGGCAGCCGGTTCGACGTCATTCACGTCCTGTCCAGGGAACCGCGCGAGGTCGAACTGTTCAGCGGAAGACTCGACGCCGACCGGTTGCGCGAGATACTCGACTCCGTCGTCGCGACCCCCGAGATCGATCACTTCTGGCTGTGCGGTCCGTTCGGAATGGTGACCGACGCCCAGCAGGTACTCGGCGATCTCGGCGTGGCCAAGGACAACGTCCATGCCGAACTCTTCTACGTCGACGATGTTCCGCCACCCCAGGAGAAGCATCGCGAACCCGGCGTGACCGGACCGAGCAGCGAGGTCACGATCACCCTCGACGGCCGCTCCGTGACGGGCACTCTCCCCCAGGACGAGTCGATCCTCGATTCCGGTGAGCAGCTGCGCTCCGATCTCCCCTTCGCGTGCAAGGGCGGCGTGTGTGGCACCTGCCGCGCGAAGGTCACCTTCGGCGAGGTCGACATGCGCCGCAACTACGCCCTCGAAGACAACGAGGTCGCTGCCGGCTTCGTGCTCACCTGCCAGACCTTCCCCCTCAGCGACACCGTGACCGTCGACTTCGACGCCTGAGACACGAGAGAGCAATCATGACCAGTGTGCTGTCCGCCCCCACCGATACCCCCGATATCGAGTTCGCGTCTCGCGATCGGATCTCCACCCTGCAGTTGGAGCGCCTGCAGTGGTCACTGCAGCATGCGTACGACAACGTTGCTCATTACAAGAAGGCCTTCGACGGCGCGGGGGTGCATCCGACCGATCTGAAGGACCTGTCGGATCTGGCGAAGTTCCCGTTCACCGCCAAGGCCGATCTGCGGGAGAACTACCCGTTCGGCATGTTCGCCGTCCCGCAGAACCAGGTCTCGCGCATTCACGCGTCCTCGGGAACCACCGGCCGACCCACCGTCGTCGGCTACACCGCGAACGACATCAGCAACTGGGCCGACCTCATCGCTCGCAGCCTTCGTGCCGGCGGGGTGAAGCCGTCCGACAAGGTGCACGTGGCCTACGGCTACGGACTGTTCACCGGCGGCCTCGGCGCGCACTACGGCGCGGAACGTCTGGGCTGCACCGTCATTCCGATGTCCGGCGGTATGACCGATCGTCAGATCCAGCTCATCGAGGACTTCGAGCCCGACGCCATCATGGTCACACCGTCGTACATGCTCACGATCGTGGACGCGATGATCAAGAAGGGCATCGACCCGGCCAAGACCTCACTGAAGACCGGTGTCTTCGGCGCGGAGCCGTGGACCGAGGAGATGCGCAAGGAGATCGAGAAGACTCTCGACATGGACGCCGTCGACATCTACGGCCTGTCCGAGGTGATGGGGCCTGGCGTCGCGATGGAATGCGTCGAAACCAAGGACGGACTCCACATCTGGGAGGATCATTTCTACCCGGAGGTCATCGACCCGGTGACCGGCGAAGTCCTGCCCGACGGCGAGGAGGGTGAACTGGTGTTCACGTCGTTGTCCAAGGAAGCGATGCCGATCATCCGGTACCGCACCCGCGATCTGACGCGACTGCTGCCGGGCACGGCCCGCACGATGCGTCGGATGCAGAAGGTCACCGGCCGTACCGACGACATGATCATTCTGCGCGGCGTCAACCTCTTCCCGACGCAGATCGAAGAGCTGATCCTGACCGTGCCCGTGCTGGCACCGCAGTTCCAGTGCGTGCTCGAGAGGGCAGGCCGCATGGACTCGTTGACCGTTCTCGTCGAGGCCCGCCCCGACGCCGCACTCGACTCGCACGCACCAGCAGCGGCGACACTGAAGAAGCTCGTCAAGGATCGCATCGGCGTGAGCGTTGCGGTCGACGTCGTCGCACCCGCGGCCCTCGAGCGTTCCATCGGCAAGGCTCGCCGTCTGATCGACAACCGTCCAGCCGTATGACATGAGCCCGGTGGCACAGAGTTTCGAGCAATGGCGCGAGAACGTCTCGACGGCGTTCGTGCCGTTGGACGCTGTGTCCACCGGGCCGTCGTCGTTCGAGGGCACGCTGGTGTCGTCGACGCTGGGGGCCTTGCAACTGAGCGAGGTGACCGGCCGCGAGGTCGACGTCCGGCGGACCCGCGCGACCATCCGGCGGTCCGATCCGGGCTTGATCAAGGTCGGTCTTCAGCTGACGGGGCGCGGCACGATCGTTCAGAACGAGCGCGAGGCCGTGCTGAACCCGGGTGACTTCGCGGTGTACGACACCAGCGCCCCGTACGAGCTGCATTTCGCCGGCAATTTCGAGATGTTCGTCGTGATGTTCCCGCGTCGAGAACTGCGTATCGACTCTCGTGAACTGACCACTGTGGCGGCGCGGTGCATCGAGGGTGCCCGCGGCGTGGGCGCGTTGGTGTCGCCTTTTCTGCATACCCTGCGCCGCAACGCCCTCGACGGCACTCTGCCCACCACGCCGATGCTCGAGCACGCGGTACTCGATCTTCTCGGTGCCGCTCTCGACGACGCAACACCCCACGAGGCTCCGGGTTCGACACTGCTGATCGAGGCCAGGGGCCTCGTCGAATCGCACCTGTCCGATCCCTCGCTGTCCACGGCCTCTCTCGCTGCGCGCCTGCACATCTCGACGCGCTACCTACAGAAGCTCTTCGAGTCCGACGGTCGCACGGTGGCCGGATGGATCAGATCCAGGCGGCTCGATCGCTGCCATCGCGATCTCCGCGACCCTCGATTCGCCGCGGACAGCATCGGAACCATCTGTGCGCGTCACGGTTTGATCGATTCCTCGAACTTCTCGAAACTGTTCAAGGAGACGTACGGGATGTCGCCGCGGGAGTACCGCACCGGCTGAGCGGGGCCGGCGCATCCTCCGCAGGCCCCGCCCGTACGATCTACCTCCCCAGAATCAGATCCGAGGCCCGCTCACCGACCATGATGGACGGCGCGTTGGTGTTGCCCGATGGCACCGTGGGCATGATCGACGCGTCCGCGACCCGCAGCCCCTCGACGCCACGCACTCGAAGATTGGCTCCGACAACAGCATTGGGATCCGAGTCCGCACCCATCTTGCAGGTGCCGACCTGATGGTGGTACGTGCCGGCGGCCTGTCGAACATAGGCCCGCAGGTCGTCACGAGTACGCGCGCTCGGTCCCGGAACCACCTCGGCCTTACGCCACGGTGCGAAAGCGTCGGACGCACCGATCTCGCGGCAGATCTCCACCGCGTCGACCATCGCTTCGAGGTCGTACGGATCGGCCAGAATGTTCGGATCCGCCAGTGGCAGTTCACTCGGGTCCGATGACGCCAACCGCAACGTCCCGCGCGAGCGGGGAGCGACGATGCCGGGTGCGATGGTGTAGCCGTTCTCGGGCACCGGGTATCCGTCGGCCGGGTACGGAATGTGCATGAACAGGGGCTGCAGATCCGGTGCAGCGCCGGCCCATCCATTGCTGCGGGCGTAGAGCTGCGCCTCGAGCAGATTGTTCGTACCGGCTGCGAGCGGCGCGAGGGACTCGTAGATGTTGCTCAGCAGCAGGTGGTCGTGCAGATTCTCGCCAACACCCGGCAGGTCCACGACCGTGTCGATCCCGAGTTCGGTCAAGTGCGCGGCGGGTCCGATTCCACTGAGCAGCAAAGTCTTCGGTGATCCGAGAGCTCCACCGCAGAGGATCACCTCGTGATCCGCGAACGAGCGCTCCACCTCGGAACCCCCGCGGCTGTACTCGATTCCCACCGCACGGCCGTTCTCGAGAACCACCCGGTGAACGAGTGCCCCGGTGGTGACAGTCAGGTCAGGATGCCCGATCACCGGGCCTACGAAGCTCTTCCACGCACTCATCCGTTCGCCGTCGCGAGTAGTGGTGTGGTTGTAGCCGGCACCCACCATCTCGTCGGCGTTGAAGTCGTCGATCAGCTTGTGCCCGTGTTCGACGGCCGCGTCGACGAAGGCCGCCGCCAGTGGATGCGGGGTACCCATGATGGACACCGGCAGTGGCCCGTCGCCGCCGTGGAACTCGTTGGCCCCGAGTTCGTGCGACTCCGAACGCTTGAACAGCGGCAGCACGTTCTCCCAGGCCCACCCGGCATCGCCGGTCGCGGACGCCCACCCGTCGTAGTCGCTGGAATGCCCTCGTACGTAGATCATTCCGTTGAGGGACGAGCTGCCGCCGAGTACGCGTCCGCGCGGCCAGAAGATCCGTCGATCGTTGGCGTGCTTCTGCGGAGTGGTGAACAGTCCCCAGTCCTGCGAGCCTCCCAACAGCGTCGGCCAGCCCTGCGGTGAGTGGATCGCCGGATCGGTATCCACAGGTCCGGCCTCGATCACGTGCACGGTGTGACCGGCATCGAGCAGCCTCCTGGCGATGACACTTCCCGCTGATCCTGCTCCCACTACGATGTAATCCGTCGACATGCGCTACTTCTTTCTGTTGTGACCGTCGACACAACAGTGGCCGAATCTGCGAGCCCATACATGTCGCTGCGCGCACACATTGTGGGTCAGATGCGCACCGAGAAGAGCGACGATCGGAGCGAGCTCGGTCAGAAGGCCATCGGTGCCATTCCCAGGATCATCAGCGCGGAACCTGCTGTCACTCGTCGCCCGGGCGGGTTCGTGCGCAGCAGGTGGATCGTCACGGCCATCCACCCCACCAGGAGCAGCGCGGCGATGATTCTCGGATCCACTTCGACTCCATGCTCGTGCCGCATCGACGACTGCGGTTCCGCGTGGGAGTGCATCGGCGACAGCATCATCAGCAGCACGGCCATACAGGTCAGGTCCACAGCGCACGGGATCGACCGTGTTCTGTTCTGCCGGTCTGCGGTGACGTGTACGGCAGCCGCAACAAGAGCGAGTATCGAGATCAGCGCCATGGACGGGTCGGCACCGAGGGCCACCATGGCGACCATGACAGTGCCCATGCACAGGTGTGCCCACCGCACCCGCCCCGTGTGGTGGCCGCGTCCGAGCAGCGGAAGAACGGCACCCACTGCACCGAGCGCCATCAGCACCGTCATGAGCACGGGTCTCAGACCGCCGTGGATTCGGGAGTGCGCCGCCGAGTCATCCGCGCCGTGACCGTTCCCGCCGCGAAGAACACCGCCACGACGACCAACAGCAGCGCGGCGAGCACCCCTGAACCGCCGATGAGCAGTGTGAAATTGTCCAGCACCAGACCGAGAATCCCCACCAACCCAACGGTTCCGAGCGCCGGGGCGACAACGGTGTGCCAGGTACGCGTATCGACGGTCGATCGACGGAAGAACGCGATGATCGCGCCTCCGGTGAGGATCATCAGAACCAGGATGCTCACGGTGGCAAGTCCGGACATCCACGTGAACAGTTCCAGCACCGGGTCGGCGCCTGCTGCCGCGAAGACCACGAGAACCACCGCCGCCGAGACGGTCTGGAACAGTGATCCCAGGTGCGGGGAGCCGTGCCGAGAGTGGGTGCGCGCCAACATCGACGGGGCGACACCCTTGCGGGCCAGCGCGAACACGTACCGTCCGATCGCGTTGTGGAACGCAAGCAGGGCAGCGAAGAGGCTGGTGACCAGCATGATTTCCATGATGTCCGCCGCCATCGGGCCCAGGTACTGGGCGGCAGCGGCGAAGGTCAGCCCTGCCGTGTCGTCGGTCGCGGCCTGCGCGACGGACGAACTGCCGAAGGCAAGCACCACCGCCCAACTCGAGACCGCATACACCAGACCGATGGTGACGACCGCGGCGTAGGTCGCGATCGGAACCGTCCGGGTGGGGTTGCGGGCTTCCTCGCCGTAGATCGCGGTGGCCTCGAAGCCGATGAACGACGCAATGGCGAACATCAGGGCGATTCCCGGGGATCCACTGAAGAAGGCCGAGGGAGTGAAGGATTCGACGTCGATGCCGGCGGCACCACCCTTGGCGAACACCGCGACCGACAGCATCACGATGATGCCGATCTCGAGCACCAGCAGTACCCCGAGGACCTTGGCACCGAGATCGATGCTGCGGTACCCGAGCGTCGCGACGATCGCGAGGAGGCCGAGCGCCCAGACCCACCACGGCAGGTCGGGACCCCCGTACTTCACCACCAGGCTGTCGACGGTCGATGCAGCGAGGCCATAGATCCCCGCCTGAACAGCCGTGTACGTCAGCAGCGCCAGACCCGCGGCGCCGAGGCCCATGGTTCTCCCGAGCCCCTTCTCCACGTACGCGTAGAACGCGCCCGTGTCCACCATGTGTCGGCTCATGGCCGCGTATCCGACGCTGAAGATCAGCAGGACGATCGCCGCGACTATGTAGGCGAGTGGAGCGCCCGCCCCGTTGCCGGTCGCGATCATGACCGGTAAGGCTCCACCGATGGCGGTCAGCGGCGCCGCAGCGGCGATGACCAGGAACACGATCCCGACGACGCCGATGGAACCGCGCAGTACGCCTGCCGAACTCGACTGTGTATCAGACATTCTGCTCGCCGCCCTCGCAGCTCGATGCGGCGCAGTGCGAAGAACTCGAGCGGGGCACGTCGAGGGTGGGGTTGCGGTCGAAGAATCCCGCAGGCTTCAGTTTGAAGCCGGTGTAGTCCACCGGCATGATCGGCCAATCCTCGGGCCTCGGGAAGTGGGTCAGCCCGAAGGTGTGCCACAGCACGATGTCCTCGTCGACGAGGCTACGGTTCGAGGCGACGAAGGCCGGCAGGCCCGCTCCCCCGTGGTGCTGATTGACGAAATCACCTGCGGCATACCGTTCGCTTCGGTCGAACTGCGTCACCCAGAGATGCTTGGTGGCGAACGTGGCGCGTCGCGCGATCGACGAGTTGTCGTCGGCCAACAGCAGCGGCTGCCCCTCGGGATGCAATGTATATCCGACGGGCTTTCCGAGCCGGCTCGAGGAGGTGGGATTGGTGACGTGCCAGACGCGGCCGACCCTGCCGTCGGCGACGCGTTGGGCCTCCGATTCCGTGGCCAGCGGGGTGTGTTGCAGAGCAAAGGCATTGCCGTGCAGGTTGTCCAGGCCCATCGGTACTCGGCGGGTCTCGATCTCCTCGACGGAGTTGCCGATGCCGTCGATCATCATGTCCAGTCGCGCACTGAACAGGTGCTGGTGGCACGGCGCACCGAGCCCCGGGGCGATCTCTGTCGCGTAGGGGTAGTCGCCACCGGGATGCCCGGAGGTGAAGACGATTCCTGTTGCCTTGACCTCGAATTCGATGCTGCCGTCGAGGTACAGGTACCAGAAGAATCCGTAGTCGTAGTTGCCGATGGTGGTGAAGAAGGAGATCACGAGACGTCGCTGACGCCGGGTCTCCTGCGAACCCGACCACAGATCGGTGTGCTTCCACAACACCCCGAAGTCCTCCTCATGCATGCACACGGCATTCGGCAGCGTCTTCGGATTGCCGAATTCATCCGCGATCACAGCATCGAAATACGTGATGTCCCCGACGCAGTCACAGCCGAGTTCGAGTGAATTCGCGTACCGTCCCACCAGATACTCACCGGTGTCGAAGTAGTTCTGCCACGACCGCACCGGGGATGGGTCCCCATAGGGCACAACCATTTCGGCGATCGAAGCGCGGTGGATGATCGGCCGGACGATACCGTCGTCCTCGAACCCGATCTGGTGCAGAACCAGACCTTCACGCACATCGAAGCCGACTCGGAAGGACCACTTCTCCCAGTCGACGCGATTGCCTCGAACCGTGAAGCTCGGACCCTCGGGTTGAGTGATCTCGATCGGCTTCTGCGTGGTGCGCAGCGGACCGGTGACGGCCGGATCGTCGAAGTTTCCCGACTCTTCCGGGATGGGAACCACGCCCAGGTCGACAACCTTGTCCACCGTCCGATTCATCACGTCCACGAACGCGACCAGCCCGTCTATGGGATGGGCCCACGCGTGATCGGCGGGGTGGTCCTGCCGAAAAGCCAGGCCACGGAGTATGCGTCGGCCACGCTCGCCCGGGTAGTCGAACACGCCTGCCGACAGGGGTGCCACTCGAACGTCGGCCACGTCGAGTCCGCGCGCGGCCAGTGCGGCGAGCCAGTCCGGGTCGGTGGAGAGCACATTCTCGACGAGCTCGAATTCCTCGTCGAGAACCGGCATCTGGCCGTCACGGATGGCGTCGAGGCGGGTGGAGCCGATCACCCGACGCTCGTCGAGGGAGACCAGAAGGTCGACGGCATCGGGCGTCGAAATGTCGTGCAACAGCACCCGGAAGGTCCGCCGGGTGGTCGGTTCGGAGACGTACAACTCGGCCTTGTCCGGTTCGTCCAGTCCGACGTAGACGAACCGCGTTGCGGCCGTGACGAATCCGGCGGTGTCGACGATGTCTCGAACCTGTGCGATCTCGTCTTCGGTGGGCAACGACAGAGCGTGGTCGATTGCGTGGGGCGTGAGGGTTGGCATGGGTGGTCCTCGGGGTCTGGTTTTGATTCTACGTACGTTGAATAACGAAGGCATGCGGCATTGCAGGATTCGCCTGCCGGCAGGGGTGGCTACAGCTGAGCTATGAACCGGTCGAGCATCTCGAACTGCCGGTCGGCAGTGGTGTCGTCGGGGGTGAGCACGCCGAGAATCTGCATACCCATCATCATGTTGAGCAACATTTCGACGGCGAGATCGACATCGAAGTCGCCGGCGTCGCCTTCTGCGCGAGCCTGCTCGAGAAATTCCGCCATCCGCGCCCGCCACGACACCAGGGATCGACGGTTCGTGTCGTCCATGTGCTCGTCGTACATCGCGCGCTGCCACAGCGAGACTGCAATTCTCGCCTCGAGCAGAGTCTCTTCGGTCGTCGGCATCACTTCTCGGCAGAAGATGCGGAGGGCATCGAATCCCGTTGCGTTGCCGAGAGCTTCGTCGATCCGTCGGTTCGTAGCCTCGAAGACGTGCTCGAACGCGGTTCGGAGAATCTCGTCCTTACCCGCGAAGTAGTGGCTCAGCGCGCCGTTCGTGTATCCCGCCTCGGTCGCGATGTCCCGCATGTTCGCGGCATCGATCCCCTTGGCAGCGATCAGACGCCACGTTGCCGCGGTGATCGCGCGGCGGCGTTCGTCGTGATCCACGAGCTTGGGCACAGCCCTACGGTAGCGGCTCCCTGCTCGGACCTAGGGTTCGGGCATCGTCATCATCGCCTTCCGATCCGTTCGCACGTTGTTCTACGTCCGTTGAATCAAAGCTTGAGGCCTACTCGTTACGAATCGAGTTTCCTTCGGTAAACACCGCGTTACCCCAGGTGAGCGGAACTTCGACCCCTGCTACGAAGTTCCACTCACATGGGTCGTTCCGCAGGCTCCACTCCCGCTCACCTGCGGGGGCTCTACAGAACGATCGTCACGACCTTCTCCTCGGTATTGGCCTCGATGCCCGCCCACCCGAGCTCACGGCCCGTGCCACTGGATTTCATGCCGCCCCACGGGAGTGCGGGATCGATTGCCGCCCAACCGTTCACCCATACCGCGCCGGAGCGGACCTGCGCGGCCAGGGTGTGCGCCCTCGACACGTCTCGGGTCCAGATCGAGGCGGCCAGTCCGTACACGGTGTCGTTGGCGATGCGGATCGCTTCGTCCGCGGTGTCGAACGGAATCACCGTACCGACGGGCCCGAAGATCTCCTCCTGGGCGATCTTCATGCCGTTGTCGGCGTCGGCGAAGATGGTCGGCTCGACGAAATACCCGGCCCCGTCGGGACGGCCACCTCCGGCCGCCACTCGGGCACCGCCGTCGCGTCCGGCCTGGATGTACCCCAGCACGCTGTCGCGCTGCGTGGCGTTGACGAGTGCGCCCATGGTCGTCGACGGATCGAAGGGATCGCCCACCACCTGAGCCGACGCAGCAGCGGCCAGACCGTCGACCACCTGTGAGTACAGCGAGCGATGCACCAACACTCGGGTGCCGGCCGCACACACCTGGCCCTGGTTGAAGAACAGGCCCATCGCGGTTCCGTTGATCGCTGCCTCGAGGTCCGCGTCCTCGAGGATGATCTGCGGCGACTTGCCGCCGAGTTCGAGGGTGGTCCGCTTGAACGTGTCGGCAGCCTTCTTTGCGATGAGCTTGCCGACTCGAGGACTTCCGGTGAAGCTGATCTTGTCGACGTCCGGGTGACCGACCAGCGCGTCGCCGGTCACTTCTCCCAGTCCTGGAACAACATTGACGACTCCCGCAGGTACGCCCGCCTCGTCGATCAGTCGAGCCAGGTGCAGGATCGACAGCGGTGCGTCCTCCGGCGGCTTGATCACTACGGTGTTTCCTGCGGCCAGTGCGGGCGCGAGCTTCCATCCGGCGATCATCAGCGGCGTGTTCCACGGGACGATCATGCCGATCACGCCGACGGGCTCGCGAACGGTGTACGAGTGCGTCGGCTGCCCGAAGTATCCCGCAGTGGGAATGGAGCTGCCGGTGATCTTGTCTGCCCAGCCGGCGAAGTGCCGGAAAGTGGCTGCTGAATTGGGAATGTCGAGCATCGCCGGTTGACCCACCGGCTTGCCGACGTCGAGGGCCTCGAGTCGAGCGAGCAGGTCGCCGTCGCGCTCGATGAGATCGGCAATCCGGTTGAGCAGCTTCCCGCGGACTGCTCCAGGAGTCGCGCCCCACTCACCACCGAGCTGGGCCCGGGCCGCGCGCACCGCTGCATCGACGTCCGACGCGCTAGCCGCAGCAACCTCGGCCAGGGGCTGTTCCGTCGTGGGGTTGATGTCGGTGAAGGTGCCACCGTCGGATGCGCCGCGCCACTGCCCGGCGATGTAGAGCTCGGTGGCGGTGCCGGTCGGCAACGACGGTGCGGCCGATTCCTGTACTGCAGTCATGTTTCTTGGCTCCTTCTCGGGTGCCGATCGCGGCACCTGTGGCGTGTCTGCTCCAGACTGCGCCCGTGCCTACGAGAAGGTCTTGTGTGATCGCGCACACATTGTGCGGCAGATGCGCACCGCCCATCGAGCTCCACGCGTGACGATCGTGTGTCCACACACGAGGTCCCGGTTACCGCAATGTTTCGGTATCCGACCGTGCGACGGAGAGTCAATTTTTCCGACACTTCGAGGCCATCGAATGGCCTTTCAGCAGGCAAAACTGGGGCACTCCCAACGAAAGGCCCGTCCATGAACCACCATCAGTTCCGCGCCGCAGCAGTCCAGGCCGCGCCGATCTTTCTCGATCTCGACGCCTCGATCGACAAGGCGATCGGCCTGATCGAGGACGCAGCTCGCGCCGGAGCCGAGCTCGTCGCGTTTCCCGAGACCTACCTGCCCGGCTATCCCTGGTACATCTGGCTCGACGCCCCGGCATGGGGATTTCAGTTCACACAGCGCTATTTCGACAACTCGCTCGAGTACGGAACTCCGCAAGCAGCTCGAATTGCGCAGGCCGCCAAAGACAACCACATCATGATCGCGATGGGCCTGAGCGAGCGATACAAGGCCAGTCTCTACATCGCCCAGTGGATCATCGACGCGGAAGGCAAGACCGTCGCTATGCGTCGCAAGCTCAAGCCGACTCACGTCGAACGCACCGTCTACGGCGAGGGCGACGGATCGGATCTGTCGGTGTACGACACGGACCTCGGACGAGTCGGCGCACTGTGCTGCTGGGAGCACTTGCAGCCGCTGTCGAAGTACGCGATGTACGCCCAGAACGAGCAGGTTCACATCGGAGCCTGGCCCAGCTTCTCGCTCTACACCGGAGCGGCCTACGCCCTCGGGCCAGAGGTCAACACGGCCGCCAGCCGCATCTACGCCGTCGAAGGCGGCTGTTTCGTCATCAGTCCGTGCGCGACGGTCTCGCCCGAGATGATCGACATCATGTGCACCGACGACGCCAAGCGCGCGATGCTCACCGCGGGCGGCGGGCATGCCCGCATCTTCGCTCCCGACGGCCAATTGATGCACGAACCGCTCGCCCCCGACGCCGAAGGCCTGGTGTTCGCCGACATCGACACCAGCCTGATTTCCATCGCCAAGGCCGCCGCCGACCCGGCCGGCCACTACTCGCGTCCGGATGTGACGAGACTGTGGCTCGACAAGACTCCCGGCGACCGCGTCGTGTCGGGTGCGCAGCCAGTGGCGAACGCGCGCTACGACTCCACCGAGGACGTCGCCGCCGAGGTACGGCTCGAGATCACCGAGCAGCTCGCTCACGACGAGGACGCCGCCCGTGTCTGAGCTCGAATCCGCGATACCCGATCACCTCGTCGTTCCACGGTCGTGTCCGCGCAGAACACCCGAGAGCTACCAGCCGCCCTTCCCGTCGTACGTGGCTCGCTTTCCGGTATCGACCGAGCGAGTCGTGATGGGCTACTTCGGAATACAGGGCGTACCCGACGCCTCCCCGTGGGGTGACGACGGCCCACCCCGGACGGACCGGGCGCGCTACACCGACGAGGAGGGCATCGACACGACGGTGTTCATCGGCTACTGGGACGACGTGGCCGCCTTCGACCGCTGGTTCGACACCGTCGGCCGGCACTGGACGAGCGTCCGAGGCCGCTTCGTCGAGATCATCAGACCGACCGTCGACCGTTACGAGACGCTGTTCTCGTCCACCGGACGAATGGAAGGTGTTGCCACTCTGACCGATTCACTCAGTGGAACCATCGTCGAGCATGCCTACTGGGGCGGGGTTCGAGATCGAATCCCGTTGTCGCAGAGTGACTCGCTTGCTCCCAGCGGGGAGCCTCGGGTGGTGCGCGAGGGCGACAGAGTCAGGATCATGCCGCAGGAGAACCTCTGCCTCATCCGATCCGGGCAGGATTGGGCCGATACCGCCGGGGCCGAACGAGAGATGTACCTGCGGGACGTCGAACCGGTATTGCGTGCCGGCATGGACTTTCTCCGCGACGACGGACTGGCCATCGGATGCTTCGCCAATCGGTACATGACCGTCGTGACCGACGACGGCACCGATACCGACAAATCGTTCGGTATGAGTTGGTGGCGCAGCCTGAGCGATCTGGAGGCATGGGCCGAGTCGCATCCGACGCACGTGGCCATCTTCGGTGCCGCGCTGAAGTATCTGTCGACGATGGGCCCCGCAGCCGCCCTGAGGCTCTATCACGAAGTGACCGTCGCGGCGGCGGACGAGCAGTACTTCGAGTACTTCGGCTGCCACGACCGCACCGGTCTACTGCGCACCGCTGCCGAGCGTTCTACTCTGTGACCGGACGGGAGGTACCTGACATGGGCGATCCGCTGCGCACCGATTCGGTGGACCGGGCCGACAGCGTCGACTTCTGGACCGCGGCGGTGAGCCGGACGTACGTCGATCTCGAGTGCACGATTCCCGAGAACGCGTCGGCCATCACCGGGCATATCGAGTCCACCGGACTTGCGACTCTCGGGTTGTCGCGAGTGTCGGCGACAGCTCAGAGCGTGCTGCGAACGCCTGCAGGTATCTCCCGAACCAGTGACGACTACTTCCTGGTCAGTGTCCAGACGTCGGGAACCGGGTTCGTCGTCCAGGACGACCGAACTGCGGTCCTGCAACCGGGAGACTTCGCGCTCTACGACACCACCCGGCCCTACAGTCTTCGCTTCGACGACCCGTTCGCCCAATACGTTCTGATGCTCCCCGGAGCAACGCTGAGGACGCTCGTCCGGGATACGAATTCTCTGACCGCGCGCGCTGTGTCCGGACGGCACGGAGCGGGAAAACTGCTCGTCAGCATGATCTCGTCGATCATGGACGACGCCGACATGAGTACCGCGTCGGCCGAGGCCGTGTCGCAGAGCGTCGAGTACATTCTGGTCGCGGGCCTGGTCGGACTCACCGGGGTCGAGAAGCCCGCCCCGTATGCGGCGTCGGAGAGACTCGGCGAGATCAAGCGCGCGATGACCGCGCGACTGCGTGATCCGGACCTGACCGTCACGGAAGTGGCTGCCTCGCTGCACTTGTCGCTCAGTACGGTGCATCGAGCATTCGCCGGTGAGCCGTGCACCGCCAGTGAATGGATCTGGATGCAGCGACTCGACGGCGTCAAACGGGCACTGTGCGAGCCGCAGAATGCCCGCACCACCATCGGCGCGTTGGCGGCATCGTGGGGATTCACCGACCCCGCGCATTTCAGCCGCGCGTTTCGTGCGCGCTTCGGCTGCACCCCCAAGGACTTTCGCGACATCAGCCGCAGCTGAGTCGGCTCAGATCTCGAGCGACCCGGCCAGTGTCGGCCAACTCTTGGGCAGCTGCTCCACCCAGTACGGCCACGAATGAGTTCCGGTCTCGGTGAAGTCGAATGTCGCCGGGATGTTCAGCTGGCCGAGTCGGTCCGCCAGTCGATGGGTGCAGTAGTTCGCGCCCACTTCGATGAGGCCGCCGACCACCACCACATCCAGTGCCGCTGCGCTGTCGAAGCTCTCGTGCGGTCCCGGCGCTCCCGTTCCCACCGACACGTACACGTCGGTGCCGCGCAGACTTTCGGCGTTGACCACCGAATCGTGTTGCACCCAGGCAGGATCGAGAGGTCCGCCCCACATGTTGTCGGCATTACCGCCGAACGCTCCGACGATCGCGCGAATGCTCGCCTGCCCCATCGGCTCCGAGGAGGCGAAACAACCACTGTACGACGCAACCCCGGAGTAGAGATCGGGGTGACGTGCGGCCAGCATCATGGCGGACTGCGCACCCATGGACAGCCCTGCGATCGCGTTGCGTCCGTTGCCATCCACGGCTGCGTCGATCAACGGGGGGAGTTCCTCGGTCAGGAACGTCTCCCATTGGTATCGGCCGAGTTTCGGATCGTCCCGTTGCCAGTCGGTGTAGAAGCTGCCGGGGCCTGCCAGCGGTAGGACGACGTTGACGTTCTTGTCGGCGAAGAATTCGGCCGCGCCGCCCTTGCGGAGCCACATGCTGTTGTGGGGGTCCTCTTCTCCGATGCCGCTGAGCATGTACAGCGTCGGCCGCGAGCCGGACTGTGCTGCCGGGGTGAGCACCTGCACCTCGACGACGGCCCCCATCGCTGGCGATTCCACGCTCAGCGTGCGCAGGGTCTGCGACGCGATGGACGTGTCGACGATCCGCGCGACCGGCGCGACGGGATCGGCCGTCGCGACGCCTACCGAGGACACCGACAGAGCTGCGGCGACGACGAACGTGGTGAAGATGCGTCGACGACGCATGGCGATCCTCTCGGGAGGTGTCAGCAGGGCAGGATTTGTCACAACGAAATGGCGAATTGCATGGAGCATTGCACAGCGACCGACCGGATGGAATGCCGAACGTCGATCCGCCCGATTCGGACCGACCGGGACTCTGACAACACCTCGCCGCGCGAGCATTTGCCCTTCTTTGCAACATCTTTCGGGCATCGAGTACCGACTTTCGATATCGCATCGCCCACTAATGGTTAGTGCACTACTCAATTCTGGTAGCCTGGGACCGTGGCCACCGCCGAAGATCCACTCGCACTCGATCGACAGGTCTGCTTTGCACTCGCCGTCGCCAACCGTGCCGTGCTGTCGGTGTATCGGCCCCTGCTCGAGCCGATGGGGCTGACGCATCCGCAATATCTGGTGATGCTGGCACTGTGGGGCGAGTCGCCGATGTCGGTCAAAGCCATCGGATCGGCACTGCAGCTCGACTCCCCCACCCTGTCGCCGCTTCTCAAGCGTCTGGAGTCGATGGGGTTGCTCACCCGCAATCGAAGCGTCGAGGACGAGCGCGTTCTGCTCGTCGCGCTCACCCCGGCCGGGGCCGCACTCCGCAAGAAGGCCGAGAAAATTCCACCCGCCGTCGTGGCGAAGCTCGGCGCGTCGCTCGCCGAGCTCGACGAACTGCGACGCGTCCTCACCCGCGTCAACGACGCGGCCATCGCAGCAGGAGCACTGTCGTGAACGCTCGCCCGACCCGCACCCGTCCGCCCCTCGGCCAATGGCTGGGCTACGCCGTCCTCGGCCGCAAACTCCCCGACGAGTTCCAGGGCTGGGTCCGACGCGACCTCGTCGGTCCGGGAGCGACGCCGCGTCACATCCTGCGCTCGATGATTCCGTTCCTGCCGATCTTCATCGGATTTTTCGTCCTGTTCCCAGGAGCGATCTGGCTACGCGCCTCGATGGTGTTGCTCAGCCTGCTGCTCGCGCTGTTCTACACGGCGGCGTACATGGATCAGAACCGTGCCCGACGCCTGGAAATCCACGGGCTCCCGGCCGGTCTGAAGAGCGAGAAGAAGACGGCCGAAATGGAACGGGAACGCGAGAAGTACCGCCGCAATCACTGACGCTCTCGGTCGAGCCCGGCGGTGAAGTCGTCGACGATCATGGTTGCCAGGTCGCGGGTCTTTCGGTTGGAGTTCTGCGACAGTTCGGTCAGCTGGGTGAACGCGGCATCTTCGTCGATGCGGTAGACCGACATCAGAATTCCCACTGCCCGGCCGATCGTTCCGCGGGTGTCGAGGGCAGTGCGCAGCGTCGAGGCCTGGTTGTCACTTTCGGCGAGGATCTGTTCGCGCATACGGGAGAGTTCGTGGTGTACCCGCACACGGGCGACGAGTTCTCGATCGTGGAACGGTTTGACGATGTAGTCGTCGGCCCCGCGGCCCAGGCCGTCGAGCACGAAGTCCGTTCCCGCTCGCGCGGTCAGCAGTATCACGGGCACACGCTGCAGGCCGGTGTCGCGGCGGATCTCGTCGACCAGGTCCAGTCCGCTGCGCCCGGGGAGCATGACGTCGGTGAGCACGATGCCCGGCGGCGTCGACCGTGCCAGATCGAGTGCGGTCTCGATATCGCCTGCGGTGGCGACCGACCACCCTTCCTCGGTCAGCAGCCTCAGCAGGTAGTTGCGCATGTCGACGTTGTCCTCGACGAGCAGAATGTCCGCTCGATCGGGCGTCGCCTGCGTCGATTCGTGGGCCACGAAGATCGCCGACACCGAATCGGTCGGTGTTGCCGGACGGTCGACGGGCACCGCAGCCTCGACCGGCACCCGGGGCACGACCACGGTGAACGTGCTCCCGATGCCCACCTCGCTGTCGACATCCACATGCCCGTTCAGGGCTGTGAGCAGGTCCGATACCAGCGCGAGCCCGATGCCGAACCCTTCGATACTGCGCGCTCCCGCGTGCTCGACCCGGTGGAATCGATCGAAGATGCGCGACAGATCGTCTTCGGGGATTCCGAGCCCGGTATCGGCGATCACGAGCCGAACGGTGTCGGTCTCGGCCCTCAGACGCACCGACACCCGGCCCGTGGGGGTGTACTTGATGGCGTTCGCGACGAGGTTGAACACGATCTTCGACCACATCTCGCCGTCGCTGAGCACGACGACGTCCTCGGACGTATCGACTTCCAGGTCGAGACCGCGGTCCGACGCCACCGTCGCGAACAGCGTCGCGCAGTCACGCGTCACCGCCGTGAGATCGGTGGGTTCGAGACGGGCCTCGAGTCGGCCCGCGTCGGCGCTGACGACATCCATCAGATCGTCGACGAGTCGGCGTAGTCGTACCGATGCGCGGTGGACCACGTCGAGGGATTGCCGATCGGGTTCGCCCAACTGCGAGGAAGCACTCTCGCGTACCGAGTCCAGCGGACCGGCGAGAAGGGTCAGCGGTGTTCGGAATTCGTGCCCAACGGTTTCGAGCAGTCGCGTCTTCGCCGCATCGGCCTCGGCCAGCGCCACGACGCGTTGCCGCTCCATCTCGAAGGCCTGGGAGGCGGTCAGCGCAGTCGATACGCGTTCGGCCACGACGCCACAGAACGAGGTGAAGGCATCGTCGATCACTCGGTGGCTGCTCACCCCGATCAGCAGCGCACCGACCGGCTGCACACGGCCTGCCATCGTCAACGGCACGACGACGGCCCGAGGAACGTTGCCGTCCACGCCGACCGTCGCCACGGCCACTGCGCCGTCGGCGACCCGGGCGAGATCGGCGCACTCCCACGTCGAGCGCTCGTAGCCGACGTCGCCGCCGGTCACGACACACTCGACGCGGCCGTCCGCATTCATGCCTTCGCGGAGGTAACCGGAGACGAGCGGAAACTCCGATGCTTCGGCCGCGAGCGCGCCCACGGCCGCCCGGCAGATGTCCTCGGCACCGTCGGTGTCGATGCCTGTCAGCGTCCCCAGGCTCAGCAACGCCTGCATACGACGGTCACCGAGCACCTGCTGGGTGACCTCCGACGTGGCGACGAACACGCCGAGGACCGCGCGCCCGGGACCGTGGATCGGGCTGTAGGAGAAAGTGAAGTACGTCTCTTCGAGGAATCCGTACCGGTTCATCATGAACCGTTGGCGAGCACCGTGCACTGCCGTGCCGCCGTCGACGACCTGTCGGGCCAACTCTCCGATCTCGTCCCAGATTTCCGCCCAGCAGACCTTGGCCGGCTGCGCTGCGGCCGCAGGAAACTTGTCGCCGAGGAAGTCGGTGTACGTGTGGTTGAAGATCTGCACCAGGTGAGGACCCCACCAGATCAGCATCGGAATCGTCGACGGCATGACGGTGCGAATCGCGGTGATCAACTCTTGCGGCCACTGATCCAACGGCCCCAACTCGGTCGCCGCCCAGTCCAGTTCCCGAAACCTGGCGTCGGTCGCGTTGTCACCCGGAAACAGCTCGTCCAGGCGGGCCGAACCGGCATCGGGTCGTGGGGAGTTCATCGCATCGTCCTTCGTAACTTGCGCCCGCTGGTGCTCGGCGGCCGCAATCTCGCCGTCGATAGTAGCCGAACGCTCGGTATGCAGGCGTTTCGCTCGAGCCTTACGGGGGTACTGCCGCGACCATGCCCTCCTCATTCAGTCTCCCGTACCCCTTGGGCGTCTCACGTCTGTCGAACGACGGTGCCAACCTTGCCGTCTACTCCGAAACAGCGGACTCGGTCTCCGTGGTCGTATTGAACGACGACGGAACAGAGCGCAGTACAACGCTTTTGACGCAGCGCACCGGCCACGTCTTTCACGATCTGGTTCCCGACGTCACCCCGGGAGCGCGGTACGGTCTGCGCGTCGACGGTCCGTGGGACCCCGCGTCGGGGTTACGGCACAACTCGGCGAAGTTGCTCCTCGACCCGTACGCCACCGCCATCACCGGTCAGGTCGACTGGAACGAGTCGGTCTTCTCGCATCTGCACGACGAGCCGGAGACCCGCAACGACGAGGATTCGGCACCGTACATGCCGTATTCCGTTGCTGTGCAATCGAACTTCGATTGGTCGGGAGACGAGTCACCGCGCACACCGTTGGACAAGACGGTCGTCTACGAGGTGCACGTCAAGGGATTCACCGCCACCAATCCCGATGTGCCCGAGGACATTCGCGGCACCTACGCCGGACTGGCACACCCCGCAGCCATCGCACATCTGAAACGAATCGGCGTCACGGCAGTGGAACTGCTGCCGATCCACCAGTTCGTTCAGGATTCGCATCTGCTGGAGGAGGGCCGTCGCAATTACTGGGGCTACAACTCCATCGGCTTCTTCGCCCCGCACAACGAGTACAGCAGCACCGGCGACACCGGCGGCCAGGTGGACGAGTTCAAGGCCTTGGTCAAAGCCATGCACGACAACGGCATCGAGGTCATTCTCGACGTCGTCTACAACCACACCGCCGAGGGCAACCATCTCGGACCGACCCTCTCGCTCAAGGGAATCGACAACGGCTCGCACTACCGACTCGTCGACGACGACCGGAGCGCGTACTTCGACACCACCGGTACCGGCAACAGCCTCAACGTCGGTCACCCCGCCGCCCTGGCACTCATCCTCGACTCACTGCGCTACTGGGTGACCGAGATGCACGTCGACGGCTTCCGCTTCGACCTGGCCAGCACCCTGACTCGTCAGGACTCGGACCTCGACGTGCACAGCGCGTTCCTCAGCCTCGTGCATCAGGATCCGACGCTCGCGCCGGTCAAGCTCATCGCCGAACCGTGGGACACCCAGGGCTACCAGGTGGGCGGCTTCCCGGCGCGCTGGTCGGAGTGGAACGGCAAGTTCCGCGACGACGTTCGCGATTTCTGGCGCGGCGAGAGCGGCGCTCTGCCTGCACTGGCGCAACGTGTCACCGGAAGCCCGGACGTCTACGAGAGCACCCGTCGACCCACGTTGGCCAGCGTCAACTTCATCACCGCACACGACGGCTTCACGTTGGCCGACCTGAACTCCTACGACGACAAACACAACGAGGAGAACGGCGAGGACAGCCAGGACGGCGAATCCGACAACCGCTCGTGGGGTTGCGGTGCCGAGGGCCCGACCGACGACGAGGGTGTCAACGCATTGCGAGCTCGCCAGCAACGCAATCACCTTGCGACGCTGCTGCTCTCGGCCGGTGTGCCGATGATCCTCGGCGGCGACGAGCTCGGCCGGACGCAGAACGGCAACAACAATGCCTACTGCCAGGACAACGAGGTCTCCTGGTTCGACTGGAGCACAGCCGATCAGGACCTCATCGACTTCACCACGCACCTCATCGCGCTTCGCACCGAGCACCCGGCACTGCGCCCCACCTGGTTTCGGCACGACAGCGATTCCGACGAGGAGGGAGCCGGCCCGGACACCGTCGACTTCTATCGCGCCGACGGCGAGAAGCTGTCCGACGAGGATTGGTCCGACGGCAACGCCCACAGCATTCTGGTCCTCATGCGCGCCGGGGAAAGTGATGCCTCGTTCGCGTGGATGGTCAACGCCTCACCCGGAGCCGTGGAATTCACTCTGCCGAAGGGCACCTGGACTCAGACGATCTCGAGCGACCCGGATCAGGCCTACGAGGCCGGCGGCCCGTCCATCCTGATCCGAGAGCACTCGTTCACGTTGCTGCAGGGCTGATCGAGGCGGAACACTCTGGCGTCCACCGGTCTCGAACAGCCTGCCATCGATTCGAGTCCGATCGTCCGGCCCATGCGATGTATCCATCGGGCCGGACGAGGACTGCCGGACCGCGGTCGGCTCGACGGGGGATGTCCGTTCGGCCGCAATCGTTCTCGCCGATCATCAGAAATGCGGAGTCGCGCAGTGCCGTGGTGACGGTGCCGTCGGTGAGGGGTATCTGCACGGCGCGCCGGCCGACCAGCGGGTGCTCTCCACGTCGGCGAGGGTACGAGATCGAAATACCGGAAAACATCCCGGCGATCCTGCCGACCGCACGTCGTCTGCGAAGCACCCGTGCGGAGACGATGTTGCGCAACGTCCGCGAAACCACCGAGCGCAGCAACAACATGCGAATCGTCACGCCGCTACTGCGCAACACCAGCTTTCCCACTGGATGCCGCTCGTCGTGATAGGTGTCGAGGATCTTCTCGTCGGCACCGCCGAGGACGGCTGCCAGCTTCCAGCCGAGGTTCATCGCGTCCTGGATTCCGGTGTTCATGCCCTGTCCCCCGGCAGGCGAATGTACGTGCGCCGCATCGCCGGCCAGGAATACCCGGCCCACTCGGTAGCGCCGGACTTGCCTCTCGTCGCAGGAGAAGCGCGAACTCCATCGCACGTCGGTCCAGCCGTAGTCGGTTCCGATCGCGCGGCGCACCACGTCACGAAGCCGCGTCTCGTCGACGGACGCAGCTACATCTGCGGTGTCGGTACGGTCACAGGCGATCACTCGAAACCACCCGTCGCCGAACGGCGCGACGAACGCAAAGCAGTCCTTGCCTGCGCCGATGTTGATCAGACCGTTGGGCGGATCGACCAACCGTACATCCGCGAGCATGATCGACCGCAGCAATTCCCTGCCGGGGAAGTCGAGTCCGATCGACGTGCGGACGATACTGTGCACTCCGTCGGTTCCGGCCGCATACGACGCCGTCCACTCCTGCACGCTGCCGTCGGCCACCGTCCCGCGCACCACTACTCCGTCGGCACTCTGGTCGAGACCGGTGACCTCGACCCCGCGCAGAATCCGCGCACCGGACGCCCGCGCGTACTCCTCGAGTCGAGAGTCCACGTTGGTCTGTGGCGTGACCAGCAGATACGGAAACTGCGACGGTAGTGCGCCGAGGTCGAGGGACAGTCCGTTCCAGAGTTTCAGTCCCGGCGCGTGCGCTCCGGTGGAGAGCAGGTCCTCGGCCAGACCACGACTGTCGAGGATCTCCAGCGTGCGGGCATGTACTCCGAAAGCTCGCGACAGCGGTGATGGTGCATCGTGTTTCTCGAGCACCGTCACCGAGCGGCCGGCACGCGCGAGTTCCCCCGCCAGCATGCAGCCCGCCGGACCTGCACCGACGACGATCACGTCCGAATGGTTCATGACGCACTCCCACTGTGGTCAGCGAATTCCTGGGTCAGCGAATTCTTGGTCAACGACTGTTGACTTCCGACGATAGACCCGCCGAGCACCGTGGTCAACGGTCGTTGACTTAGGCTACGGAGATGACCGAACGACAAGCTCGATCCGCGACCGCCACCCGGGCTCGCATTCTCGACGCAGCCCGCGCCCAATTCGCGGCCGACGGCTACGACCGCACCACCATGCGATCCGTCGCCGCCACCGCGGGCGTCGACGCGGCGATGGTCGTCAGGTACTACCGAACCAAGGAAGCGTTGTTCGCCGAGGCCGCCACGTTCGAACTCGACATTCCGGATCTGACCCACGTCCCACCGGAGCGCATTGCAGAAGTGTTGATGCCCAGGTTCTTCCAGGTCTGGGAGGAAGACGGAACGTTCCTCGCCCTGATGCGCGCTGCGGCTACCAATGCCGCGGCGGCAACGACCATGCACCAGGTGTTCGCCACCCAGGTCGCGCCGGCGCTGGCCGCAGTCTCGCCAGATCGGTATGCGGAGCGGGCTGCCCTAGTGGGAACCCAGGTCCTCGGTCTGGTGTTCGCACGCTACATCCTCGCAGTACCTCCTTTGGCCGAGATGACCCACGAGCAGTTGGTTCGGTGGGTAGGACCGACGCTGCGGCGCTACCTCACCGAACCACTCGACTGAGTAGGTCAGCTCACCCCGGCACGCACGTCCGGTGCGCCGAGTCGGGCTGCGTCGGCAGTGTCGTCATCGGGCTGTTGCTGCGAATCCCGTTCTGCCAGAACCCGAAGCCGATAGTGCTCGATCTCTTCGGCAACGTGCTGGTCGTCCCATCCCAGGATGGGTGCCACCAACCGGGCCACCTCGTCGGCCGCCGCTTCACCACGATCGGGAACCTCGATGGAGATGCGGGTACGACGCGTCAGAATATCTTCGAGGTGCCGCGCGCCTTCGTGACTCGCGGCATACACGGCCTCGGCCTTCAGGTACTCCGGCGCACTCTCGAGAGGCTCGCCGAGCTCGGGATTGCCGTCGATCAAGTCCAACAACTCACCCATCAGAGTGCCGTACCGACCCAGCAGATGCTCGACGCGTGAGACACGCATACCGGTGCGCTCGGCCGTCAGGGCACGGGAGTTGAACGCCCCGAGGTAGCCATCGGCACCGACGAGCGGAATGTCCTCGGTGACGCACTTCGGTACCGTCCGCTCGAGCCCGTGCACTGCGGAATCGACTGCGTCCTTGGCCATCACACGATAGGTGGTGTACTTGCCACCCGCGATCACCGTCAATCCGCGCACCGGACTGGACACCGCGTGCTCACGCGAGAGCGTGCTGGTGGAATCGGATTCACCGAACAGCAACGGTCGCAGTCCCGCGTACACACCGACGACGTCGGTGCGGTCCAACGGATCGGCGAGCAGCTTGTTCACGTGGCCCAGGATGTAGTCGATGTCGCTCTGGCTCGCGGCCGGGTGAGCCAGATCGAGCTTCCAGTCGGTATCGGTCGTACCGATGATCCAATGACTTCCCCACGGGATGACGAACAGCAGACTCTTCTCGGTTCGCGTGATGATGCCCGTGGCACTGTTGATGCGATTGCGCGGCACCACCAGGTGCACACCCTTGGACGCGCGAACCTGGAATTGTCCACGCCCACCGACCATCTGCTGCACCTCGTCGGTCCAGACACCGGCAGCATTGATGACCTGCTTGGCCCGTACCTCGAAGGAGCGGCCCGTTTCGAGGTCGCTCGCCACGACGCCGACGACCTTGTCGTCCTCCCTCAGGAAGCCCGTGACGCGAGTGCTGTTGGCGCACAACGCACCGTAGGCGGCCGCCGTACGGGCGAGCATCATCGTGTGCCGCGCATCGTCGACCTGACCCTCGTAGAACTTCACCGCACCGCGGATGGCCGAGCGCTTGCCGGACGGGAAGGACTCGAGTGTCTTCTTCTTGCCGAGGTGCTTGTGATGACTCGGCACGCCGCGTCCGGCACCCATGACGTCGTACACGCCGATGCCGAGCCCGACGTACGGGCGGTCGATCACCTTCTCCAGCGGATAGATGAACGGCACCGGACGAGCGAGATGCGGGCAGAGCTTGTTCAGTACCAGCGAACGCTCCTTGAGCGCCTCGAACACCAACGCGAAGTTGAACTGCTCGAGGTAGCGCAGACCGCCGTGGAAGAGCTTGCTCGAGCGGCTGGACGTGCCGGCCGCGTAGTCACGCGCTTCGAGCAGACCAACCTTCAGGCCGCGTGTGACGGCGTCGAGTGCGGTGCCCGCGCCGACGACGCCGCCGCCGATCACCAGGATGTCGAGCTCTTCGGCTTCCATCCTCGCCAGCGCGTCGGCGCGCGACTGCGGGCTCAAAGCCGTTGTGGTGGAACTCATTCTTCATCAACCCAATCGAGAGTACGTGTTACTGCCTTCTTCCAGCCGGCGTAGAGCTTCGCCCGCTGGTCCTCGTCCATGGACGGCGTCCATGTCTTGTCCTCGGCCCAGTTCTGACGGATGTCGTCCTCGCTCTCCCAGTACCCGACGGCGAGGCCGGCCGCGTATGCCGCTCCGAGAGCGGTGGTTTCGGCCACGACGGGCCGAACCACGTCGACGTTCAGAATGTCGGACTGGAACTGCATCAGCAGCTCGTTGACCACCATGCCGCCGTCGACCTTGAGTACCTCCAGATCGACGCCGGAGTCTGCGTTCATGGCCTCGATCACCTCACGCGTCTGATACGCGGTGGCCTCGAGGACGGCGCGGGCCAGGTGTCCCTTGTTGACGAATCGTGTCAGTCCCACGATGGCACCGCGGGCGTCCGACCGCCAGTGCGGGGCGAAGAGACCGGAGAACGCGGGGACGAAGTAGGCACCGCCGTTGTCGTCCACCGACCGTGCGTCCGTCTCGATGTCGGCGGCCGAGGAGATCATGCCCAGGTTGTCGCGCAGCCACTGCACCAGCGAACCCGTCACGGCGATGGAACCCTCGAGCGCGTACACCGTCGGCTGGTCGCCGATCTTGTAGCAGACCGTGGTCAGCAGGCCGTTCTTGCTCATGACCTTTTCGGTGCCGGTGTTGAGGAGCACGAAATTGCCTGTGCCGTAGGTGTTCTTGGCCTCGCCGGGAGACAGGCAGGCCTGCCCGAAGGTGGCTGCCTGCTGGTCGCCCAGGATGCCGGAAATCGGTACCCCGCGGAACGGACCGCGCTCACGGCCGGTGCCGTACACCTCGGAGCTCGAGCGAATCTCGGGCAACATCGACATCGGGATGTCCATGTCCGCACAGATCTGCTCGTCCCACTGCAACGTGTCGAGATCCATGAGCAGGGTACGCGAGGCGTTGGTCGGATCGGTGTAGTGCAGCCCACCGTCGGTTCCGCCGGTCATGTTCCACAGCACCCACGTGTCCATGTTGCCGAAACACAGTTCTCCCGCTTCGGCTTTGGCGCGTGCTCCGTCGACGTTGTCGAGGATCCACTTGACCTTGGGTCCGGAGAAGTAGGTCGCCAGGGGCAGCCCGGTCTTCGCGGTGTACTTGTTGGCGTCGCCCCCACCCAGTGCGGTGGCGATCCGATCGGTTCGGGTGTCCTGCCAGACGATGGCGTTGTAGATCGGCTTGCCCGTCGCGCGCTCCCACACCAGCGCCGTCTCACGCTGGTTGGTGATGCCGACTGCGGCGATGTCCTCGCGCGTCAGATCGGCAGCGGCCATGGCACCGGCCGCGACGGCGCGCACGTTGTCCCAGATCTCCGACGCGTCGTGCTCGACCCAGCCGGCCTGCGGGAAGATCTGCTTGTGTTCCTTCTGATCGACCGCGACGACGGTACCGGCGTGATCGAAGATCATGCAGCGTGAGGACGTGGTTCCCTGATCGATCGCGGCGACGTACTTTCCTGCGAACTCGGTCATGGCTTCTCTCCTGTGGTCTGGGTGTCTGCTGGGAGTCGTGATGGCGGCTCGGGCGTCGAACCTTCGTCTTTGCGCAGGTTCCTACCGATGAGCAGGTCGTACAACAACACTCCTATCGGTCCGCCTACGAGAGGTCCGACGATCGGGACCCAGAAGTACAGGCCGCCGTATTGATCTCGCCAGGCTCCACCGTATCCGGTGATGTACGACGCCAGGCGAGGTCCGAAATCTCGGGCCGGATTGATCGCGTATCCGGCGTTGGTGGCCCATGCGAAGCCGATGGCGACCACGATGAGGCCGACGATCAGTGGAGCCATGTTGGCCATCGGCGCGGTGCCGAGCGAATCGGTCACTGCCACAATGAGGAACAGCAGGATCGCGGTGCCGATGATCTGGTCGATCAGTGCCGAGGAGACGCTGACGGGCAACGTTCCGTTGCCGGGAAGCGTCGAGAAGATCGTCTGGGTGGCGGTGGTGTGCCCGGGGTCGACTGCATTGATCATGTCGTTGTAGTTCCAGCGCACCAGCAGCGCGGCCACGAAGGCACCTGCGGTCTGCGCGAGGATGTAGGGCGCAACCATCTTCCAGCTGAATCCGCGGAAGAGTGCGAACGTGATCGTGACCGCGGGGTTGAGGTGCGCGCCGGTGATTCGACCGGCGACGTAGATGCCGAACATCACCCCCAGGCCCCATGCCCAGGCGATCGAGTCGTGGTCTCCGAGACTTCCCGATTCACCGCCCGAGACCACCTGCGCGACGACGCCGGCGCCGAACAGAATGAGAATCATGGTTCCGGCGAACTCGGCAGCCATGTGCGCCGGCAGTCCCCATTCCGGTTCCTTACGAGCCATTGTGTAGCCTCCGCAAAGTTGGTGATGCACGCCACATTGCGTGCTGTTTGCCACGGTAGACGGCCTGCACTGCGTTGCACAGCTGATGCACATATGTGCAAATCGGTCGTACACTGCGACGGTGACGGACCCACGCATTGCGCCCGAATCGGATCTGCGGACCGGCCATGCCACCCAGGCAGCGCGCCTGTACTACTTCCAGGACATGACGATGGCGGCGATCGGCCGTGAGCTGGGCGTATCTCGCTCGACGGTCTCACGACTCATCACGTTCGCGCGGGCATCGGGACTGGTGGAAATCAAGATCTCCACCCCGCTCGGTCAAGCACCGCGAATCGAGCGTGCATTCGCCGATCTGTACGACATTCGTGCACATGTCGTCCCCGTGTCGGAAACCGTCGACGAATTGCAGCGCCTCGATCGCGTCGCCACCTTCGCGGGCCGATTGCTGACATCGTTCTTCGAATCCGACATGGTGATGGGCGTCGCCTGGGGAACCACCGTCAGCGCCGTCAGCCGCAAGCTCGCACCCAAACGAACCCACAACTCCACCGTCGTGCAGCTCAACGGCGCAGCGAACACCCGAACCACCGGAGTCTCCTACGCCACCGACATCGTCCGAACCTTTGCCGACGCCTACGGTGCTGTCGCGCAGGGATTTCCGGTGCCCGCCTTCTTCGACTACCCCGAAACCCGCCGACACCTGTGGCGCGAACGCAGCATCAAGCGAGTACTCGAACTACAGGATCGGATGAACCTCGCCGTGTTCAGCATCGGCGTCATGAGCGGTGCCGTTCCGAGTCACGTCTACAGCTCCGGCTACCTCGAGCGCGAGGATCGAGCCGAGCTCCAACGGGACGGTGTCGTGGGCGACATCGCCACCGTGTTCCTGCGCTCCGATGGCAGCCACGACCGAATTGCTTTGAACGACAGATCGAGTGGACCGAGCCTGGATCGGCTCAAGGTGGTTCCGCGCCGAGTCTGCATCGTCGCCGGAGCGTCCAAACTCGATGCCCTCACCGCAGCGCTGCGCGGCGGATTGATCACCGACCTCGTCATCGACGACATCAGCGCGGCCCAGTTGATCCTTCGCTCACGCGGCTGACCTACGTGAGCGGAACTTCGTAGCAGGGGTCGAAGTTTCGTGCACATGGGTGCCCTCTTGCGCTCATCCGATTCTCGTGTCACTCTTTTCTTCATGACAACCGGAAAGGCGGACACCGCCTCCCTCACGTGAGCGCCGTGCCGATGCCGTCGACATTTCCCCGTCGCGGCACATTCAGTGACAATCCCGATGACTACGCCGAGAGCATCAGTGCGGTCTGCGCGAAGCGCGATCGATGGCTCCGCTACGGCCTGAAGGCCGGCCCCTCCGATAGAACCACGGCGGAATCAGCCGTGGCACAGTTGTATCGAAGAGCCGGTTTCGACGCGCCCGAGTTCGTGTGGGTACCGTCCCCCGCTGCCGCCGCGTCCTTCGTCACGGCAGAGCAATTGGTGAGCGAAATCCCCACGACCGCAGCAAAAGACGAGAAGTCACCTGCACGCATCGCATCGTTGCTGTCGAATTCGCGTCGACGAATGGACGAGCGAATCGACAAGCGAAGAATCGAATGGCCGCGGTGGTACTTCCACCAGAATCCGAACATGCCGAGCGATCGAGAAGCGCGGATGACCGTTGCAACACGTTCACCGGAGGACGCGGCCCGAGCCGGCATCAGTCCCGATCCCATCATTCGCCGGACAGTGTGGGATTCGTTGCGCACCAGTCTGTTCGACGGTGTCGCTTCGGCGACGAGAAGCCTCGCTCCGCAGTCGTTCGGCAGTATCACCTGGTACGGCCAGCAGGAAGCGCATCGCGTCGCCTACTACGACATCTATCGCACCTTTCACCTCGCCGCGTTCGAGCGCGAGGACAACGAGCTTCTCGACATTCAATCGGCCCTCGTCGAATCGACGGGATGGTGGTGGGCGTTCGACGACGTCGCAGTGATGTCCGAACGCCCCACAGCAGTGCACACCGAGCCGGTTCCCAATCCGGTGCACGGTGAAGTGCGCCTGCACAATTCGTCTTCTCCAGCAGTCGAGTTCGGTGACGGCAGCGGTGTCCATGTCCTGAACGGGACCGTGGTTCCCAAGTGGGTGATCCACGATCCGACGGTCGAGCGCATCACCGTCGAACGCAACGTCGAGATCCGACGGAGCGCCATCGAACGAATCGGTTGGGACAACTATCTCGACCGAGCCGGTTTGCGACTGGTCGACACCGACGCCGATCCGGGCAATCCCGGTTGCACCCTGCAACTGTTCGCCACCCCGGCGGGCTGGGGCAGCGAGGGTCGAATCCTTCTCGCCGTCAACGGCTCTCGTGAACGCGACGGCGAGCGCCGACGCTACGGACTTCGCGTCCCCGGCGCGTTCTCGTCCGCGGTCGACGCCGCGGGCTGGACCTACGGCCTGGCCGGAGCCGACTACGGCCGGCTACTCCGCAGAACCTGACACCTCACCGCGACACCACATGCCGGCTACACACACCCCGACAACACCCAAGGTGACTCACATGAACTCGAACATCACACTGTCCGCACTGACCGACCTCACCGGCCTCGACGTATTCGACTATCTCGACAAGGAGATCTCCGTGCCCGTCATCGACGGCCTGCAAGCTCAAGGCGATCTGATCGTCGTTCCGTACGTACTGCTCGACGGCATAGTCGTCCCCACCGGCCAGACGCGACGCGAGAAGGTGCCGTTGACGGGAATCGAACTACTGCGCAGCGCCGCAGGCGGTAACCCCCACAGCCTGGTGGCCGACGGTGGCGTCTGCTCGTGGGCCAGTCCCGTGCACGACGTCCGAGGTCTGGCCCTGGGCATCCTGACCAACTCGCAGACGGCATACCTCATTCATCCCGAACACGGAGCCACCGGAATCGCGCCGGGGACATACGTCATCGGCCGGCAGCGAGAACGCGGACAGGGCGGCTGGTTCCCATTCGACCCACTTGGTTGCCGACTGAGGATAGTGGTGCCCATCACATTTCTGCCGAAGTGCTAGGTCCATCTCACAAACCGATCTTCGGTAGTAAGTGTGACGTTGTGTACCACTAAGGTTCGCGACATGGCTGCTGTTGTCGTCTCCACGGTCGCATGACCGGCTCCCCCTCGCCGGTCCAGAACCGACTCCTCGGAATCGCCCTTGTCCTCCTCATCGTCATGTTCGTCGGGTGGAGCGTCACCTCGTACAACAAGACGTTCGAGGACGTGGTGACGGTGTCGCTCGAGACCGACAGCGTCGGCAACGCGCTTCCCCGCAATGCGGATGTGAAGGTTCGCGGCATGATCGTCGGCGAAGTCCGCTCGGCGACAACGGCCGATGGCGTCGTCACCTCGGAGTTGGCCATCGAGCCGGACATGGCCGAGATGATTCCGTCGAACGCCACTGCGCGACTGCTGCCGAAGACGTTGTTCGGGGAGCGGTACGTCGCACTGGTCCTGCCCGAGGGCAAGCCGGCGTCAGCGATCACCGAGGGCACCGTGCTGAAGCAGGATCGCAGCGGTAACGCCGTCGAGGTCGGGCAGGTACTCGACGGCCTGTTGCCGCTGCTCCAGGCGGTGCCGCCGGAGGACCTGTCGAACACCCTCGGTGCGTTGGCTCAGGGACTGAGCGGGCGTGGTGAGCAGCTCGGTCTCACGATCGACAGACTCGAGAACATTTTTGCCGAGCTCAACACGGAGTTGCCCGCAATCCAGGAGGACCTGCGCGGGCTCGCCGATTTCTCGCAGACCTACGCCGATGCCGCTCCCGAGCTGATCAACGCACTGGACAACCTACGGACCACCGGCAATACCGTCGTCGAGAAGCGCCCGGCCCTCGAATCGCTGTACGCCTCGGTGACCTCGGCCTCGTCCACCACCGCCGATTTCCTCGACGCCAACTCCGCGAACGTCATCGGATTGGCCGCGAACTCGCGAGAGGCCGTCGAAGTCCTCGCCGAATTCTCGCCCGCGCTCGGTTGCACCGTCGCCCAGTTCGCCGAGGGGGCCAGGCGTGGACGGATCGTCACCGGCGTCGGGGACGAGTACCCCGGCATCAACGTCTCGATGCCGTTCGTCAACCCGAAGGGTCGGTACCTACCGAACCAGGACGAGCCGAGACTGTTCGAGCAGAACCGCGGCCCGACCTGCCCTACTCCCATCGAGCGTTCGACCGGCGAGTACTTCCCGCAGTATCCGGGCGGCTCCGCGAACGACGGCTCGTACCAGGTGCCGACTCGAAACCCCGGTGACCAGGACATTCCGACGCTGCCTGCACCGCAGCTCTCCCCCGTGCCCGCCTCGTATGCGAATTCGGTGACCGAGCAGCAGACCCTGGCCGTCGTCTACGGCGGGGCCACCGGAATCGACCCCGCCGCGGTGCCGTCCTGGACCACGACGGTCGGCGCTCCCGCGCTCAGAGGAACGCAGGTCACGTTCGAGTAGGACCAACTGATTGAATGGTCCGCATGCCCCGTCGACGAGCGCGGCGGGTAACGATTCAGGAGTGCAGATGTCAGCCGATACGAACACCGCCGGATTCTCCATCCAGTCCAGCAACGACGGCCGCGCGGCCGTCATCGCTGTCGCCGGTGAACTCGACGTCACCACGGCCCCCGCGTTGTCGAGCGCGATCGACGCCCAGATTTCCACCACGCCTGCCGCGTTGATCATCGATCTGAGCAAGGTCTCGTTCTTGGCCTCGGCTGCCATGACGGTGCTGGCATCGACGCAGAAGAACCACGGGGACAGCGTCGCCTTCTCGGTCGTCGCCGATGGGCCGACCACCAGCCGCCCGATCAAACTGATGGGTCTCGATCAGGAATTCGCGCTGCACGCAGATCTGGCGTCAGCCCTCGCCGCTCTCGACTGACGACACCCCCAGCGCCATCACTGCTGCATCGTCGGCCAATCCGTCGCCGAAGCTGTTCAGTAGGACTCGCAGATCCTCGACGATGATCGCTGCCGTCGCCGGGGCGTGGGCTGTCGCGAACTCGAGCAGCGCGCCCTCGTCGTCGTATCGACCCGTGCCCACCCGGGCCTCGGTCAAGCCGTCGGTGTAGAGCATCAGGGTGTCGCCTGCGCTCAACGTCACGGTGGCAGGCACGAAGCGGGCGGCACGCAGAATTCCGACGAGTTGCCCACCCGTCATGTGTACGTAGTGCGCGCTGCCGTCGGCCCGCATCACCAGCGGAGGTGGGTGACCGCCGCTGGCCATCGACACCTCGAATCCTCCGTCCGAGCGACTGAGCACTCCGAACACCGCGGTGCAGAACTGCGCATCGTTCTCGCGGAACTCCTGCCGCAGAACCGAGTCCAGGTTGTGCAGAACAGCGACCGGATCGTGGTCGTACACCGCGGCCGCGCGCAGGGTGTACCGCGTCAACGACGTCACGGCTGCGGCCGACGCACCCTTGCCGCACACGTCGCCGAGGAAGAATCCCCACCGGTCGTCCGACAGCGGGAACAGATCGTAGAAGTCTCCACCCACCTCGTCGCTCGATGCCGCGTGATAGTGCGCGGCAGCGGTCATTCCCGACGGCGGCAGCAGGGCAGGCGGCAGCAACGACCGCTGCAGGGTCTTCGCCAGCAGCTCCGCTCGAGTTCGGGACTCGAGCAACTCGCGTTCGTAGGTGCGACGGTCCCTGGCGTCGAGCGCGGTGATGCGAATCAGTACCGGCGCACCCGTCTCGTCGGTCTTGACGTTCGCGGTCATGAACACGGGCAGCCGTCGCCGATCGGACGTCACGAAATCGATCGCGATGCCGTCGAGCTGGCCGTACATCCGCAGAATCGGACCGAAATGGGTCTCGTAGTGAATCCGGCCACCAGCGGTGAGGAGTTGGGTGAAGTCGGTACCGATCAAGGCGTCGACCTCGAATCCCAGCCAGTTCGCCAGCGTCGAGTTCAGTCTCACGATCCGCATGTCCGGCAGCACCGAGAGGTAGCCGCACGGCGCGTTCTCGTACAGGTCCTCGATGTCGAGTTCGTGGATCACGACGATCTCACGAAGGTCGCAATCGCCTCGGCGGTCTGTTCGGGCTGGGTGACGTGCGGGCAGTGCCCGCTGGCGTCGAGGGTCTGCAGGGTGCTGCCTGCGATGTGTTCGTGGACGTATCTACCGACCTGAGGCGGTGCCAGCGAATCCCGAGCACAGTCGACGATCATCGTGGGCAGGGCGACCCCGGCCAGATCGGCGCGATTGTCGGACAGGAAGGTGGTACGGGCGAACACCCGTGCGCACTCGGGATCGGTTCGGCAAAAGCTCGCGGTCCACATGTTCTCGAGATCCGGCCGATCCGGTGCGTTCACCACGATCGGTGCCATCGACGCGGACCACCCGAGATAGTTGCTGTCCAACGACTCGAGCAACTCGTCGATGTCCTCGCGGCTGAAGCCACCCCGGTAGTCACCGTCGTCGATGTATCGGGGGGACGGCGTCAGGAGAAAGAGTTTGGAGAATCGCTCGGGAGCCGCCTGGACCGCGAGAACACCCATCATCGACGCCACCGAATGCCCCACGAACGTCACATCGTGCAGATCGAGTTCCTCGGCGATGTCGACGATGTCGCGGACGTAGGCCTCCAGCGGCGCGTACTTGTCGGCATCCCACGCCGCGGGGTCCGAGGCTCCCGACCCGACGTGATCGAAGAGCACGACCGAGAAATTCGGAGCCAGGATATCGGTCACCGAACGCCACAGCGTCTGGTCGCAACCGAAACCGTGAGCCAGCATCACCACGGGCCCGTCGACAGCCCCCACGACCCTGACGTTGTTCCTGATACGCGCACTCACCCGCACAGTCTGCCATCTGCTTCCGACACCGGGGAGTGAGACTGCTCCGACGGGGTATGGCCTGTGTCTACAGAAACGAGAAAGTCATGCGAGTGCTGGTCACCGGCGCAACCGGATACATCGGGTCTCGGCTGATCCCGGTCCTGCTCGAACAGGGTCACGACGTGCACGCTGCGATGCGCAATCCGAGCAAGAAATCGCGCTTCGCCTGGGGCGCTCACGTCACCGCCGTGCACTTCGACCTCGACGAGCACGAGACCTTCGACATCGCGACCGAGAATGTCGACGCGGTCGTGTACCTCGTGCATTCGATGGACGAGGGCGACTTCGTCGAGAAGGATCGGCATGCCGCGCAGGCCATGGCCGCCGCGGCCGAGCGCAACGGTGTGCGCCGGATCGTCTACCTCTCCGGACTCATTCCCGACGACGGCACGCCGCTCTCGGATCACCTGCGCTCTCGCCTGCAGGTAGAGGAGACGTTCCTCGACAGTTCCGTCGATGCCACCGCGCTGCGGGCGGCGATCATTCTCGGTTCCGGATCGACGTCGTTCGAGTTGGTGCGACGGATGACCGAGCGCCTGCCGCTCACGCCCATCCCGACGTGGATGCGCAGGCAGGTCCAGCCCATCGCCGTCGTCGACGTGGTCGCCATCATCGCCCGCGCTCTCGGCGACACCGCACGCCCGGGAACGTTCGACATCGGCGGAACCGAGACGATGAGCTACCCCGAACTACTGCAGGCGTACGGCAGCGTCGCCGGTCTGCGTCGCATACAGATTCCGGTACCGCTGTTGCCGACCGGTCTGGTGGGGCGTGCCGTCGCCAAGATCACCGCCATGCCTGCCGGCACGGTGATCTCGTTGGTCGACAGCCTCACCCACGACATGGTGGTGCGCCGCGGGAACGCAGCAACAGAGGTGTTCGCCGAGCCCGATACGTCGCTGATGAGCGTCCGAGAGGCCCTCGAGCGTTCGATCACCGTCACCGCCGAGGAGGGCACCGATGCCCACGCCGATCCCCAGGCTGCCGCCGACACCGATCCCGAGTGGGCAGGCGGAGTCGTCGATATCGTCGACGGCCATGTGCGGCAACGCCCGTCGGGCATCGTCGGAAAGGCTCTGCTCGGAGTGACCCGCTAACCGATATCGGCGTAGCGGTGGGCCCACGGCACGGCTCGCTCCAACTGACCGGCCAGTTGGACGAGCAATGCCTCGCCGCCGAGGGGTGCGGTGAAGTGCGCGCCCATCGGAAGACCCTCGAGGGTCCAGTGCACGGGAACCGACAGCGCCGGACGCCCGGTGACGTTTCCCAGCTGCGTGTAGGGAATCCACGAGATGTTGTCGTCGATCATCTGATCCACGATGCCGGTGTAGCGCAGGATTCCTGCAGTTCGGCTGCGCAGCAACAACTCCGATGCCAGCTCCAACGGCTTCGCCAGATCGAAGGCACCGATCTTCGGGGGGAGCTCCGCGAGAGTGGGCGTGAGCAGCAGGTCGTAGGTCTCGAAAAAGGTGGCCAGCGCACGCACGTGCACATGGCGACCTTCCACTGCTTCGAGGTAGTCGACACCACTGGCGGATCTGCCCAGCGCCGCCATGATGCGGGTGTCACGCTCGAATCTGTCGTCGCCGCAACCGGTTCTGCGTTTCACCTCGTCCATCTCCCACGCCAGGTAGGTGAACCAGGCCAGCAGGAATTCGCGGTTGAGATTCGCGTCGTCGTACGGTGGGGCGTCGAGAAGTTCGACGGTGTGGCCGAGATCGGTGAGTGCCTTCGCAGCGGACTCCATCGCGGCGACGGCCTGCGGGTGGGGCGACGGATTGACCGATGTCACGGCATACATTCCGATGCGTAAAGGCTTGGGGTCCTTGCCCACTCGGGACAGGAACGTTCCGTCCGGACGCGCGGGCAGATAGCCGGACGTCGCCTCACCGCCCGCCAGCACGTCGAACATCGCGGCGGTATCGCGCACCGACCGCGACACGACGCCCTGCACTGCTGCCCCGTGCATGGGTTCACCGAACGTGGGGCCCGACGGCACCAGTCCGCGTCCCGGCTTGAGTCCGACCAGACCGCAGCACGACGCCGGAATCCGGATGGAACCGCCGCCGTCGTTGGCTCCCGCCACCGGGACGATGCCGGACGCCACCGCAGCGGCCGATCCACCCGACGATCCACCGGGAGTTCTGCTGCGATCCCATGGATTTCGAGTCGCGCCGTGCACCGCCGGTTCGGTGATTCCCTTCGCCCCGAATTCCGGAGTGTTGGTCTTACCGAAGATCACCAGGCCCGCATCGAGCCAGCGCTGCACCACCGTGGAATGCTCGGGCATCGGCAGGTTCGTCAACGCACGCGATCCACTCGATGTGGGCAGGCCTGCGTAGTCCTGCGAGAGGTCCTTGATCAGGAACGGCACGCCGGCGAAGGGGCCCTGCAACGGTCGCGTCAGCTGGTCGTCGGCTTGCTCCCGCATCACCCGAACCACGGAATTGATCCGCGGATCGATCGATTCGACCTGCGCCAGTGCGCAATCGAGCAGTTCGCGCGGTGTCACATCTCCTGCGGCCACGAGACCGGCCAGACCGAGGCCGTCGTACTGGCGATACTCGTCGATGCGCATACCGGCCACAGTATCCGAGGCCATGTCGGCCTCGGAGCGGAATCAATGCCGCGAGTTCGACCCTGCAAGGGGCCGCAATGCCCCCATCACGATCAACGAACACGCCAGGAGCGCAGCGACCACGAGCAACGCTCGAAGTACGTCACCGTGCCCGCCGAGGAAGCCGATGAGGGGCGGACCGCCGAGAAAGGCGAAGTATCCGATGGAGGCGACCACACTGACGCGAGCGGCGGCAGCTGCCGGCTCGTCGGCCGCCGCACTCATGGCAACCGGGAAGCCGAGGGAGACGCCCGATCCCCACAGAAACGCGCCCAGAAACGCAAGCGGCACAATCGGACTGAGCACGAACAACAGCACGCCGACCACCGAGACTCCCGCGAGACCTCGCAGTACGACGACGCGACCGTACCGATCCAGCAGACCGTTGCCGAACCACCGCACCGCGGTCATGGCGACCAGGAACGTGGTGAACGCCAGGGTCCCTGCGACGGCCGATGCACCGTATCCGTCGATCAATGCGATGTTGAGCCAATCGTTTCCGCTGCCCTCGGCAAACGCGAACGACAAGGCCACGACACCGATCAACAGGGTGCGCGGCTCCTTCCACCGAGCGAGGGCATGTGGCCGCGAGGTGTCGGGGGCGGGCTGTTCGGGTTCGGCGTCGGACTCGTTCAGAAAGTTACGGACTCCCCACGGGATGGCTCCGACGATCGCGGCTGCGACCGCCAGCAGATGCACCGTCACCGAGACGTTCAGCACCACCATCAGTGTTCCGATCAGGGCTCCCACCACGGTGCCCGCGCTGAAACCCGCGTGAAAGCGCGGCATGATCGATCGCCCGAGCCGCCGTTCGGCCACTGCGCCATGGACGTTCATGGCCACATCCCATGCGCCGTTGGCGAATCCGAGCACGAACAGCCCGAGAAGCAACGGCACCACACCGACGAGATAGCCGGTGGAGATGATGGTCAGACCGGCCGCGAGGACGACAGACATCACAGTCACCGTGAGCCGAGACCCGAAGCGGTTGATGATGATGCCGGACAGCGGCAGGGCGAGCAACGACCCGACGGCGATGGCCAGCAGCACGATGCCGAGTTGGGACGACGTGAGCTCGAGCCGGTCCCTCACCTGCGGAATGCGCGATGCCCAACTGGCGAAGGCGAAGCCGGCTCCGATGAACGCGATGTAGGTGGCCCGTACCGCGGTGGTCGTGCGCGCCGAGGTCGCGTCGATATCAGACACTGTGAATTACCCTGTTTCTCTCGCTGTTCCGCAAGGGTAACGAACGAGGGGTCGGCCGCAGCGATCGCCGCCGAACTCGAAGTTATGGATGGATTCCGGCCGAATTCTGTCCATAACTTCGAGTTCGACAGTCCACCCGCTCAGAATCCGATGGGCAGTCCCGCATAGTTCTCCGCCAGTCCCGTTGCTCCTGCCTCGCTGGAGGCCACCCAACGCAACTGGGAGAGCTGCAACTGCGCGTCGAACGGGTCGTCGCCGGTGTGCAGCATCGTCGTCATCCACCACGAGAAGTGCGTGCAGCGCCAGACGCGTCGGAGTGCGTCGTCACTGTAGGCATCGGCGGCACGGGAGTCGTTCTTGCCCAGCAACGATGTCAGCGCCGGGGCCAACAGGGCCACGTCGGCGACCGCGAGGTTGAGGCCCTTCGCTCCGGTCGGCGGCACGATGTGCGCGGCGTCGCCGGCCAGAAAGAGTCTGCCGTGTCGCATCGGCGTCTGCACGTAGCTGCGCATCGGCAGCACGCTCTTCTCGGTGATCGGTCCCGGTGTCAGCTCCCAGCCGTCCTGACCATGACCGAGCCTGCGTGCCAACGCATCCCAGATCCGCTCGTCGGACCAGGTGGCGATGTCGGTGCCGTTCGGAACCTGTAGATACAGCCGGCTGACCGTCGACGATCGCATCGAGTGCATCGCGAATCCATCCTGATGCCAGGCGTAGATCAGCTCGTCCGTCGACGGTGCCACGTCGGCGAGCACCCCGAGCCAGGAGTAGGGGTACGTTCGCTCCCAAGTGTTACGCACCGAATCCGGCATCGCCGCGCGGCTCGGACCGAAGGAACCGTCGCACCCGGCGATGACGTCGGCGTCGATCCGCATCGATGTTCCCGACGCGTCGGTGAACGTGACGTACGGGGCGTCGGACTCCACGTCGTGCAACGCGGCGTCGGAGACGTCGTAGTAGATCTGCTGACCGGCTTTCTCTCGGGCCGCAACGAGATCCTTCGTCACCTCGGTCTGCCCGTACACCCACACGCTCCGGTCCACCAGATCGCGAAAGTCGATGTGGTGTCGCTCTTCCGGCCACTGCAGATAGATTCCGCGGTGCTCGTGGCCTTCGCGATGCAACCGCTCGCCCAAGCCGTGGTCGTCGAGCAGCCGAACCGTCGAATGTTCGAGGATGCCTGCGCGGATTCGCGAGAGCACGTACTGCTGCGTGCGCGACTCGATCAGAACGGAGTCGATTCCCTGCTCCCCGAGCAGGTGGGACAGCAGCAGACCCGCGGGCCCTGCACCGATGATGGCGACCTGTGTACGCATGCATCGAGTACACCGCGCATGCGACCTCCGGACAAGAGGTAGTTTCCACTCAGTGAAAGCCCGCGTTCACCCCCGTAGGGTTCGCTCGATTCCTCGGGCCGCAACCTGCAGAGCTGCAACCAGTCTGGCGCGATCTCGACCGATGCTCGGAACCACGATTCCCAGTGCCGCCACCACCGTCTCGCTCTCGCCGCGGACGGGTACGGCCACCGAACACGCTCCCAGTGTCATCTCCTCGACCGTCTGCGCATACCCCTCGCGATGCACTCGGCGTAGTTCACTGTCCAACTTTCCCGGGTGAGTCACCGTGTACGGGGTGATGCGGGCCAAGTTCCCGAGCACTCGGTCGTGCACCTCGCGCGGAGCGTAGGCCAGCAACACCTTTCCGACTCCGGTCGCGTACAACGGCAGACGGGCTCCGACCCGGCTGATCGCGGGCACCGACGCGTGTCCGGCCAACCTGTCGAGGTAGAGCACCTCGTCGTCGTCACGAATGGCCAGATGCACCGTGGCGAGCGTGGCTCCGTAGAGATCGTGCAGGAACGGCGACGCGATCTCGCGCAGGTCGGATTGATCCGCGGCCAACATACCCAGCTTCCACAGCCGACGTCCGACCACGAACTTGCCGTCGTCGCCGCGAACGAGTGCTCCCCAGTCGAGAAGCTCGTGCACCAAGCGGTGAGCCGTGGCGATGGGAAGACCTGCGCCGTCTGCCAATTCGGTCAATGTCAATGCAGGCTTCTGCTCGTCGAACACGCCGAGCAACGCCAGCAGTCGAGACGCCACCGAGACCCCCGGATCCCGCGCATTGCCCGCCACCTGCACGACGATAGCCTCCCCGGTCATCGCCGAGCTCGAAGTTATGGACGAATTTCAGCCGAAAGTCATCCACAACTTCGAGTTCGGCGGCAATCAGACCGCGGCAGCCGCGAAGCCGATTCTGTTGAAGCGCTTTTCGCGGGCGATCATCCGCATCGACGGATCCTGGGCGATCAGGTCGGCGAGCTCCCGGTGCAGCACCGCACCCACCCGGTCGCAGAACTGCTGCGATTCGTCCGCCGCGTCGGGCAGCTCGGGAATGATGATGTCGACGACACCGGCTCGGAAGAGATCGAGCGAGCGTACTCCCTGCTTGGTAGCCATCTCGGCCGCATGAGCAGTGTCCCGATGCACGATGGCCGACGCACCCTCGGGCGGCAGCGGCGAGAGCCACGCGTGTTGAGCAGCAAGAACGCGATCAGCGGGCACCAGTGCCAGAGCGCCACCGCCCGTCCCCTGCCCCAACAGCAACGACAGCGTCGGTGTTTCGAGGTCGACCATGTCCGCGATGCACCGCGCGATCTCGCCGGCCAGGCCACCTTCCTCGGCCTCCTTCGACAACGCCGCGCCCGCGGTGTCGATGACGGTGACGAGCGGAAGCTTGAGATCCTGAGCCAGACGCATACCGCGTCGGGCCTCGCGAAGCGCTGCGGGACCGAGCGGGGTTCTGGTCGTCTGCCCACGTCGATCCTGCCCGAGCAGTACGCACGGCATGTCGCCGAACCGAACGAGAGCCAGAATCAGACCCGGATCCGACTCCCCCTGCCCGGTTCCGTTGAGCGGCAGCACATCTGCCGCCGTACTGAACAGCAACTCGCGCACGCCGGGACGATCGTTCCTACGGGAGGCCAGGATCGACGTCCATGCGGGCACGTCCTCGATCGTCCATTCGAGCGCCTCGACGGTGCGGGGCCGGCACGACGGGATGTCGGTCATGATACGCAGCGCCCGATCGACGATTTCGCCGAGCTGCTCGGGCGGGCGGATGGCGTCGATGAGCCCGTGGGCCTGGAGGTTCTCCGACGTCTGTACGCCCGTGGGGAATTTCGCGTCGTAGAGGGCCTCGTAGACGCGAGGCCCGAGGAAGCCGACGAGGGCACCGGGCTCGGCGACGGTGACGTGTCCGAGCGATCCCCAGGACGCGAAAACTCCACCGGTGGTGGGGTGCCGCAGGTAGACGATGTACGGCAGGTTCGCCGCCTTGTGCGCAGTGATCGCGGCGGTGATCTTGACCATCTGCAGGAACGCGACGGTGCCCTCCTGCATGCGGGTTCCGCCGGAGGTCGGCAACGCGAGCAGCGGCAGCCGCTCGTCCGTCGACCGGTGCACGGCAGTGACGAGCCGTTCACCCGCCGCAACCCCGATCGAGCCGGCCAGAAATGCGAACTCCCCGAGCAGGATTGCGACCTTGCGGCCCCGAATGGTTGCCGACCCGGTGAGGACGGATTCGTCGAGACCGGTCTTCTCACGGGCCGCCGCGAGTTCGCTCGCGTACTGGTCGTCGATGACGTAGTCCGCGGTCGGGGTGTCCCAGGAGTCGAAGCTGCCGGGATCGATCACCAGATCGAGCAGTTCGAGGGCGGTCATTCTGGTCATCGGATCGCTTCTTTCAGCCAGTCGCGGACGAGCTCGTCGTCGGCACCGAGTACCGGCGGAGCCAGATGGTTGGTTTCGGTGACCTCGGTGCCGTCGGATTCGAAGAAGCGCAGCGGCGGGCCCGGAAGAGTGACCGTGCCCAACGTCGCGTGCTCGACGTCGACCAGCAGGCCTTGAGACTTGGTCTGCTCCCACTCGTACACCTCCTGCACGTTGCGCACTTTGCCTGCGGGAACTCCGATCTCGTCGAGAAGGGCCAGCAGCGGTTCGGTGTCGTAGGTGCGGAAGATCTTGGAGACGAGTTCGATGACGTCGTCGCGACTGTCGACGCGTTGTGGGTTGGTGGCCATGCCTTCGAGATCGGGGTCGATACCGAAGCCCTCGCAGAACCGATGCCACAGGCCCTCGCTGCCCACAGAGATCTGCACTGCGCCATCCGAGGTCGGAAACAATCCGTACGGGCAGATCGATGGGTGATGGTTGCCCTGCGCCGTGCCGATCTCGCCGGCAACGGTCCACTTGGTGCCCTGGAAGGCGTGTACTCCGACGACGCTGGCGAGCAAGGAGGTACGGACGACCTTGCCGCGTCCGGTGCGGTCGCGTTCACGTAGTGCGGCGAGAACGCCGAAGGCTCCGTACATTCCGGCCAGCAGGTCGGCGATGGGAACGCCGACGCGTTGGACGTCTTCGGGACCGGAGCCGGTGAACGACATCAGCCCGGCCTCACCCTGGGCGATCTGGTCGTAGCCGGAGCGGCCACCCTCGGGGCCGTCGTGACCGAATCCGCTGATCGACAGCACGACCGTGCGTGGGTTGATCTCGGCGATGCGTTCGGGCGAGAAGCCGAGGCGGTCGAGCACTCCGGTGCGAAAGTTCTCGAGCAGCACGTCGGCTCGTTCGATCATGTGCTCCAACGCTTCTCGGCCGTCGTCGGTCTTGAGATCGAGTGCGATGGATCGCTTGTTGCGGTTGGCCGAGAGGAAGTACGTCGACTCACGTTCGGCGTCGCGCGGAGTGACGAAGGGGGGACCCCAGACTCGGGTGTCGTCGCCGCCCTTGGGGGTCTCGACCTTGATGATGTCTGCGCCGAGGTCGCCGAGCATCATGGCCGCGTGCGGGCCGGCCAGGGCACGGGTCAGATCGACCACCACGGTGCCTTCGAGCGGTCCGGTTCTGCCTGTCGTGTTGAGGGGCATCGAATTGATCCTTACGTCGAAGCGAGGTGGGAGCCGGACCCGAAGTCCGATTGGATGACTGGGCTAGTGGCCTAGCCAATTCCATTGGACCAGCGAACCCAAGAGAAGTCAAGTAATGATTTGCGGGCGTTTGCCCAGCTCAGACGCGTGATGGCGGCACGTCGAACACACGTGCCGCCATCATCGAGAACCGCATCCGAGCTACTGTCGAGCTACATCCAGCCGGGTACCACCAGCAATCCCCAGGCGACCAGTGGACCGATGACCACAACCAGAGCGCTGTACTTGAGGATCTGCTTGTAGAACACATCTCGGTCGATGTCCTGGGCGTTGGCGAGCACCAGGGCTCCGTTGGTGGAGAACGGGCTGACGTCGACGATGGTCGAGGCGATGGACAGGGCCACGATGACTCCGATAGCGCCTACTTCGCCCGCGAGCAGGAACGGGACGGCCAGCGGGATGGTGACGCCGAGGATCGCGGTGGACGACGCGAAGGCCGAGACGATGGCACCGATGTAGCAGAGCAGCAGCGCCACCAGGAGCGGGATACCGATGCTCGCGACCGAATCGCCGACGTATTCGACGGTTCCGGCTTCCTGCAGGACCCCGACGAACGTGAGCACGCCGCCGATGAGCAGAACCGTCGACCAACTGATCTGGTTGATCGCACCCTTCTGCGCCTTGGGCGATGCGAGAGCGAGAACCACGGCCACCGTCATCGCGATGAAGCCGACGTCGAGATCGAGTACGAGTGCGAACAGCGCCAGCGAGGCCAGGCCGACGAGCGTGAGAATCTGATCGAAGGTGATGGCCTTGACCGCGGTGGCCAAGGGCGGTGCATTCTCGACCGTGACCGTCTGACCGGACGGACGAGGCGTCGAGGAGCCGAAGCCGCGCATGACCGTCCGAGAACCCGAGCCGCCGACGCCGCCCGAGTCGCCGTCGGGACGACTGCCGTCCTCGTCGTGCACGCTGCGTCCGATGAGGGAGCGGCCACCGAGGAACATGAACAGCAGCGCACCGATCGCGGCGTTGAAGAACAGGCTGCCGAGGAAGAGTGTGAGCGGACTGTTGACGAGTCCTGCGTTGGCGGCGATGTTGTTGACCGTGACGCCGTAGATGCTGATGGGCGAGAATCCGCCCGCCTGCGCGCCGTGGATGACCATCATGCCCATGAGCAGAGCGTTGATCTTGTAGCGCGCGGCAAAGCCGAGCGCGATCGGGGCCACGATGGCCACCGCGGCAGGCCCGAGCGCCCCGATGGAGGTCAGGACGCCGGTGATACCGAACATCACCCAGGGGATGAGCGCCACCCTGCCGCCGACGAGTCGAACGGCTCCGCGGACCAGCAGGTCGACCGTGCCGTTGTTCTGCGCGATGGCGAACAGGTAGGTGATGCCGACGAGCGTGAGGAAGAGACTGCTCGGGAAGCCAGCAATGATGTCGTCGGCCCCCATGCCCACGGCAAGTGTTCCGACGAAGAACGCCGCCACGAACCCCAACGCACCCATGTTCACGGGGAACACGGTTGCGGCGAGGAACATGACGACGAGCGCAAGGATGGGTATCAACTCGGTCGACATCGAAGGTCTCCGGTCCGTCTGTGGTGTCACCCGAGCGGTTGCCCAGGATCTCCAGTGGCTAATTGGACTGGCCACTGAGTCAATAGGGACTCAACCAGTGAAGTGGATCACTTGTCAACCCCGAATGTGTCTGCCGTTACCACGTGGGCGGCGGCTAGGGTGGAGGTCCAGAGGAACAGAGAGCGAGTGACACAGTGGCTGAGCAAATTCGCCCCGTGACCCGACCACGGTTGTACGAGGTCATCGTCGAGCAGCTGTGCAAGCACATCGCCGATCGCGATATGAACCCTGGCGATCGACTTCCGCCCGAGCGTGAACTCGCCGGCCACCTGGGAGTCAGCAGAGCGTCGCTGAGTCAGGCCCTCGTTGCACTCGAGGTGCAGGGCATCCTCGCCGTGCGCCACGGCGATGGGGCGGTACTCGTCCGACGGCCCGTGGGCGACATGGCAATTCGCGCCCTGCGCGAGCACGCCGATCGACTGCCCGAGGTGATCGAGGCCCGCGAGGCACTCGAGGTCAAGCTCGCCGAACTGGCCGCAACGCGGCGCAGCGACGACGAGATGGCAGCCATCGACCACGCGGTGTCCGTGATGGCCACCGAGATCACCGACGGCGATCGCGGAGACTCCGGCGACGAGCTCTTCCATCACGCCATCACCGAGGCCGCGCACTCACCGCTGCTCGCCCGCCTGATGGGCGAGATCGCCGAGCTGATTCGCGAGACCCGCATCGAGTCACTGTCGCAGTCCGACCGCCCACAGGCCTCGCTCGAGCATCACCGACGCATCGCCGAGGCCGTCCGCAATCAGGATCCGGCCGAGGCGGGCCGGGCCATGGCCGACCACATCCGACTCGTCTCGGACGTCGCGCTACTGCGCTCTGTCGACGGCTAGAGAACTCCCCGCCGAGCTCGAAGTCATGGATGAATTCTGACCCGAATCCGTCCATAACTTCGAGTTCGGCAGCTCGGGCAGCACCCGTGGTTGACATCCACGACATCGTCGCGCCATCATTATTGGCACAGCGCCAATAAACCACAGTCGCGCTTCGAGCCAAGGACCCCCCATGACTGCACTCGCAGACCGCGCCATCGACGACCTCGCCACCGAGCTCGCCGACGTGCGCCAGCTCGCCCGAGGATTCTTCGAGAAAGAGGTCGCACCGCACCGGGAGGAATTCGCGGCGGCCGGACGCCCCAGCCGCGAGGTCTACCGCACCGCAGGCAGCCTCGGGCTGCTCGGCATGTCGGTACCCGAGCAATACGGCGGAGGCGGCGGCGACTTCCGCCACGAGGCAGTGCTATTCGAAGAACAGGTCCGCGCCGGCGACTCGGCCATGCAGCTCGGCGTGCACAGCGGCATCGTTCCGCACTACATCCTGGCCTACGCGTCCGAGGAGAAGAAGCAGCGGTGGCTGCCGAAACTGTGCTCGGGCGAATGGATCGGAGCCATCGCCATGACCGAACCGGGCACCGGATCGGACCTGCAAGGCATTACAACCCGCGCCGTGCGTGACGGCGACGACTACGTGGTGACCGGCGGAAAGACGTTCATCTCCAACGGAGCTCACTGTGATCTGCTCATCATCGCCGCCAAGACCGATCCCTCCGCGGGAGCCCGGGGACTGTCATTGCTCGTCGCCGAGGTCTCCGATGACACCGAAGGTTTTCACCGCGGACGCGTGCTGCACAAGATCGGCCAGAAGGGCCAGGACACAGCCGAACTCACCTTCGACGGTCTTCGCATTCCCGCCTCGAATCTGCTCAGGGGCGGGAGTGGAGCCGGCAGGAACGACCAGGAAAGTCATGAGGGTCGCGGTTTTGCGCAGTTGATGCAGCAGCTCCCCCAGGAACGCCTGATCTGCGGCATCGCCGCCGCTGCGATGATCGACGCCGCCGTCGCGCAGACCGTCGAGTACACCAAGTCGCGCAGCGCGTTCGGCAAGACATTGTTCGATCTGCAGAACACCAAGTTCGAGCTCGCCGAATGCGCCACCATCGGCCGCGTCGTGCGTACCTTCGTCGACGACGCCATGGCACAGCATATTTCGGGCACACTCGACGTCACCACGGCCGCAATGGTCAAGTACTGGACCACCGACCGACAGTTCGAGGTGGTCGACCGGTGCCTGCAGCTCTTCGGTGGGTACGGCTACATGGAGGAATACCCCATCGCCCGCATGTTCGTCGACGGACGCATCGCCCGCATCTACGCCGGTGCCAACGAAGTCATGAAAGAGCTCATTTCCCGTTCCCTGTAGAACTCGGTAATTCTGTTGCCCCAGAAAGGCACCCCATGGAGGCATTCCTCTACGACGCAGTGCGCAGTCCACGTGGCCGCGGCAAGAGCTCCGGCTCACTGCACACCGTCAAGCCGGTCGATCTGGCCGCGAACACGTTGTCCACGTTGCTCTCTCGACACTCCCAGCTCGATCCGGCCCTGATCGACGACGTCGTGCTCGGTGTCGTCATCCCGGTCGGCGATCAAGGCTGCGACATCGCCCGAACCGTCGCGATGGCGGCCGGCCTACCGGACAGCGTGGCCGGCGTTCAGCTCAACCGCTTCTGCGGATCGGGGCTCGAGGCCGTCAACACTGCGGCGCAACGTGTTCGGTCCGGATGGGATCGGCTCATCGTCGCCGGTGGCGTCGAATCGATGTCTCGTGTGCCGCTCGGGGCGGACGGCGGCGCGTGGCCGTGCGACCCGCTGACCAACTACGGCAGCTACTTCGTCCCACAGGGAGTCAGCGCAGATCTCATCGCGACGATCGAGGGGTTCGATCGGGACGAGGTCGACGCCTACGCGGTACGTAGCCAGCAACGAGCGGCGCATGCCTGGTCGATGGGTCACTTCGAGAAGTCGGTCATCCCCGTCTTCGACACGAACGGCCGGCTGATGCTCGATCACGACGAGATCATGCGACCCGAGACCACCACTGCCGACCTCACCGCCCTGACACCATCGTTCGCACAGATGGGTTCGCTCGCCGGGTTCGACGCCGTCGCGATGCAGAAGTACACCGAGGTCGAGCGCATCGATCACGTACACCACGCAGGCAACTCCTCGGGCATCGTCGACGGCACCGCGATGGTTCTCATCGGCTCCGAAGAGGCCGGTCGCGCAGGCGGATTGACCCCACGCGGACGCGTCGTGGCCGGGGTCGTCGCCGGATCGGACCCGACGCTGATGCTCACCGGCCCGGTTCCGGCCACCCACAAGGTGTTGGCCGCGGCGGGACTCGGTCTCGACGACATCGCGGTGTTCGAGGTCAACGAGGCATTCGCTTCGGTGGTGCTCAACTACGCGAAGAAGCTGGACATCGACCACGAGCGCATCAACGTCAACGGCGGCGCGATCGCGATGGGCCACCCACCGGGCGCAACGGGAGCGATGCTCACCGGAATGGCTCTCGACGAGCTCGAGCGCCGGGGCGAGCGCTATGCGCTGATCACGCTCTGCATCGGTGCCGGAATGGGCGTCGCCACCATCATCGAGCGCCTGTGACCACCCCCGCGCTCGAACAACGACCCGAGGACACGATGAATACCTCTGCTGCACTGACGACGTCGACGATCACCGGCGAGATAGGGACCGACCGCGTACTCGTGCTGACGATCGACGACCCGACGCAGTCCACCAACACGATGAACACCGCGTTCGGCGAATCGCTCGGACAGACCGTCGACTGGCTCGAAGCCAACGTCGATGACTACGACGGCATCATCGTCACCTCGGGAAAGGATTCGTTCTTCTCCGGTGGCGACCTCGAACTGCTGCGCGACGCAGGACCCAACGACCACAAGGCCATCGCCGACGCCCTCGACTTCACCAAGGACAAGTTCCGTCGGCTCGAGAAGCTGGGCAAGCCCGTCGTCGCTGCACTCGGCGGCACCGCGCTCGGTGGCGGCTTCGAGATCGCGCTGGCCTGCCATCACCGAATTGCAGTGAACAGAAGCAACTCCCGCTTCGGCCTTCCCGAGGTAACCCTCGGTCTGCTCCCTGGCACGGGCGGCGTCACCCGAACGGTGCGGATGTTCGGAATCGTCGGCGCATTGACCCAGGTGGTGGGCCAGGGACAACGCTACCGGCCGGCCAAGGCACTCGAGATCGGACTGATCGACGAGGTCGTCGACACCCACGAGGAGATGATGGCGAACGCACGTGCCTGGATCGTCGCCAATCCCGTTGCAGTGCAGCCCTGGGACAGGAAGGGGTTCGAGATTCCCGGCGGCACCGCGGCCTCACCCGCGTTGGCTGCGCAGCTGCCTGCCTTCGCGGCCACGGTGCGCAAGCAGGTCAAGGGTGCACCCATGCCCGCCCCCATCGCGGTGGTTGCTGCCGCGGTGGAAGGGTCGGTGCTCGACTTCGAGTCGGCGTCGATCGTGGAAACCCGACACTGCACCGCACTCGCCTGCGGTCCGGTCTCGGGCAATCTGATCCAATCGATGTTCTTCGATCTCGGATCCATCAACAAGGGCGGCTCTCGTCCGAGCGGCGAACCGCACCGGGTACCCGAGAAGGTGCTGGTGATCGGTGCCGGGATGATGGGTGCCGCCATCGCCTACGTCGTCGCGTCGGCCACGGTCCCCGTCGTACTGCGTGATGTCTCGATCGAATCCGCCGAGCGTGGAAAGGATTACGCGCGTTCGATTCTCGGCAAGGCCGTCGCGACGGGGCGCACGACCCAGGCCGACGCCGATGCGGTGCTCGCGCGGATCACACCCAGTTCCGACGCGGCCGATGCCGAGGGATGCGATCTGGTCGTCGAGGCCGTGTTCGAGGATCCCGCCGTCAAGCAGGGCGCGTTCGAGGCCGTCGAGAAGTATCTGACCGCCGACGCACTGCTGTGCTCGAACACCTCGACCCTGCCCATCACCGAGCTGTCGACGGGAGTCTCGCGCACCTCGGACTTCGTCGGCACGCACTTCTTCTCTCCGGTGGACAAGATGCCGTTGGTGGAAATCGTTGTGGGAGAACACACCAGTGATTCCACTCTGGCCCGCGCATTCGACTTCGTCCGTCTGATCGGCAAGACGCCGATCGTCGTCGCAGACAGTCACGGCTTCTTCACCACTCGCGTCATCGGCCGGTTCATGGACGAGGCGATCTCGCTGGTCGCGGAGGGCGTTCACCCCGCCACCGTCGAGCAGGCCGCTCTCCAGGCGGGCTACCCGTCCGGTGCGTTGGCTCTCATGGACGAGATCTCGTTGACCCTGTCCAGGCACATCCGCGAGGGCATGGCGCAGGCCGCCCGCGCCGAGGGTCGACCGTGGATCGTGTCGAATTCGTATGCTCTGGTCGATCGGCTGGTCGACGAGTTCGATCGGCCCGGCCGCAAGGGCGGTCGCGGCTTCTACGAGTACGCCGAGGACGGCACCAAGGCGGGGCTGTGGCCGGGCCTGGTGGAGCACTACCACCGCCCCGATCATGGAATTCCGTTCGAGGACATGATGGATCGGATGTTGATCGCACAGTCCCTGGACTCGGTCGCATGCCTGGACGAGGGAGTCCTACGCACGGTCGCCGATGCGAACATCGGCTCCATCCTCGGCATCGGCTATCCCGCCTGGACCGGCGGGGTGCTGCAGTTCGTCGATCAGTTCGACGGCGGGCCGCAGGGGTTCGTACATCGAGCCGACGAGCTGCGGGCACGGTATGGCGATCGGTTCGTCGTACCGAGGTCACTGCGCTCGCGCACCGAGCGGTACCTCTGACGCCTCACGGAGTCGGCTCGGTGCGATCATGAGAACCATGCCGGCTGCAAGTACACCCAAGTGGAATCGACTCGAACCGGACGAGCGTCGGACACAGATCCTGGCCAGCGCCGTTCGGTTGTTCGGCGACAAGCCGTACGCCGAGGTGTCGATGTCGGACGTCGCCGCCTCGGCCGGCGTCGCCCGCGGGCTCATTCACCACTACATCGGCAGCAAACGCGATCTGTACCTCGAGAGTGTTCGCTTCCTGGTCACGGTGCCGCCGATCGAGGACGTACATCTGCCCACGGGCTCACTCGAGGAGCGGGCCCGTGGCAGTGTGCACTGGCTGGTGGGGGTGATCGAGACACACGGCACGGCGTGGGTGTCGATGGCGAGCGGTTCGGGTGTGGACGAACAGGTGGCGCAGATTCTCGACGAGGCCGACGATCTGGCTGCCGAACGCGTGCTCGACGCAACGGCATTCGAGGGCAGAGGCGGTGACCGTCGCATCGCGACGTCTGCGGTGCGCGCGTTCGGCGGCATGGTCAAGGCAGCGGGCCGCGAGTGGTTGGTGCGCGGCACACTGACGCGCGAGCAGGTCGAGACTCTGCTGACGGATGTGCTCGTCACCGTTCTCGCAACCGCACGTTCCTTCGACGACGCTCGGGAACGTTAGCAAGACAACCGTTTTCGCGGAATCGCCAGCCGGGTCGCCCTACACCTCCACTATTGACACAGTGCCAACAAGGTGGAACTGTGACGGTATTCACCCGGGCGCCCTCGCCCCCTCTCGCACAAGGGACTCGACATGTATCTCACCCAAGGCCTGCATCGCTCCGCCGCAACGACTCCGAACCGCGCAGCGACGGTGTTCGGCGATCGCGTTCGTACCTTCGCCGAACAGATCGACAGAGTGGCACGACTGGCGGCAGGCCTGCACTCCATCGGCGTCGAGTCCGGCGATCGAGTTGCGATGCTGGCGTTCAACAGCGACCGTTACTCGGAGTACCTGCTCGCGGTGCCGTGGGCCGACGCCGTGCTCAACCCCGTGAACATCCGATGGTCGCCCGTGGAGGTCGCGTACGCACTCAACGATTCCGACACCAAGGTCCTGCTGGTCGACGACACCTTCGGTGCGATGGTCCCGGCACTGCGCCCGGCATGTGCCGGCCTGCAGACCATCGTCTACTGCGGAGACGGCGCCACCCCCGAGGGCATGGTCTCGTACGAGGACCTGGTCTCGTCCCACGATCCCGTCCCCGACGCCCGCCGTAGCGGCGACGCACTCGCAGGACTCTTCTACACCGGCGGCACCACCGGCTTCCCCAAGGGCGTCATGCTCTCGCACGCGAACCTCGTCACCTCCGGCCTGGGAACGGTGGCGACCGGACAGCTGCTCGACGACGCATCGATCCTGCTCCATGCCGCTCCGATGTTCCACCTCGCCGATCTGGCCGCGTGGGTGGGGCAGGTCATGCTCGGCGGTACCCACGTCATGGTTCCGTTCTTCGAGCCGACCGCCGTCCTCGGCGCGATCGCCGAGCATTCGATTACCGATGTGTTGTTGGTGCCGACGATGATTCAGCTTCTGGTCGACCACCCCGCATTGAGCGAGTTCGACACCTCCTCGCTCAGTCGTGTGCTGTACGGAGGATCCTCGATCTCCGCAGGCGTCCTCGAGCGCACCCTGGCACGCCTCCCGCAGGCCCGTCTCACTCAGGCCTACGGCATGACCGAGCTCGCACCGGTCGCATCGCTGCTCTGGCCGGAACACCATGTGGGAGAACGCATCGGCTCGGCCGGTCGCGCGGCCCCGCACTCGGAGATCCAGATTCTCGGCCCCGACGACGAGCAGTTGGCCACCGGATCCGTCGGCGAGATCTGTGTTCGCGGTGGACACGTGATGCTGGGCTACTGGAACAAGCCGGACGAGACCGCCGCGGCCGTTCGCGACGGTTGGATGCACACCGGCGATGTGGGCTACCTCGACGCCGACGGATTCCTGTTCGTCGTCGATCGACTCAAGGACATGATCATCACCGGCGGCGAGAACGTCTACAGCGCAGAGGTCGAGAGCGCACTGAGCCGCCATCCCGCCGTCCTGGCCTGCGCCGTGATCGGTGTGCCCGACGGCGAATGGGGCGAGCGCGTCCACGCCTGTGTCGTGTTGGCCGATGGCACCTCGCCGACGGTCGAAGAACTTCGCGATCACACCCGCAGCTACGTTGCCGGATACAAGACCCCGCGCACCATCGAGTTCGTCACCGCGCTGCCCATGAGCGGCGCGGGAAAGATCCTCAAGCGCGAACTGCGGGACGCCCACGTGGCGAAGGACGCGCTCGGAGCGTCCCTGTGACCAGCCAGGTCCAGGCGCGAACCACGTTCGATTCCTTCTCCCCCATCGACGACGGTCCGGTCGCCTCGTTCCCCGTCGATGGGGCGGAGTCCGTCGCGCGGACGGTCGGACTCGCGCGAAAGACACAGCGCACATGGGCCTCGCTGCCGCCACGTTCTCGCGCCCGACACCTGCGGGCATGGCGACACGAAATCTGGAGTCATCGAACCGAATTCGTCGATCTCATTCACCGCGAGAACGGCAAACCCGCCGACGATGCACTGCTCGAGATCGTACTGACCCTCGAGCACATCGCGTGGGCGGAGAAGCAGGCACCGAAGCTCATGCGGTCGCGCCGAGTCGGCCCCGGGTTGCTGCTCGCGAACTACTCCGCTCACGTGGAGACGGTGGCACTCGGTGTCGTGGGCGTCATCGGTCCGTGGAACTACCCCCTGTATGCACCCAACAGTGCGATCGGTTCGGCGCTGGCAGCAGGTAACTGCGTGGTGTTCAAGCCGAGCGAATACACCCCCGCGGTTGCGGCACGATACGTCCGCGCGTTCCACGAAGCCAATCCGTCTCTGCCACTGGGCATTCTGTCGCTGGTGACCGGATACGGCGAGACCGGTGCCGCGCTGTGCCGATCGGGTGTGGACAAGATGGCGTTCACGGGCTCGACGAGAACCGGCTCGAAGATCATGGCCACGTGCGCCGAGACGTTGACACCGGTGGTCGTGGAATGCGGCGGCAAGGATCCGGTGATCATCGCTGCGGACGCGGACATCGCGGCAGCAGCCGAGGCGGTGGCCTGGGGAGCATTCGGCAACAGCGGGCAGACGTGCGTCGGAGTCGAGCGGGTGTACGTGGAGCGGAGTGTCGCAGCACAATTCACCGGCGCTCTCGTGCAGCATGCGCGCTCCATCCGGCCCGGTGGTGATGCGTCGGCCACCTACGGGCCGATGACGATGCCCGGCCAGATCGACATCGTTCGACGCCATCTCGCCGACGCCGAGGCGGCGGGTGGTCGAGCACTGATCGGCGGACTGTCCTCGATCGGCGAGCGATTCGTCGGGCCCACCGTGTTGGTGGACACCCCCGAGAGCTGCTCGGCCGTTCGCGAGGAGACCTTCGGCCCCACGGTCACCGTCCGTGAGGTCGACAGCATCGACGAGGCGATCGAGCTGAGCAACGATCATCGGTACGCTCTCGGCGCTTCGGTGTTCTCCCGCAGGCAGGGCAAAGAGATTGCGGCGCAGCTGGTGTGCGGTCAGGTCACCGTCAATTCGGTGATCGCGTTCGCCGGAATGGGATCTGTTCCGATGGGTGGTGTCGGTGCCAGCGGCTTCGGGCGGGTACACGGCGACGAGGGGTTCGCCGAGTTCTGCCGCACTCACAGCCGCGTCACGAAGCTGTTCGACATCCCCGGATTCGAGCTGGTGACGCTCCACCGCAAGCGCTGGGTCATGCCGCTGATCGACCGCCTGCTCGCACTCCGTCACCGTCGGTGATCGGTCAGTCCTCTGCGCGCCGCGCGGTGGTGCCGTACGACCGTCGCACCACCTCGTCGAGGGTCGCCGCCAACTGCGCGTCGGTCATGGCGCGTGGGGTCGCCGCTGCGGCAGCGGACAGATACACCCCGCACAGCCATTCGAGCAGTTCGATGTTCGACAGTGCGGCCGCGAGATCGTGACCGGTGGCCACCGATCCGTGATGGGCCATGATCACCGCCGACCTCGACCGCATCGCGGTCACCACCAGGTCGGCGAGCTCCGCCGTACCGAACGGCGCGAACGGCACCACCGGAACCCTGCCGCCGAGGGACAGCTGCGCGTAGTGAACGGGCGGCAGTTCGTCCGCGACGAGCGACAGTGCAACGGCCGCCGAGGAATGCGCATGCACGACGGCACGAACCTCGGACGACGCGTAGATGCCGAGGTGCAGACCCAGTTCCGAGGTCGGTTCACCTGGTCCTGCGCGGACGATTCCGTCCGTACCGACGAGCGTGACGTCCCCGATCGTCGCGTCCGCCAACACCAGCCCGGTCGCCGTCACCGCCACCACATCACCCGCGCGTGCGCTGACGTTGCCTGCGGTGCCGAGAACCAAGCCCTTGCGGCCCAGTTGCCGGGCGGTCTCGGCGACGGACTGCCGTAGCTCCTCCACGTCGACCGACATCAGACGGTCCGGCAGGTGCGTGCGAACGTCCGAACGTACTCGAGGTCGTAGGTGCCGAAATCGGTACCGAGTCCCTGCGCAACCTGAGCCGCGGTCGCATTGCCGAGTTCGGCTGCCTCGACGACGTTCATGCTCAGGGACAGGCCGCGAACGAACCCGGCCGAGAACGCATCTCCGCATCCACTGGTGTCCACCACGTCCACGGAGAACGCGGGGACCTCGACGACACTGTCGGTCGTGACGACGAGAGTGGGCGACGCGCCCGCGGTGGCCACCACGCAGGACGCTCCGAGCTCGAGCAGTCGACGACACCCGTCCTCGACAGTGGCGCAGCCGGTCCAGCCGAGGACCTGCTCGTCGTTGGGCAACAGGTAGTCCACATGGGGCAGCGCGGCCGCGAACGCACCGAGCCCTTCCGGAACGGACGGGGCCAGGCTGTCCACGGTGACGACGACACCGTCCTCGTGGGCGCGGCGTGCGATGTCGCGCGCGGTGTCCGGTCCGTAGAACTCGGGCCCCCCGAGATGCAGGAAGTCGACGTTGTGAAACATGTTCCACGGAACATGCTGAGCCAGATAGCCGTTGGCTCCGATCACGTGCAGAGCCGGCCGGGATCCGTCCGGCCTGATCGGCAGTACCGATGCCGAGGTCTGGACCCCGTCCATGCGGTGAACGAGGGAGACGTCCACTCCGTCGTCGATGAGGAGCTGCAGTAGGAACGTGCCTGCCGAATCACCACCGACCACTCCCGCGGTGTGTACCGCGGCACCCAGTCGGGACAGCACCAGTGCCGTTCCCGCGGCCGTACCCGCGGCCGACATCGCGATCTGCTCCGCCAGGACCGCCGCCTGACCGTCGGGAATCTCGGACACCGGCCGCACCAGAGTGTCGAGTATGTGCACCCCCAGGGTGAGGACCTCCGCCGGTGCTCTCATCGGATCGTCGCAGTTCGCTCGGAGAGGATCAGCGCCTCGAGGTTGCACATCGAGACGTCGAATCGTGCGGACATCCCGGCGGTCGCGATGGGCCGCACCACACGCCCCATCCAGCTCGGTGCAACATCGAACCAGAATTCGAAGGTCATCGCGGTGGAGGTACCGCCGGCGAGCGACGTGAAGCGAAAGACGTTCGCCACGTTGACGAGTGGCGCGAAACCCTGACCCGAATCGATTCGCAGTCGGTTCGGTTCCAGCTCCCGGACGGTCCATGTGGCGTGAGTGGTGAAGCGGCCGAGCGTCGCCACCTCCTCCGTGTACACACCACCTGTGCGTGCGGTGCCATGATGAGCGATGACCGACCGGACGTCGGTGACCCACTCTGCGTACCGACCGGTGTCGGCGGTCAATGCCCACACTTCCTCGGGGCTCACCGAGAGGGTGCGATGGGCCGAGACTACGAAGCGTTGTTCCACGAGAGCTCTCCTTCGGTCGAAAGTATTGCTGCTGCTGCGTTTTCACCCGATCGCACAGCCCCGTCCATGTACCCGTTCCAGTAGTCGGAGTGTTCGGCTCCTGCCCACTGCACTCGGCCGAACGCAGTGTCTCGCCACCGGCCGAGTTCGGTCAGCACTCCGGGGGCAAGAACGGCGGTGGGCCCGCCGCGGGTCCAGTGCTCGCGAGTCCAATCGAGCTCGATCCATTCCGTCGGTTCGAGCGCGCGCGGCCCGACGGCGGAAGCGAAGGCGCGCAGCACCTCGCCGCGTCGTTCGGCGTCGGTGCCGTCCGACCAGTTCCGGCCGCCGCGGTGGCGTGCACCCCAGGTGCCGACGAATCCCATCAGCACTCCCTGGCTTCCGTCGGGTGGTGAGTTGTCGAACATCGAGGACACCGGTACGTCGCTGTCGCGAAAGAGCGCCTGGCCGGAGAGCCCGCTCGCGCGCCAGAACGGTTCGGGGTACACGGCCTCGCACTTGGCCAGGCCGCCGAAGTTCATTCGCTGGAACAACGCCTCCTGCGGTGCGGGAAGCGCGGGGCTCCAGTCGATTCGGGTGACCAGAACGGGCGGAATCGCGACGACCGCCGATCGAGCGATCCATGATTCGGTGTCGCTGCACACCACCACGCGATCCGGATACTGCTCCACACGTCGAACCGGGGTGTCGAGCCGGACGGCGTCACCGAGCTGCTTCGCAATTTCGATGCAGATCGCCTGTGAGCCACCGAGGAATCTCCACTGTTGTGCTCCACCGGCGACACTCATCAACCGATCGACGGTGCCGGGGGTGTACTCGTTTCCCGCCCCGGCTACGTACGCCAGGCCGAAGAGCGCCGATGCGTCGGCGGACGTGCCACCGAACACCGAACCGAGCAGGATGTCGAGCAGTTCCACCCCACCGGCGGTGGCCGAGTGCCTCCGGGCCCAGGTGGCGAGAGTCTGGGTGTCCCACTCGCGTGCTCGGGGTGCCGACCACGGTCGGTCGACGGGAATCTGCTTGGCAGCCCGATCGATTCGCGCCACGAGCACACCGACATCGGGTAGTGCCGCCAGATCCGGCGGCACCCCGCCGTCGAAGCGTCGAGCGCTTCCGTTCTTGACGTACATGCTCGATCCGGTGTCGTACGCGGGGAACGTCCCGACGCCCACCGATGCGGCCAGGCGGAGGACATGGTCCTGCGTCGGACCCACGAACTGCCCGCCGGTCTCGACGACCGAGTTCTCACCGAGTGCGTGGTTGACCGTGCGCCCACCCACCCGGTTCCTGGCCTCGAGGACCTGCACGGTCAATCCTGCGGCCGTCAGTTCCCTGGCGGCGGTCAGACCCGCGAGTCCTGCGCCGACGACCACTACGTCCACGTGCGGGGCCTGCGACATCTCGGTCATGGGTGCTCCTTTCCGGGCTGTTCGATGTAGCGGCGACAGTAACCCAATATTGGCCATTCGGCCAGGATTGACTAAAAGCGCCTGATGGAGAGCACAGCGATGGAGGTGGAAGACAGCACTCCGACTAACGTTGCAGCCATGACCGAAGAGCGCCGGAAGACTCGATACGCGCGCGGCCAAGAGCGCCGCGACGCGCTGGTCGACGCGGCCATCGGCGTGATCGGAACACGCGGACTCGAACGCGTCTCGTTTCGGTCCGTGGCCGAAACCGCCGGCTTCCCGCCGTCGACCACCAGCTATTTCTTCGGCTCGGTCGGCCAACTCATCGATGCCGCAATAACTCGTATCGCCGAGAACGTGACGGCGAAGGTCACGGCTCTACTGGACGTCGCGAACGCAGGCGGGCTCACTCGCGACGATCTGGCCGACGCGATCATGGACCTCGTCTCGCTGCTGTCCTCCCCCGAGGACGACGACTCCCTCGTCCAGTTCGAGGCGTACCTCGCCGTGCGCAGACGGCCCGAGCTGGCGGATTCGGTGCACCGAATCATGCGGATGATCGAGGAGGCGGCCGAAGCGGCGTTGGGGGCATTCGGGATCGCCGAACCACACCTACCGGCTCGACATTTCCTGGCCCTGATCGACGGCTACACCCTGCACGAGATCGCAAGGCCGACACCGGGTGGCAATCGGGCGGAACTGAAGGATGCCCTGTTGCGCGTGCTCGACTCGTACGCGCCGCGAGGTTGAGCCCGGATACCGCTAGTCGACACCTACGAGAAGCGGCACGATGCTGCGGTGCGCGAACGCGAGCAGCTCGTCGTAGGTATCGAGCGGGGCGGCGGCCGAGGGTGTCAGTAGGATCGAATGGACCACGCGCACAACAATTTCCGGTGCGTCCGGCACGGCGAAGGTGTCCGATTCCAGTTCACCCCTGGTGATGTGCGTGGCAGCGTTGATCGCGGTCACGAGCAGTGCCGATGCGTTGGTGGTCAATTGCTCGAGCACCAGCGAGCTCTCGGAGTCGAACATCTTCAAGAGCACAGGGTTCGTTCGCACCGAGTCGATGGTCGTGGCGAATCCGTGTGCCGCCCGATCCGCACGTGACCTCTGTTCGGCAGCCGCAGCTGCCACCGCCGCGAACAGCCGCGACGACTCCCGCGCCATGACGGCCCGAACGAGTTCGTCCTTCGATCCGATGCGGCGATAGACGGTCACGCGATTGATCTTGGCGCGCTTCGCGACGTCGCCGATGGTGGTTCGAGGAATTCCGACCTCACCGAACAGTTCCAAGGCGGCATCGAGAATCGGCCCGTTGTCCCCATCTGGATGCATCGCTCGATCCTATCGGCCGTCCACCGTCTATTCGGTGCAACATTGCAACATAATATGTTGCTATGTAGCATCGCTGGCAGCAGCAGCACGATCTCGAAGAAACGGAGTCTCGAATGTCTCGGAACAAGGCGGGCGACTCGGACGAGCAGTACACGGACGAGTCCTACGCGATAGTGGCGCGCGCGGTGACATTCGACTGGTCCGGAGTTCCACTCCAGTACATCCCCCACGAGTGGTACGCCACCCACTTCTGGAACGTGATGCACCTGGTTCTGCCCGAGGGAGAACGAGCGATGGCGGACGTGTTCGCCCGCGCGCTGCCGTACATCGACGACCGCAGACTGCACGAGGAAGTCGTGGGATTCGTCGGCCAGGAAGCCACGCACGCGTCCTCCCACGAAAGCTTCCGCACCTACCTCGTCGCGCACGGAGTGGACATCGAACCGATTCTGCAGCGCATCCGCTTCGCCGTGGGTGTGGTGTTCGGCGATCACGGCCTCACCGGCCGCGCAGGCAAGGCATGGCTGAACGAGCGCCTCGGAATCTATGCAGCAGCAGAGCATTTCACCGCAGTGGTAGGCGAGTGGCTGCTCGACAATGCCGAATTCGACCGCATCGGCGTCGACCCGACGATGCTGGATCTGTTGCGTTGGCACGGAGCGGAAGAACTCGAACACCGCAATGTCGCATTCGATGCGTTCCAGTACGTCGACGGTGGCGCATTCCGCCGCGCCCGAACCGCGGTGATCGCCAGCGCTGGGTTGGCCGTGTTGTGGTTCAGTACCGCCGCGTACCTGTACAGGAATTCGGTCGCCACGCCACGAACCGGTACGCGGCGGCTGCGCGCCCCGTGGCCGATCGCGTTCGCACGAGCGTCACGCAAGCACCTGATACCGGGCCTGTCGTTCCTGTTCGTGCAGCTCGCCCTGTACATCCGTCCCGGCTTCCACCCCTCGAAGATGGGCGACATCGACAAGGCCGTGCAGTACCTGGCAGTCTCCCCCGCGGCGCTGGCGGCCCAGCAGTGACGACCACAGTGCCTCCGGTGCACAGCCATCTCGGCGAGATCACCGTGACGGCACCGGGACGGGGACTTCGCGCCATCGGTGCCGCGTCCCGTTTCTACGCCAGGCTCGTCACCGATTCGCCGATCGTGACGGCCCTGTCTCCGGCGCGGCCCCGACGAAGCGTCGGATACGAATTCGAGACCGTCGTCGACGATACGATCGACGAGGCCGAGGACGTTCGCTCGCTGCTGCTCTCGCGCAGGGACGGTGCACCACTACCGACATGGCAACCCGGAGCTCACATCGACGTCACCACTCCGTCCGGTTCGGTGCGGCAGTACTCACTCGCCGGTCGACCCGGGTCAGGTGATCACTACCGCATCAGCGTCCGCAAGATCCCCGGCGGTAGAGCGTCCACCGAGATCCACGCGCTCTCACCAGGCGATGTCCTGCGAGTTCGAGGGCCCCGCAATGCCTTTCCGATGGCGGAGGCCGAGCATTACCTCTTCGTGGCCGCCGGAATCGGCATCACCCCCATCCGGGCGATGATCGAACGCGCCGTCCGGGACGGGGCGCGGTGGACGCTGTACTACCACGGTCGCTCTCGAGCGAGTCTGCCGTTCGTTGCCCTACTGCAGCAGTTGGCACTGACCTCGCGCGGGCATGTGATCGTCAAAACCGATGATATCGACGGATTTCCGGTTCCGGAGGACATCGTCGATCTCGGGATGGGCAACTCCGCGATGTACGTCTGCGGGCCCGCGGCGCTGTCGGGCAGGCTCCGCGACGAGTCCCTCGCCAGTACGGCCGTTCGTGAATTCCACACCGAGTTGTTCGCGCCTGCAGCGGTGGTCGACGGCATGCCGTTCGTGCTGAAGCTCGATCGCTCGGGAGACACCATCGAGGTCGGTGCGCGGGAGACCGCTCTCGACGCACTCCGCCGGTCCAGGCCGGATCAGCCGTTCTCGTGTCGGCAAGGCTTCTGCGGAGCGTGCGTCGTCGGTCTCGTCGCCGGACGCGTCGAGCACCGAGATCGCGTTCTGAGCACGGCCGAACGCGAGAACTCACTCACCCTGTGTGTCTCGCGCGCTGCCGTCGACGGCGAAGCTCTCGTCCTCGATCTGTAGAAGGAGCCTATACCCTCATGCCTGCAACACCATTCGACAGTGCCACGCCCGTACCGCACACCGACGTCGCGATCATCGGCGCGGGCTTCGGTGGCCTCGGGGCCGCGATCAGGCTCGAGCAGGAAGGCCGCAGCGACTTTCTGATCTTCGAGCGCGATACGGCGGTCGGTGGAACGTGGCACGTGAACACCTATCCCGGTGCTCAGTGCGATATTCCGTCGGCGCTGTATTCGTTCTCGTTCGCACCCAACCCCGACTGGACGCGGCTCTACCCGCTTCAGCCCGAGATCGAGGCGTATCTCAACGATTGCACCGATCGTTTCGGTATCCGCGATCGCATCCGTTTCGGGCACGAGGTACTCGACGCGACGTGGAACGACGAACAGGCCCAGTGGGTGGTGCGGACGAGCGAGGGAACATGGTCTGCGCGCATCCTCATCGGAGCACTCGGCCCGTTCAGTGAACCGGCAACTCCCGACATCGGAGGACTGGAATCGTTCTCGGGCACCGTGTTCCACTCGGCGAAGTGGGACCATCGGCACTCCGCCCAGGGCCGACGCCTCGCCGTCATCGGCACCGGAGCATCCGCGGTGCAGTTCGTTCCGCGTCTGGCCCCCGAGGCCGCGCACCTGACGCTGTTCCAGCGGACACCGACATGGATCCTTCCGCATCCCGACCGGCCGATCTCCGAAGCCGGCAGGTCCCTGCTCAGGAAGTTCCCCCGGGCCCAGCGGGCGATGCGCCGCACGTTCGATCTGTTCCAGGAAGCGTTGGTTCCCGGACTCATCGGCCATCGATCGTTGCTCGCACCGCTCACGGCATTGGGGCGCGCGCATCTCCGTCGTCAGGTGAAGGACCCTGTACTTCGCGAGAAGCTCACACCTGGTTACGAATTCGGTTGCAAGCGACCGACGTTCTCGAACAAGTTCTACCCCGCCCTGTGCCGTGAGAACGTCGCCGTCGAAACCACGAGCATCGCGCGGATCGTGCCCGAGGGCATCGTCACCACCGACGGGACCGTGCACCAGGTCGATGCCATCGTCCTCGGGACGGGATTCACCGTGTCCGGCCACACCGGCTTCCGGCGGATCGTCGGTCGTGACGGAAAGTCGTTGGCGGACCACTGGCCCGACGGGGAAATGTCGTCGTACCGGGGCACCACGGTGCACGGCTTCCCGAATTTCTTCATGCTGCTCGGCCCCAACTCCGTGGTGTACACCTCCCAGGTGGTCACCATCGAGGCTCAGGTGAACTACATCCTTGCGGCACTGCGCGCGATGGACGACAACGCACTGGCGACCCTCGAGGTCAGCATGCGGGCACAGATCGAATTCGCGGATCACACCGACGAGCGTCTCGCGGGATCGGTGTGGAACTCGGGAGGATGCAGCAGTTACTACTTGAGCCCGTCCGGACGCAACGTGACGTACTGGCCCGGTTCGGTACGCAATTTCACCCGGCGTATGTCCACCATCGAACTGCGTCATTATCACTGCCGCAGTGCGCTTTCCGAGGTAGATCCGATGCTCGCGACCAGCAAGGAGCTCGCATGAGCGGCACCATCGAACTCGCGGGAAAGGTGGCACTGGTCACCGGCGGAGCGCGTGGAATCGGAGCCGCGACGGTCGAGAGATTGCGCGCGGCGGGAGCGTCTGTCGCGGTGGTGGATCGAGATTTTCCCGCGGATCCGACCGGTACGGAAAGGACACTTCTGCTCGTCGGTGACGTCACCGATCCGGCAGCGATGGCGGACTGCGTCGTGGCAACGATCGACAGGTTCGGCCGCATCGACATCGTGATCGCCAATGCCGGGATCACCCCGCCGCCGGCCACCATCAGGTCGATCGACCGCGCCGTCTTCGACTCGGTGATGGCGGTGAACTTCGGCGGCGTCCTCAACATCGTGCGGGCCGCCGCCGACGAGATCGTCGCGAGCGGCGGACACATACTGCTCGTATCGTCCTGCGCTGCATTCACTCCCGGGATGGGTGGGTCCGCGTACATGGTGAGCAAGGCGGCCGTGGAACAGCTGGGCCGCGCTCTGCGCATCGAACTTGCTGCCGTCGGCGCATCGGCCGGTCTCGCGTACTTCGGAGTGGTGGACACCGATCTGGCACGGCACACCCTCGACGACGACCCGATCGGTCGGCGAATCGGAGGATTTCTTCCGTGGCCGCTGAGCCGACGCCTGCCGTCTCAGCGAGCCGCCGAGTTGCTCGTACACGCGGTCCGGACCCGTCGGGCACGATTGATCGCCCCTGCCGTGTGGACTCCGTACTTCTGGTTCCGGGGAATGCTCAACCCGATTCTGGAACGCAGCCTCGTCCGGGACCGTCGGGTTGCGCAGATCATCCGGGATCTGGAGGAGACACACGCACGCTGACGTTCCGTAGCCGCGTGGGCTATGCGCTCTCACCGTCCACGCTGGGAACGTCACTCATCGGCGGGAGCGGCCGGGCGCACAGGTCACGCGCATCGGCGTCGGACATTCCCAGCGCGAGCAGCACGCTGTACGCCATTCGATCCACGGCCTCGTTGTCGTCACGATCAGGTTGCTCGAGCAGTAGCTGGCCCAGACCGAGCAATGCGCCCGCCACCAGAGCCAAGGACAGCTGTATGTCCTCGACCCGGAAGTACCCCGCATCGACTCCGGCGACGATGTCCCGTGCCGCACGTGGACCGAGACCGTGCTGCGAGGTGATCAACTCGGGACCGGAGTGGATGAGCACGCGGCTGAGTTCTGGTTGCAGGCGAAAGAGTCGGCCGGAAATTCGAAACGATCGAGTGAACGCCTCGGCGGGGTCGGCGTCGACATCGGTCAGCGAATCGAGGTAGCCGCCCAGCAACTCCAGGGCACCGTCGACCGCCGACTGGAACAGCTGCTCTCGACTGACGAAGTGGTTGTAGAACGACCCCATACCCACGTCGGCGGCCTGGGTGATCTCTGCGATCGGCGCGTTCAGTTCGCCGCGGGCGATGAAGCCCTGCGCCGCTTCGATCAACGCTCCACGCGTGCGGGCCTTGCGGCGCTCGAGTCGATTCGGGGTTTCGGTCATGGTCCCTACTTCTGTCTGCGCTGGTCGACGGCCTGACTCTTCCTCATGGCTGACGATTCTGTCAATACTATTGACTGACGGCACTGTCATAGGTGACGATATTGTCACCAACGAGGGAGGCTCAATGGCACAGGACGTCGACGGCCACAAGGACATGCACGTGGACCAAGGCGCGCTCACCGGCGAGCACCCCGGTCGCGCGAAGGATCCCATCATCAAGGTTCGGGACATCGCGTGGCTGGAGTTTCGCAAGCCGGATCTGACCAAGGCCGAGGCGTTCGCCGTGGCCTTCGGTTTCACCGTCTCGCTTCGCACTCCGGAGGAGATCCATCTGCGAGGTACGCACGTCGGCGCACCGTGCGTGATCATCCGTCGCGGCAAGCGAACACGCTTCGTGGGCGCAGCCTTCGCCGCCGCAGACGATGCCGACCTGATGAGGCTGGCCGAGGCCACCGGGCAGCGCGTCCAACGACTACCCGACACACTCGGCGGTGTCGCCGTGAATCTCACCGACCCGGGTGGACAACCCGTCCAGGTGGTGTCCGGGTACACCGAGCATCCCGAGCTGCCCGGCCAGCCAGCGCACACCTACAACTTCGGCGACCCGCGCTACCGACTCAATGCGACGCAGCGGCCTCCGCGTCAGCCCGCCCGAGTCCAACGTCTGGGACACGTGGTGCTCCAGCGCACCGGCTACCTCGAGAACCTGAACTGGTACCTGCATCATCTCGGACTGATCGTCAGCGACTTCCTCTACTACGACGGCCAGCGTGATCGCGGTCCGGTGATGAGCTTCATCCGCTGCGATCGTGGCAACACTCCGGCCGATCATCACACTCTCGCAATGACTCTCGGTCCGTCCAACCGGTACGTACACTCGGCCTACCAGGTGTCGGATCTCGATGCCATCGCCGCGGGCGGGGAGTACCTGACCCAGCGCGGGTACCGGCATTCGTGGGGTATCGGCAGGCACATCCAGGGCAGCCAGATCTTCGACTACTGGCGGGATCCCGACGGTTTCCTGGTGGAACATTTCAGCGACGGCGATATGTTCGACAGCTCCCTCGAGCCCGGCTGGGCACCGATGACCGCATCCGGCCTGGCTCAGTGGGGGCCGCCTGCGTCCAAGGACTTCCTCGGGATCGCGCCGAGCAAAGCGTCTCTGCACGAGCTCAAATCGATCATCTCCTCGCTACGCACCGACAACGAATTCGACACCGAACGCCTTCGCGGCCTGATGAAAGTGGCTTCCTCATGAGCATCGCTGTACTGCGCACCGCCGACGCCTGGTGGGTGGAGACCCCGGCCGGGGCGTCCCGAATCGACACCTCGGCCACCACCACCGCCGAGCTACTCGCCGATCGAGCAGCCATCGAGTCGGCGCGCGAGTCCACCGATGTCGTTGCCGTGGAGACGTTGTCGCCGATCTCGCCGGTCACCGCGCCCTGCCGAATCATGGCGAACATGACGAACTTCGTCTCGCATGTGAAGGACTCGGGAATGAACCCCGAGACGGTGCCGCTGACGTTCTTCCGCAAGACCTCGGGCTCCATCAGTGGACCCACCGACGACGTTATCAAGCCCGCGCACGTCAAACTGCTGGACTACGAGATCGAGATCGGCTTGGTCTTCGGCAAGACCCTCACCGTCGGCACCAAGATCGACGCGTCCAACGTGGCCGAGTACGTGGCCGGGCTCGTGATCACCAACGACGTCTCGGCGCGCGATGTCCAGTTGCCCAAAACTCAGTTCTACGAGGGAAAGTCGTACCCCACCTTCACGCCGGTCGGGCCGCGCCTCGTACTGCTCGAGGCCGGCGAGTTCGACCGGTTCGGAGACCTCGCATTGACCTTGCGCGTCAACGGTTCGGTCCGACAGGACAGTACGGTCGCCGACATGATCTACCGTCCGGTCGAATCACTGAAGGCGCTGAGCAAGTTTCAGCGGATCGATCCGGGCGATCTACTGCTCACCGGTACGCCGGGGGGCACCGCACTGAAGGCCCCCGCCAAGCCGATCGAAATGATCGGATCGCTGGTTCCGCCGTCGGTCAAGTGGAAGGTCTTCTTCAAGAAGCAGGCCAAGAATCCGGCGTTTCTGAAGGACGGTGACGTGCTCGAACTGACGTGCTCCACTCCCGACGGAGCCCTCGATCTGGGAGTCCAGCGCACCCGGGTCTCCTACCGATGACCGAAAACACGTCCGACGGTCGCCACTTTCCCGTGGTGATCGTCGGCGCCGGTCCGACGGGCATGACCGCTGCGTTGCTGCTGGGTCGGTACGGCGTGCCCTGCCTCGTGTTGGACAGGTGGGAGGACGTCTACCCACAGCCTCGCGCGGTCCATCTCGACGACGAGGTGTTCCGCATTCTCGGCGATATCGGCCTGGCCGAGGACTTCGCGGGAATCTCGCGCCCCGGTCGCGGACTGCGATTGTGCGACAAGCAGATCCGCACGCTAGCCGAGTTCGAGCGGGATCCCGACGATCGACCGCACGGGTATCCGCAGGCCAACATGTTCGATCAGCCCGATCTCGAACAGCTGATGCGCAAACACATCTCACAATTCGAGTGCGTGGAGATGCGCGGCAATTGCGAGATCACCGACGTCCAGAATCTGAAGAATTCGGTGCGGGTCCGGTACGACTCGACCGTGGACGGGACCCCACACTGGGTGACCGCCGACTACGTACTCGGCTGCGACAGGGCCAACAGCATCGTTCGAGCCTCCATCGGTTCGAAGATGCACGATCTCGGCTTCGCACAGCGATGGTTGGTGGTCGACATCGCCACCGATGCGGACCTCGATCAGTGGGACGGCGTGCACCAGGTGTGCGATTCCGAGCGATCGGCGACCTACATGCGCATCGGCCCCACCCGCTACCGCTGGGAATTCCGTCTGCACGACGACGAGACCATGGACGCCTTCACCGACCTGGCGTCGATCGGTCCACTGATCGCGCCGTGGCTGGAGTCTGTGGACGAGCCCGAGATGGAGCTGATTCGCTGCGCCGAGTACACCTTTCGGGCACAGGTGGCCGACCGGTGGCGTGATCGCCGGGTTTTCCTCCTGGGCGATTCCGCGCATCTGACGCCGCCCTTCATCGGGCAGGGGATGGGCGCTGGGCTCCGAGATGCGCGCAACCTGGTCTGGAAGATCGTCGGCGTGCTCGACGGGCATCTGAAGGAAACCTCGCTCGACAGCTACGAGACGGAACGAAAGACGCACGCCAAGCAGATGATCGAGTTGGCGGTCGCGATCGGATGGGCCATGACCGGCGGCAGCCGACTCACCGGCATCATGCGCACGAACATCGCACCCGCTCTGGGGTATCTGCCGTTCATCGGCGCGAAGGTCACCGCCAGCACCACGCCGTCACTCGGCCGATCGCAGTACGTGTTGCGTTCGCCCGTGCCGGTTCGCACTCTGGCCGGAAAGCTCTGCCCCAACAGCACATTGGACAATGGAATGCGCCTGGACGACCTCGCGCCCGGCCAATTCCTGTTCGTCTCGTCGACGCCCTTGTCCATCGGGCACCGTCGAGAGGTCGAACGTCGCGGAGCCGTCGTCGTCGAGGTGGCGGCGTCGTCGGATCTCGGGGCCTGGCTGCGCAGCGGGCATGCTGTCGCTGCCATAGTCCGACCGGACCGCACCGTCATGGCGTCGGGCACCTCGGTACCTTCCCTGCACACCAAGGTACCGACCACCGCTTTTCGTCGGCGAGACTGCCCGGCACACGTTGCGACGAAGCCGCGCCCTACCCGCACAGCAACAAAGAGGCGTAGATGAACACTGCACTTGTCACCGGAGCGACGTCGGGAATCGGCGAGGCCGTCGCCGAAACTCTCATCGCCCGCGGCTATCACGTCATCGGCACCAGCCGTAACAGCTCGAAGGTGGCCACCCCGATCCCGGGGGTCGACTACCGCGATCTGGACCTGACGGATCCGCAATCGATCCGTGCGTTCGTGGACGAACTCGGCGACTCCCCGATCGATGTGCTGATCAACAACGCAGGCGAAAGCCAGTGCGGCCCACTCGAAGAACTCCCCATCGAGGCGATCACTCGGTTGTTTCAGCTCAACGTGTTCGGCGCGATCGAGTTGACCCAGGCCGTATTGCCGGCCATGCGTGAGCGCGGCCGCGGCAGAATCGTCAACATCGGCTCGATGCTCGCGAGCTTCCCCCTGGCCTACCGTTCCTCGTACGCCGCAACCAAGGCCGCGATCAAGGGCTTCAGCACGGCGGCACGGTTCGAGCTCGAACCGTACGGAATCGACATCACCACAGTCGAACCCGGCTCGATCGCCACCGGCCTGTCCGCCCGTCGCACCAAGTACTGCGGACCGCATTCGCCCTACCTACGCGATTTCACCACGGTGATCGCGAAGCTCGACGCCAAGGAGGCACAGGGCATTACGGCCGAGACGGTCGCGAAGACCGTGCTGAGAGCGGTCGAGGACAAGAAGACCCTCCCGATCTACGCCGTCGGCAGCAATGCGCCCGCAGTGTTTCTCGCCAAGCGGTTGCTACCACGCACCGTGCTCGAGAAGTTCACGGCCCGCGCATACGGATTGCCCGGCAAACGCCCGGTCGGCTAGCGAAGCAGTCCTGCGACGAACGGGATCGTGTCGGCCTGTGACTGGACGAGGGCTCCACTGTGGTCGGTGTTGTAGGCCCGGAACGTCACCGGCTGACCGTTGGCGGTCAGACGCGCGACGTAGGCCGCGGTGGTCGGAAACGGAACGTCGATGTCCTGCAGACCGTTTCCCATGAAGAAGGGCTTGTCGAATCCTGTTTCGGGCATCGCCATGTAATCGTCGAGCACGGCCGTGAAATTGGGCAGGCTCGTCAGTGGCGCGGTGAAGAAGTCGCCGATCGTCACACCGTCGAGTTGTTCCTCGAAGTCCGATACGCACTCCGTCTCGGCCAGGTCTGCGTACTTCTTTCCGAGCGGGGTCAGGATGTTGTCCAGTCCGAGCTCGGGATGCGCGTAGCGCAGTGATGCGCCGATGTACGCGACGTAGGCGGTCAGTCCCGACGGCAGCTCCACCGGCGGAACGCCCGGTGCACCGATCGAGACCAATTTCTCGATGTACGCGGGAGTACCGGTGCCGACCGCCCCTCGGTAGTCGAGCTCGGGGCCGCCGAATTCCGTTGCGTACCGCGCGGTGTAGATCGCTGCTCCGCCGCCCTGCGATTGGCCGACGGCCACCCAGGATCGCGACAGGGCTTCGCTGTGGTTGCGGCCCGCCTTGACCATGTCCACGACGTTGTGTGCCGTGGTTCGACCGTCGAGATACGTCGGCAAGCCGGGTGTTCCGAGGCCGGCATAGTCGCTGGCCACGATGGCGTAACCCTGCGCGAGCCAGTTTCCCAGGTACGGCAGATCGCGCTCGGCGTACGCCGGACCGATCATCGACGGCGCACACGAATCCCCAAGACCGGATGTGCCGTGGGCCCACGAGATCACCGGCCAACCACCCGCGGGCGGCGTGCCGGGCGGCAGGAAGACGGTGCCGGTGCTCAGCGCTTTGTCGCCGAACGTGTCGGTGGTGACGTAGGTGAGCACTTCGGCCGAGGCCGCGCCGGGAACCCACAGTTCCTGCGGCAGATCACGAGTCGAGACGACGTCGCCGATCTCCTGAGTGATCGCCGGTGCTGCGGAAGCAGGTGCGGCCAGCAGCACCGTCACCATGCTCGACGCGACAGTCGCGGCAACTGCGAGAGCACCGATCCGACGACGAGAGGTCACTGGGTCTCCATTCCGTTCGAGTGCGCGAAGCCACCGCGTTCGTCGATGCGCGCCACCTTGTAATACACGACCGCACCGATCCACACGACGAAGAACGTGCCGACGACGAGTTGGCCGGCCAGATTGAGATCGATGACGGCCAGCGCGTCCCACAGGCCGCCGGTCAGCTCGAACTGCTCGGCGAGCAGCGACAACAACTGCACCGTGCCGATCACCAATGCCACGAAGACGGACAGTCCCGTCATCGTCATGTTGTAGTAGATCTTGCGCACCGGCGTCACGAACGCCCATCCGTACGCCTTGGACATGAAGATGCCGTCGATGGTGTCCATCGTGGTCATGCCCGCGGCGAACAGAACCGGCAGCGCGATGATCGCCATCGGCGGAAGTCCGCCTGCCATGGCCGTCGTGCCTGCGATCGCAAGCAGACCGACCTGAGTAGCGGTGTCGAATCCCAGCCCGAACAGCAGACCCAGCGGGTACATCTGCCACGAGTGGTTGATCAGCTTGTCGTAGCGGCCGCGGAACAGTCGATTCATCAGTCCACGCTTGGCCAGCAACTCGTCGAGGCCGGCTTCGGTGAACTCACCTCGTTTCGCGCGTCGCCAGACTCCGACGATTCCCGCGAGCACGGCGATGTTCAACGCTGCGATGAGATACAGGAACGTTCCGGACACGAGCGTGCCGATGATGCCGCCGACTCCGGCGAATGCGTCCTGGAACGCCGTGGCCTGGGACGCGACGAAGGCGATAGCGGCGACGAAGACGAACACGACCGTCGAATGACCGAGTGAGAAGAAGAGCCCGACGGCCAACGGCCGCTTGCCCTTCTGCAGCAGAAAGCGGGTGGTGTCGTCGATGGCCGCGATGTGATCGGCGTCGAAGGCGTGCCTGAGTCCGAGTGTGTACGCCAACACGCCTGCTCCGGCGTACACGAGGGTGCCGTCGGCCCCGGTGAGTCCATGGATGCTCGGGATGGAGTCGTAGTGCGTGAACAACCCCCATCCGATCACGTGCAGAGCGGCTACGAAGCCTGCCATCGCCAACAGGCGGGGAATCTCGTCGAGAGTGAATCGACTCTGCCGTCGGCCGACCTCGGCGCGCGAAAGCTCAATCGTCATGGAGACATTGTGGCCGACGACAACGAATTACTCTTCCTGCGCGGCCGCGGCCAGGACGCGTCGCGCATCGGGTTCGACGGACCAGTAGGCAAGGAGAGCCAAGATCCCGCCGACGGCCAACAGCGGTAGCAGCGGAACCAGGCCGACGGTGAGTGAATCGGCCGCGTCGGACACCACGCCGACCAGAAGCGGCCCGACGGCACCGCCCGCGGTCGCGGCGATCTGAAGCATGCCGAATCCCAGACCCCGATCCCGGGCCGGGACCACGTCGGCGACACATGCGGTGAGCGTGGGGAGGGCAAAAGCCGAGAAGAAGGCGAAGACGGTGAGAAGTACGACGAACACCACCATGGCGTTCATGCCGAGCGCAATCGACATGAACACACTGCCGAGGAGAATTCCGCCACCACCCAGCACTACTCGCCACTGGGCGAGGCTGGTCCCGATCACGGCCCTTCGGGTTGCCATCGCCGCGACGAGCGTGCCGAGAACGATTCCTACAAGCGTCATTCCACCGCCCGCCGTCGCGGCTGCCGATTCGGACAGGCCGTACCGGCGTTGCAGCAGACTCGGAAGCCAGAAGGTCAGGCCACCGATCGACAGGCTCATGACCGTCAGAGCCGCACCGGTGAACCACAGCGTTCGGATGGGCAGCAGTCGGCGGAGCTGGGCGGCAAGCGGGCCGGACGGCGTGGGAGCCTCCAGGCTCGGGTCCGCGCGGGCCGCCAACCTGTCGGCGTATCCGCGTTCCGGTTCCTTCAGACGTGAGACGAGCACTGCGACAAGCAGTCCCGGGATCGTCATGACCATGAACGCCCCGCGCCAGCCCAGCCAGTCCGCCAGCACACCACCCAGAACGATGCCGGCACCGCCCAGATACGCCGAGGTTCGCCACCAACCGAACGCGGTGGATCGTGTTGCGGGCGGATAGAAGTCGGCAAGCAGGCTCGCGCTCGCCGGGTTGTCCACCGCCTCCGCGGCGGCAAGACCGACCCGCACGAGGTAGAAGATCAGGAACGTGGGCGCAAGCGCGGAACCCAGCGTCGCCAGAGACCACAGAACGACCACCCAGGTCACGATCCTGCCGCGATCGTGACGATCGGCGAAATACGCAGCCGGTATCGCCAGAACGCCCGCGGCGATCGCAGATGCACTGGGCAGCGATCCCGCCACTGCGTCGCCGAAACCCCATTCGGCCTGAAGCTGAGGGAGAACGGCGGCAACGAGGCTGAATTCGATCCGGTCCACGAAGGCCACGAGGACCAACACGATCGCCGGTCCCCAGCCGAAGGGAAGAAGAGCAGACCCGGGCCCGGACCGCAGCGTCCCGATGGTTCGCCAACGGCTGCCGCGATCGACCACTGGGCCTGGATCGATACCGGTCGCCATGCGTCGTCCCTCGATTCAGCGTCGTTCGAAACCAGTGTGCACCGCCGGGCACAATCTCAACATCGGTTGATGTCTCTGTCATTTCCCTCGAACGTGCTGACAGGTCACAACGCGGAAGCGGACATTCGACGCTTTCGTCACGGCAGGATGAGAAGGCCGAAGTCGAAAACAGTGGGGACGAAGTTCATGTCACGGGTGAGAATCGCGATGTGCCTGCTCGCAGGTCTGGGATCCTTCGCGATCGTCGTTGCGCTTCTGCTGCCCACCCTCGTGTACGACCGTCTGGCGGTCACTCCCCTCGACATCGCCGCCACGACAGTGGCCACCACGGCAGACGGAGCGGGCGGCGAGGTCCTCGACTCGAAGACGATCGCCGGCCCGGGGCCCTTGTCGATCGCAACCGATGTTCCCCTCGTTCTCCAGCGGTACATCACCGTGGAGGATCCCTCCGACGCAGACCGCGTCACCTTCCAGGTCGGAGCCACGGTGCGACGCGCCGACCGGGGCGGCGATGAAGGCCTGCTGACCGCCTCGGTGGATCGAGTGACCAGCGACCGACGCACCGGCCTACCCGTCGAGCCGGCGGGGTCATTGCAGACCACCGTCGATTCACCCGCTATTCCGCTGCCGCGCAGGGGGTTACAGCATCGATTCCCCTTCGATACCCAGCCGATCACGTACACGGTCTACGACTCGACGGCGTGGACGAGCTTCGAGGCGAACTTCGTCGAGGAGATCACCATGGAAGGTCTGCCGATCTATCACTTCCGATCGATCGTGACCGAAGCCGACCTGTCGACCACGACACAGTCACCGATCAACTCGGTGACCCTCCCGGCATCGAAGTGGGGACTGGGCGACGGGGACGAACCGATCACGATGAAGCGGTGGTACTCCAACGTTCGCGACATCTACGTCGAACCCAGAAGCGGAAGTCTGGTGTGGGGCAGAGAAACCCCGTACCAGTACTTCGCGAGAGATCCGCAGGTCCCCGAGGTCACCATCTTCAAGGCGTCACTCGCTCTGAACGAGACGGGTCGCCTGGAGCAGGTGAACTCCGCACGCGACGCTGCGAACAGCCTGGCCTGGTTGACGTCTCGCGGACCACTCCTGGGATACGCGGTCGGTGGAGCCTGTCTCGTCGGTGCCGTCGCCGCCGGAGTGATCGGATCCCGTCGCGCGCGTTCGCCCGAGCCCACCCCACAGCGAGCGGACGAATCCGAGCGCGCGTCGGTGTAGGTGCGCTCGGCGTCCACTATTCGGATCCGCAAGCGGGATCGCGATCGTGTGGGCACGTTGTGGACACTCAGGTCGGTGCGTCAGGCAGGAAGCCCCAACGCCCTCAGCGCCATTGCTCGCAAGACGGGCCTGGCAGTACGTGACGGACTGCGCCCCGCGCTGTAAGGCGTCGAATTGATCAGACCGAACACGCCGTGTGCCGCAGTGCGAGCGTCGGCTTCGTTCGACGTCGGGTCGACGGCGCACAGGACCTCGACCCACAGTTCGACGTACTCGCGCTGCATTCGGCGTACCTTGCGTCGAGCGCCCTCGGGCAGACTCTGCAGGTCGCGATCCTGGATTCTGATGAAGGCCGGTGTGTCGAAGGCGAAGTCGAGGTGGAACTCGACCAACGCGGACAACGCGTCCACGGCAGCCCCACCACGATCGACCACCGCACGGCCACCGTCGAGCAGATACCCCGAGATCCCGACCATCAGCTCGACGAGCACGGCCTCCTTGTTCGGGAAGTGACGGTAGACGGCGGGTCCGCTGACACCGACTGCCGCGCCCAGATCCTCGAGGCGCACCGAGGTGAATCCGCGTTCGGCGAACAGTGACGCCGCGGCGTCGAGCAACTGCTGCCGACGCTCGGCCTTGCGCTGCTCACGCACCGTGGTGGGCTTCGCCTCCAACTCCTGCACTGACTCCCCCTCGACCCTGGACTCTCGGTTAATCGTAGTTTACTATGATGTCAGTTATCAACCATTAACTGAACTCCTGTGACACCGGCGTCCAACCCCTAAGGCGTGCACCTCATGGCAATCGATATTGCTGCCAACCGGGCAGATCACGAGCTGCTCACCAGCGAGCTGGCCGCACGGCTCGCCGCGGCGGCGCTCGGCGGTAGCGAGAAATCCCGGGAACGACACATCGCGCGCGGCAAACTGCTCCCCCGCGACCGCGTCGACGAGCTGCTCGATCCAGGCAGCCCGTTCCTGGAGATAGCACCACTGGCTGCCAACGGTCTCTACGACGACGAGTGCCCCGGCGCGGGAGTGATCGCCGGCATCGGACGCGTTTCCGGTCGCGAATGCGTGATCGTCGCCAACGACGCCACCGTCAAGGGCGGCACCTACTACCCCATGACGGTGAAGAAGCACCTGCGCGCGCAGGAGATCGCCCTACAGAACACCCTGCCGTGCATCTACCTCGTCGACTCGGGCGGCGCGTTCCTGCCACGCCAGGACGAGGTGTTCCCCGATCGCGATCACTTCGGCCGCATCTTCTTCAACCAGGCGACCATGAGCGCCAAAGGAATTGCGCAGATCGCCGCCGTCATGGGCTCGTGTACAGCAGGCGGCGCCTACGTGCCGGCGATGAGCGACGAGGCCATCATCGTCAAGAACCAGGGCACCATCTTCCTCGGCGGACCGCCACTGGTGAAGGCAGCGACCGGCGAGGTCGTCACGGCAGAAGAACTCGGCGGTGGTGATCTCCATTCGAAGATCTCGGGCGTCACCGACCACCTCGCCGAGGACGACCGAGACGCATTGCATCGCGTACGCCGCATCGTCTCCACGCTCGGGCCCCGCACACCCCGGCCGTGGGACGTCGTCACGACGCGTGACCCGGTAGCCGACCAGACCGAGCTCTACGACGTCGTACCCACCGATCCTCGCACGCCGTACGACGTGCGTGAGGTGATCACCCGGGTGGTCGACGGCGGCGAATTCGACGAGTTCAAGGCCGAATACGGCAAGACACTCGTCACCGGGTTCGCCCACCTTCACGGTCATCCCGTCGGCATCATCGCCAACAACGGTGTGCTGTTCGCCGAATCTGCCATGAAGGGCGCACATTTCATCGAACTGTGCGACAAGCGCAGTATCCCGCTCGTCTTCCTGCAGAACATCTCGGGCTTCATGGTCGGCCGCGACTACGAGGCAGGCGGCATCGCAAAACACGGCGCGAAGATGGTCACCGCGGTGGCGTGTGCCCGCGTCCCCAAGATCACCGTCGTCATCGGCGGTTCCTACGGTGCAGGGAACTACTCGATGTGCGGCAGAGCGTATTCACCGCGCTTTCTGTTCATGTGGCCCAACGCGCGAATCTCGGTGATGGGCGGCGAGCAGGCGGCGTCGGTGCTCGCGACGGTGCGCAGCGAACAACTCGATGCGGCGGGAAAACCGTGGAGCGACGAGGACCAGGAATCGTTCAAGGCTCCGATTCGCGAGCAGTACGAGAGCCAGGGCAACCCCTACTATTCGACGGCCCGCCTGTGGGACGACGGCATCATCGACCCGGCCGATACCAGGCAGGTACTCGGACTGGCCCTCGCAGCGTGCGCCAATGCACCGCTCGAGCCGGTCTCCTACGGCGTTTTCAGGATGTGACGGACATGACCACGATAGACACCGTTCTGATCGCCAATCGCGGCGAGATCGCCGTGCGGGTGGCGCGAACGCTGCGCCGCATGGGGATTCGCACCGTTGCCGTCTACAGCGACGCCGACGTCGACGCCCGCCACGTCCACGAGGCCGATACCGCGGTACGCCTCGGTCCCGCCAACGCCCGCGAGAGCTACCTCGACATCGCCAAGGTGATCGCGGCCGCGAAAGCCACAGGAGCGCAGGGCATTCATCCGGGATACGGATTTCTCTCCGAGAACTCCGAGTTCGCATCCGCCTGTGCCGAAGCCGGAATCGCCTTTCTGGGGCCGCCGGCGAAAGCCATCGAAGTGATGGGCGACAAGATCGCCGCCAAGGCCGCGGTCAGCGCCTTCGGGGTCCCCGTCGTCCCCGGTATCTCCCGTCCCGGCCTCACCGACGCCGACCTCATCGCCGGCGCTCCCGACGTCGGATTCCCGGTGCTGGTCAAACCCTCCGCAGGGGGCGGCGGAAAGGGTATGCGTCTGGTCGAGCGCGCCGAGGACCTACCCGCCGCGTTGACCAGCGCCCGCAGGGAAGCGGCCTCGTCGTTCGGAGACGACACACTCTTCCTCGAGCGATTCGTGTTGCGGCCCCGGCACATCGAGGTGCAGATTCTCGCCGACGAACACGGCAACGTCATCCACCTCGGTGAACGCGAATGCAGCCTGCAGCGCAGGCACCAGAAGGTCATCGAGGAGGCACCGTCCCCCTTGCTCGACGAAGCAGCCCGTGCACGCATCGGCGAGGCGGCCTGCAACACCGCCCGCAGTGTCGACTACTCCGGTGCAGGCACAGTCGAATTCATCGTCTCGGCCGACCGCCCCGACGAGTTCTTCTTCATGGAGATGAACACTCGCCTGCAGGTCGAGCACCCGGTCACCGAGATGGTCACCGGCCTCGACCTCGTCGAATGGCAGGTACGGGTGGCGTCGGGCGAGCCCCTGACTCTCGCGCAGGACGAGATCACGCTCACCGGACATGCGATCGAGGCCCGCGTCTACGCCGAGGATCCCGGCCGCGGATTCCTCCCCACCGGCGGCACCGTTGTCGGACTGCGCGAGCCATCGGCGCCGGGGATTCGAGTCGACTCCGGTCTTGCCGTCGGCACGGAGGTGGGTAGCAACTACGACCCCATGCTCTCGAAGGTCATCGCTCACGGACCCGATCGAGCAGCCGCACTGCGCACTCTCGATCGTGCACTGGCCGACACCGCGGTACTCGGAGTCGTCACCAATATCGAGTTCGCCCGGTTCCTGCTCGCCGACAACGATGTTCGTGCCGGCAATCTCGACACCGGACTGCTCGACCGTCGCGTCGAGGACTTCGCAGCGGCCGAGGCGACCGACGAGGCGCTGATCGCCGCCACCGCCGTGCAGTGGCTCGACGCGTGGCAGGCTGCGGGACAGGATATCTGGGCAACACCATCGGGTTGGAGAGTCGGCGCGAAGGCTTCGTTCCACCGTCGCGTCGCGTCCGGAGGTCGGACGGCGCACGTGTCCATCGCCGGATCACTCGACGCGGCGACGGTCGTCGTCGACGACGGATTGCCGCGCACCCTCCGGGCAACGGCCACCGAGGATTCCGTGAATCTGGCGATCGACGGTCTACGCGAGTCGATGACCTTCGCCCGAAGCGGCTCGGCCACCTGGATTTCCAGTTCTCGCGGCACCTGGCGCATCGATCGGATTGCCGAGGCGAGCGTCCGCGAGGACGATGCGCACTCCGGTGACGCCGAAATCCTCTCGCCGATGCCGGGTTCGATCATCGCGATCGGAACGACCACCGGCAGTGCGGTCACCGCGGGCACCGCCGTGGTCGTCGTCGAGGCGATGAAGATGGAACACACTCTGACCACCCCGATCGACGGCACGGTCGAACTCACTGTTGCAGTGGGCGATCAGGTCCGCGTCGATCAGATCCTCGCCCGAATCGTTCCCACACCCACCGAAGAGGACCAGCCATGACCGATCACCTGTCATCCGCGAATCTGCCCGACGAGTACCAGCAACTGGTGAAGTCCGTCGCCGACTTCACCCGGACGGTCGTGGCCCCGGTCTCGGCGAAACACGATGCCGAGCACTCTTTCCCGTACGAGGTCGTCGCCGGGATGGCCGAGATGGGCCTGTTCGGTCTGCCGTTTCCCGAGGAGTACGGCGGAATGGGCGGCGACTACTTCGCCCTCTGCCTGGCCCTCGAGGAGCTCGGCAAGGTCGACCAGAGCGTCGCGATGACGCTCGAAGCCGGCGTCTCGCTCGGTGCCATGCCGGTGTACCGCTTCGGCAACGACGCGCAGAAGGAGCAGTGGCTGCCCAAGCTCACCGCAGGCAAGGCCTTGGCCGCGTTCGGTCTGACCGAGCCGGGTGCCGGCAGCGACGCGGGCGGCACCAAGACCACCGCCAAGCGTGACGGCGGCGACTGGATCATCAACGGCAGCAAGCAATTCATCACCAACTCCGGCACCGATATCACCGAGCTCGTCACCGTCACCGCGGTGACCGGCGTCGACGAGGCGACCGGACGCAAGCAGATCTCGTCGATCCTCGTTCCCACGAACACCCCCGGGTTCGTCGCCGAAGCGGCATACAACAAGGTCGGCTGGAACGCCTCCGACACGCATCCGCTGAGCTTCACCGATGTGCGCGTACCCCAGGAGAACCTGCTGGGCCAGGAGGGTCGCGGGTACGCGAACTTCCTGCACATCCTCGACGAGGGTCGCATCGCGATCGCCGCGGTATCGGTCGGTGCCGCGCAGGGCTGCGTCGACGAGAGCGTGAAGTACGCCAAGGAACGTGAGGCGTTCGGCGCTCCGATCGCGCGCAATCAGGCGATCTCGTTCAAGATCGCCCGCATGGAGGCACGCGCCCACACCGCGCGCACCGCGTACTACGACGCGGCAGCACTGATGTTGGCGGGCAAGCCGTTCAAGAAGGCCGCATCCATCGCCAAGCTCGTCGCCTCCGAAGCGGCCATGGACAACGCGCGCGACGCCACGCAGATCCACGGCGGCTACGGTTTCATGAACGAATACGTCGTCGCCCGTCACTACCGCGACAGCAAGATCCTCGAAATCGGTGAGGGCACAACCGAGGTGCAGCTGATGCTGATCGCCCGGAGCCTGGGACTGTGAGCGACAAGCGGATTCGCCAGCGCGGCCTGTGGTTCGACGAGATGGAGCTCGGCACCGTCTACGAGCACCGGCCGGGCCGCACCATTACCGAGGCCGACAACACCCTGTTCACCACGCAGACGATGAACACTCAGGCCCTGCACCTCGACGCCGCCTACAGCGAGACGACAGCGTTCGGCCAGCGTCTGGTGAATTCGATGTTCACCGTCTCCACCCTTGTCGGACTGTCGGTGACGCAGTTGACCCAGGGCACCATCGTGGCGAACCTCGGCTTCTCGGAGGTGTCGTTTCCCAAGCCCCTGTTCCACGGCGACACCCTGTACGCCGAGACCGTGATCTCGGACAAACGCGAATCGAAGTCCCGACCCGGCGAGGGCATCGTGACGTTCACGCACACCGGCCGTAATCAGCACGGGGACATCGTCGCAGTGGCGGTGCGCAAGACGCTCGTCCGCATGCAACCACCGGAGGACGCGTCGTGAGCTGGGTTCCGCCGGGGCCGGCGTGGCTGTTCTGCCCGGCCGACCGTCCCGAGCGCTACGAGAAGGCCGCAGCGCGAGCAGATGTGGTCATTCTCGATCTGGAGGATGCCGTCGGTGCAGCGGACAAAGCGGGTGCTCGTGAGTCCGTGGCCACTACCCCACTGGACCCGTCGCGCACTATCGTTCGAGTCAACGCACACGGCACCGACGAACAGGCTGCGGACCTCGAGGCGCTGACGCGCACCGGATACACGACCGTCATGCTCCCCAAATGTGAATCGGCCGAACAGATCGCGGCCCTGGCTCCGCTGAATGTCGTCGCGCTCATCGAGTCCCCGCTCGGTGCGATGACGGTGTTCGACGCCCTCTCCGCCGACAATGCGATCGGTGTCATGTGGGGTGCCGAGGATCTGGTGGCCGCCATGGGCGGTAACTCGAGCAGGCAGGCCGACGGCTCGTACCGCGATGTCGCACAGCATGTTCGGTCGCAAACGCTACTGGCCGCGAAGGCACGCGGGGTGTTCGCGCTCGATTCGGTGTTCCTCGACATCCCCGACCTCAACGGGGTGCGCGCGGAGGCCGACGACGCCGTTGCCGTCGGCTTCGACGGAAAGGTGGCCATTCATCCGAGCCACATCCCCGTCATTCGCCAGGCCCATGCACCCACTGCTGAGGAACTCGACTGGGCCACCGCCGTGCTCGACGCCGTCTCGCACAATCGCGGAGTGTTCACCTTTCGTGGTCAGATGGTCGATGCCCCGGTACTGGCGCATGCTCGACGCATCGTCGCGCGCAGTTCCCTCTCCTAGCCGAGTACTTGCACGCGCCGTTAATTGCCGGCGCGGTATGGTGGGTGGTCACGAGTACAGGTACCGAGAGGCACGACACATGAGCGCACACGACCCCGCCCTGACTGCCCTTGCGCAGAATTGGCTTGCGCTTTCCGTCCTGCACGGACGTATCGAAAGCCGCATCGAGCGTGCGCTACAGACCAACCACAATCTCAGCGCGCGTGAGTACTGGCTGCTCGACGTCCTGGGCAGGCAGCACGACGGGGTCGGCGGCCACCTGCAAATGAAGCAGGTGGCCGATGCCGTCGTACTGAGCCAGAGCGCCACGACTCGCCTCGTCACTCGCCTCGAGGATCGGGGGCTGCTCACGCGATACCTGTGCCCCACCGATCGACGCGGCATCTACACCGACGTCAGCGAAGAAGGCCTGGCCCTGCTCGAGGCCGCGCGGCCGACCAACGATGCGGCGTTGCGCGAGGCTCTCGACGACGCATCCGACGAGCCGGATCTCGTTCCGTTGGTCGACGCCGTTCGACGCGCAGCAAGCTGATTCACTCCACCTGTTGCACGGCTGCTCTGGTCGCGTCGGCCACCAAGGGATTCATGGCAGGCGAGTCTTCCACCCCGGACGTGGTCGCACTGAGCACGACCAGCAGGATCCTCTGCCCGTCCGGCCCGAGCAGCAGTCCGGCGTCGTTGGATACGCCGTAGCTTCCGGTGCCGGTCTTGTCGGCCGAAGTCCATTGTGGCGCAATGCCCGCCCGGAACCGGGCGGCGGACGTCTCGGTGTCGCCCATCCACTCGAGCAGCTGCTTGCGCGAGGCCTCGGTCAGAACGTCGCCGTCGAGCAGGGTTCGGTAGCCGGCGGCCAGCGAGTCGGGTGTTGTGGTGTCCCGTGGATCACCCGGGATCGCCGTGTTCAATTCCGGCTCGATGCGGTCGAGGCGAAACTCGGTGTCACCGAGTGATCGTGCGAAGTCGGTGAGCGCCGCGGTGCCGCCTGCCTCGCGAATCAAGAGATTGCCGGATGTGTTGTCACTCTTGGTCAGTGCGGCCACTGCCAAGTCTGCGATGGTGACGACCGAGCCAGGCTCCCAATCGACCGCGGATTCGGGCACCTTGTCCTCGGCGGTGATCGTTCGGGTATCGGTGAGCTGCAACCTGCCTGCATCGACGGCGGCGAGTACGGCACCGACGGCATACACCTTGAAGGTGGAGCAGAACGCGAAACGTTCGCCCCCGCGGTAACTCTGCGTGGAACCGGTCTCGAGATCGAGCACACTGACGCCGAGCCGCGCGGTATCCCTGGCCTCGAGCTCGAGATACGCCTGCTCGGCACTGGGCTGTTCGCTCGTGGACTGGGCACTGCCCGTGTCGGATCGCGGCGGTTCGGTGGAGGCCGTCGAGGAACAGGCCACGCCGGCGGTCAGCGTCGCCGCCGCAATCACGGTGATCAGTCGGGTGGATGTCGAGGTACGCATGGGGTCATGCGATCACACCCTCTTGCCTCCGGGCCAAGTCCCGAGGCATGGCATCGTCATTCCTCTTCGGTATCGCGGCTGGTGGACGTGTTTCAATAGGTCGATGGATCTTGTTCGCCATCTCGAGTATTTTGTCGCCGTCGCCGAGGAACGCCACTTCGGCCGCGCAGCTGCGACTCTGCGGGTGACGCAGCCACCCGTGTCTCGGGCGATCAAGACCTTGGAGAAGCACCTCGGTCTCGTACTCGTAGAGCGAACACCCGACGGTGCAGCCATCACCGAACACGGGGCTGCACTGTTGCCACGGGCTCGCTTGATCGTCGACGATGCACGCCGATTGACCACCACGGCGGAGTCGCTCACCGCGTCCGAGACGGTCCGCATCGGCCTCATTCCCCAACTGGACGATGCACTGGCCGCACGTATCGCCGCGTCCGTCGGAGTCCAAGCGCGGGTGGAGACAGGCGGAGCAGTGTCCTTGCTGGACCGTGTCAGATCACACGAACTCGATGTTGCCGTGATCGATCACCCGGTGGTACTCGATCGACTGGTGGCCGGACCAGTGATTGCGCTACCCCGGCGGGTCAGCGTTCCAGTCGGTCACAGGTCGGCCCGAGCGGCGCGGCCGCGACTGACCATGTTGTCCGACCTCGCCTTCGCCACCACACCGCGGGCTGCGAATCCACCTGCACACGACCTGCTGCTCGATGCGTTTCGGCGCCACGCCCTCGATCCAGAGGTGTTCGTTGCGAACACCTTTCGCGCCGCCACGATCGGGGTTGCGTCAGGTCGATGTTTCGGGCTCGTACCTGCCGCGAGTCCGGTACTGCCTGGCACCGAACATCTCGACCTCTCTTCCGACGACGTTGCCCTGCGGGTGCGTATCGTGCGCCGCAACGATGAGGCCGAGTCTCTGGTGAATCTCATCGACCGAATCCTGTTGCAGGCCGGCAAGTGACTACGACCGACGAACAGCTGCGCGCCATATTCGCCGACGCAGGCTGTCGTGGTTGGGTGCGCGCCGAGCGGATCGACGGCACGGGCACGGTCGTCGACTACGAGGGAGACGACCCCGTCGTCGCCGCGTCGGTGTGGAAGATCGTGCTGCTCGTTGCCACGGCGCGCGCATTCGACGAAGGATCCTTGACTGCAACCGATTCGGTGCGACTCGTTCCGGCACAGTGCAGTCCCGGGCCGACCGGTATCGCAAGTTTCGCGGATCCGGTGAGCATGAGTTGGCGAGACATCGCACGCTCGATGATCACCGTCTCCGACAACGCCGCTGCCGACGCACTTCTCGGCGCAGTGGGGCTCGATGCAGTTGCCCGAGTGATCGACGATCTCGGACTCGAACACACGCGCATCGTCGGTGGCACGAAACAACTGGGTGATCAGATCGTCCGTGATACCGGCCGGTTGAACGCGGACGAAGCGGTGGGTCTACTGGCCAGCAATTACACAGTGGTCGACAGCTCGGGCTTCGATCCGGCGTACACCTCCTGCACCACACCCCGTGACAGCAACACCGTTCTGCGCTCGGTCTGGCTGGGCACCGCGGCATCGCCGGCGCAGTGCCGGTGCATGAAGGAGGTTCTGTCTCAGCAGGTATGGCCGCACAGGATTCGTAGCGGAATCCCGTACCCGGATGTGCAGGTCGCGGGCAAGACCGGCACCATCGGGCCCATTCGCAACGAGGTCGCCGTGGTGTCGTTTCCAGGCGAGACGCCCGTCGCGGTGTCGGTGTTCACCAGGGCAGCGCGGATGGACCTGAACCTCCCGCTGGTCGATCAGGCCATCGGCCATGCGGCCAGAATCGCAGTGACAGCAGTACGTCAGGCTTCGCGCTGAGTAGACCCCAGTGGTTCGCGGGTCCGAGCGGTCACTGCGCGGTCCAGGTCGGATCGCGTTTCTGCAGGAATGCGGTGATTCCTTCGATGACGTCCTTCGTGGTGGCGAGTCGATCCAATTCCCGACGGTTCTGCGCCCACGATTCTTCCTCGTGCGCGATGGTGCCGTCGGAGATACGTCGAGCGAGCCGCTTGGATGCGCGCACCGCGAGCGGCGCACCCTCCGTGCACAGGTGAGCGAGACCGAGTGCCGTATCGAGGACGTCGTCGGGCGCGGCAACCCGGTTGACCAATCCCCATCGTGCAGCCTCCTGCGCGGAGATCGGCTGGCCCGTCAGGATCATCTCCAACGCAATGTGTTCCGGCACCGCAGTCATGAGCCTGAAGGCTCCCCCAGCACCGGCGACGAGTCCGCGGCGAATCTCGGGTAGGCCGAATACTGCCGTGTCCGAGGCGACGACCATATCCGAGGCCAGAGCGATCTCGGTTCCACCTCCCATCGCCGACCCGTTCACCGCCGAGATGATCGGAACCGAAATCGGGTGTTGGACAATCCCGGCGAACCCCCAATGCTCGGTCTCGGGCGGGGTCACGGCGCCGGGGCCTCCGGCGCCGAGGGCTTTCAGATCGGCACCCCCGCAGAAGGTCGCCGATCCCGCACCGGTCAAGACGATGGCACGGATGTCGCGGTCGGCCTCGGCCGACTCCCAGGCCTGCCCGAGCAGCGTGTGCACGCGTGCGTCGATGCTGTTGGCAGCTTTCGGTCGGTTGATCGTGACGACGAGAACATGACCTTCACGCCTCGCCAGTACAACAGGTTCGATGCTATCGGCCTCGGACACGAATGTTCCCCTCGTTCGACTCGACACTGACTGTTGCTCCGATGATTTCGCGTGCAGGTTCGCTTCGATAGAGGGACAACGCATGCGCACTGGCCGTGTCTCCGGGTGCCGTCTGCGCGGCAACGCGTCGTCCGCGCTCGTCCCTCCCGACGAGGAAGGCCTGGTTCGGTTCCTGCTGCCGTGAATGCTCGACGGAGACAGTCTCCACCACGAGATCCCCGTCCTCGACAGGTGCTCGCGCTGGCGGATCCGAGTTCAGCACTGCAGGTTCGGGATTTCCGGTGTAGCCGAGCGGATGTTGGTCGCCGGCCAACAGCACGGAGTGGTGGTACGTCAGATAGCCGCCGTTCGCGTGCACCAGCGCAAGGCTCTTCCCGCCACGAATCTCCCGAACCGATGCGGTGATCGAATGCAGCGAATGACTACTGAGCGGCCCGCCGAAAGAGGAGTGCCCGCCGGTCACGCTGGGAATCAACGACTTCGGCGTCCCGAGGTGGCGTGTTGCGAGGGTCGGCACGATCGGGAAGCAGCTGTAGACGTCCAACACGTCCAGTAGCTCGACCCCGATCTCCGCGCCGTGCAACGCCCGATCCATCGTATCTTCCATCGCTGGGGACCGGCCGAAACTACTGCGGTCGAGAATGTCGACCGTGTCCTCGGCACCGGCACCGCCCCAGACGTAGACGATGTCGCTCTCGGGCACGCCACGTTCGCGGGCTTCGGCCAAGCTCGTCACAACGATGCACGCCGCCTGGTCGACGAACGGCATGGCGTTCATCGACAGCGGATACGGCTCGCACACGATGCGGTTCTTCGGCGACGGCGCTCCGATGTCCGCAGCCGTCCTCGCTCTTCCGTTCCACGAGTACGGATTCTTCTCGGAGACAACGGAGAATGTCGCATACAGCTCGCTGCACTCGGCCTGCCGCGTTACCGGATCCACGCCGGACTCGAAGCGAAATCGACTCTCGAACAACGGATAGATCCGGACCGGTGAGATCAGACCGGCTTCTTGCATTGCAGCGCTGCCGAGTTGATCGAGGTCGAAGGTGGGCGGACCGCCCGGATCGGTGCTCCACCCGCCGTCGTCGACGGGGTCTCGACCTGCCTTGACCAGTGCGCTCACCGAGGCCTGGGCTTCACCGCCTGCGATCACTGCCACCGTCGACTCTCCGGAAGCGATGCGTGCAGCCGCGCGATCGAGGAGTCGGGCCGGCCATTGTCCACCGATCGGAGCGTCGAACACGTCTGCTGGTGTGGCATCGAAGATACGTGCCAGCGCCGCGGCGGGACTGGCGTAGGCCCAGCTGGCGATATGGCAGAACGCGATGCTGTCCGCGCGGCGAAGCCACGGCTCCGAGGTCGGCGAGTCCTGGACTGCCGCAGTCGCAGCGAGCGTGATCAGTTCCATGGGTTCGACGCCCACGGGTTCGCCGCGGCCGCTTGTCTCACCGACAGCCACGATCACCGGAATACGCGTCGGATCCACCGTCGACGCCTCCTGGCGTACAGCACTCATGGACGCAAACCTATTACAGACAGAGATTGTCCGCAATGCCACCAGGTGCGACAATCCGGGGGTGACCGACGAAGCCAAGAGCCGACGAGGACGTCCTCGCGATCCGCATCTGGAAGACCGCGTCTACGACGCGGTGCTCGAGGTGTACTGGGAAAAGGGTTGGTCCGGTTTCACACTCGACGCCGTTGCCCGCCGTGCTTCGGTCGGTCGAGCCGCGCTCTATCGTCGCTGGGAATCCAAGGGGGCCTTGGTCGTCGATGCGCTGGAAGCCAGGAGTCCACTCGCGACGCCGATCGATCTCGGTACGCTGCGGGCGGATCTCGTCGAACTGGCAGTGCAGCTTCTGCACGGTTACAGAGGGACAGCTGGTCTGGTCAGTCTGAGGGTCGCCCTCGATGCGCGGGTGCACCCCGATCTTCTCGGACACATGATCGACACTCTCAATCGGAGCCGACTGGTCGCAGCGCGCCTCATCGTTCATCGAGCTCAGGCTAGAGGTGAACTACCGGAGTCCGCCGATACCACCCGAATCCTCGAACTGGTGACCGGAGCGGTATTCAGCCATGTCATCTTCTCGCATCGCTCCGATGCCGACAGAGCCGAGACCGACCGCGCCTACGCCGAAAACCTGGTCGACGCGGTCCTGGATGGCATCGGCACGACATGACACGTACGGCCGCCGAGTCCGGTGGACTCGGCGGCAGCACATAAGCTGGTCTACTACTCGTTGTAACCGAAGATCGCGTTCCAGGCCTCCTGGTCGTCGGCGGAGTTCTCGATCGACTCGGACTGCGTGATTCGGTTGACCTTGGGGTCGGTGAACTTCGGCAGTTCGATTCCGCGGATCACCGGCGGGTCGATATCGTTGCGCACGGAGTACTCACCGAGATCACTGAAGACCTGCTGTCCCCTCTTGGAGAGGTTCCAGTTCATGAAGACCTGCGCGGCCGCAATGTTTTTCGCTGTGGATGCAACCCCGGTGTAGTAGTCGTAGGCGGTCAGTCCCTCCTCCGGTACCACGAAGTTGACCGGCGCATTCTCGTTGTTGGCGATGTTGACGCTGCTCACCACGACGGTCCCTGCTTCGATCTCACCGCGGGCGAGCGCATCGAGCTGAGCTCCGATGGAGTCGAACACCCTTGCCTCCGAGGAGTACTCGCGGAGGTAGTCGTCGCCGAGTACCTCGCGCTGGAACCGAGTCAGCGCCAGTGCACTACCGCCGGCTCCGGCCTGAGCGATACCCAGATTGCCCTTCCACCGGTCGTCGAGAAGATCTGCCCAGGACGCCGGCCTGTCGTCGCCCTCGATGAGCGCACTGTTGTAGCCCATCGTGTAGATCGGATCGAAGGTGCGGTAGTAGTTGCCACCGTCGAACACCACGTCGTCCTGCAGCTCGCCGGCCGTGGGCGGTGTGTACGGCTGGAACACACCACGCTCGCTGAGTCCGCTGACGAAGCCGGCGTCGGAAATCCTGACGACGTCCGCATCGAGGCGACCGGCACCGTACTCGGCCACCAGGCGCTCGTAGAGCCGGTTAGGGGTGAGGCGCACGAGCTTGACGTCGAGTCCGGTGTCCTTCTCGAAGTTCTTCAGCACCGTGGCCTCGGTGACCGCGGTGTAGCCGCTGTACAGGGTGATGCCACCCTCGGCCTGGGCCCGCGTCCACAGATCCGGATCGGCGATCTGTTCGCCGTCGATCACGAGGCCGTTGTCGGTGACGATCTCCTCCGCCGCTCGAGCCAGAGCGGGGCGTTCGGGTGGCGGTGAGCAGGCCGTGGCCGTTGCCACTGCGATACCCAACGCGATTGCTGAAACCAATTTTCTCATCAGACAGTTTCCTTGGATCCGAAGCGACGCGAGAGGACGGCGAGCACACCGATCACGACGCAGTACAGCAGGCTCAACTCGGCAGCCGACTGGAACGAGCCATTGTCGTAGGCGTCGAAGATCGCGATCGACAGCAGCCTGGTGTCGGAGGTGAACAGGAACAGCGCGGCGGTGAGCTCACGCATGGACAGCATCAGCAGCAGCAGGAAGGTCGAGGACAGACCGACCTTGAGCAACGGAGCGGTGACGAACGAGATCGCCCGGTGCCGCCGTGCACCCAACATGACGGCACTGTCCTCCAAGTCCTTGTCCAACTGAATGATCGACGCGGAGACACCGCGGTACCCCTGCGGGATCGTCACTGCCACGAACGCGATCACCAGCACCGCAAGCGTTCCGTAGATCGGCAGTGGAAGCGCCAGCCACGTCCACAGCAGACCCAGGCCGAGCACGATGGCAGGAACAGCCAGCGGCAACATCGCCAGGTACTCCAACAGCTTTCGGCCCGGAGCGTTCGTGCGGTACCTCGTGTACGCCAAGGCGAAGCAGAACGCGGTACCGATCGCGGCGGTCGCGACACCGACGATCACGCTGTTGGTCATCACGCTGTGAAAGTCGGCACTGCGCAACGTTTCTCCCAGTCCCCAGAACGACAGCGCTCCCGAGTCGAAGAGCTGACCGATGTTCGCGACGTACGGGCTGGTCTGCAGGGCCGCCAACACCAGGGCGACGAGCGGCAGGAGAACGGCGAGGGTGAAGTACACCCACGCGAACACGGCAGCCGGGATACGCCATGCCCGCAGCGGAACCTGACGCGCCCGAACACCTTTGCCGCTGACTGTGGTGTATTCCTTGCTGCTCATCGCGCGCTGCTGGAACGCGACGACGGCGACCAACAGGACTGTGAGAACCACTGCGACAGCGGCGGCGTCGTTACCGCGGGCAGGCGATGCGTTCATCAATCGGTAGATCAGGGTCGGCAGTGTGTCGACTCCGCCGGGCACACCGATCACCTGTGCCACCGGGAAGTTCTCCACGGTGAGCGCGAAAACCAGTATTCCCGAGCCGATCACGGCAGGCATGACGAGCGGGAACGTGATCTTGCTCAGCATCTTCGTCAACTTCGCACCGTGCAGACTGGCGGCGTCCTCGAGGTCCGGATTCATCAACGAGAGCGCAGAGTGGACCATCAGGAACGGATACGGCGCGTAGTAGATGCCGAGGATGAAGATCATTCCGCCGAAGCTGTAGATGTCGATGAAGCCGGGCAGACCGATGGCAGTCAGAATCAGGTTGATGTAACCGGTGGCCGGGCCGGCCAGCAGTGCCCAGGCAAGTGCCCCGACGAGCGCCGGGAGAAACAACGGCGCAATACCGATGCCGTAGATCATCTTTCGACCCGGAACGTTGGTCCGTGCTGCGAGGAAGGCGAGCGTGCACCCGATCGCCAGCGCGACGATGGATGACCCGATACCCACCAGTGCCGAATTCCACAGGGCACTGCGTGCCGTCGAGGATCCGAGCAGTGCGAAGTTGTCGAGGGTGAAGTTACCGAAGTCGAACAGCGATGTGCGCTCGGCGTTGTCGGTGAATGCGCCCATCACGATGAAGAACATCGGGAACAGCACGATCACGGTGAGCAGAGCCAACTGCAGAAGCGTCGGAATCCACTTCTTCGGACCCGGCCTGCGTTGGGGTGTCGGGGTGTCGACCGGCGCCTTCGTCGTGGTGACGGGCCGATTGTCGGTGGGGGCGCTCATACCGGCACCGCCTCGGAGGCGACGCGATCGTCGACGAGAACCTGAGCTCCGCCGGCTACTGCTGTGACCCGTGCGCGTTCTCCCATTCCCAGGATTCGGCTGGCGTGTCCGGTGGCGACGGCTTCGATCTCGGGGCCGTCGTCCAGTGTGACGCGGTATCGAATGGACGCACCCTGGTAGCTGGCGACATCGACTGTGCCCATCCAGGACTGGCCCTCGGGCTCGGCATCGTCCAGCGGGGTGACCAACAGATCCTCGGGCCGCAGGCACACCACGACGGGCCCGTCGGACGCCGACGCTGCATCGACCGACACTGCAATCTGCCCGAAGTCCGTCAGCTCCATCGTCGAGCGCGGGCCCGAGGCAGGCGTGGCGCGGAAGATGTTGCCGACACCGAGGAACTCGGCCACCGAGGCGGACATCGGCGAGGTGTAGATGTCCTCGGGGGTACCGATCTGCACGATTCGGCCGTTCTGCATCAACGCGATTCGGTCGGCAAGGGCGAACGCCTCGACCTGATCGTGCGTGACGTAGACGGTGGTCAGTCCGAGTCGGAGCTGAAGCTCTCGCAATTCCATCCGAAGTCGTTCGCGCAGTCGGGCATCGAGGTTCGACAGCGGCTCGTCGAGCAGGAGCACGCTGGGGCGCATCACCAAGGACCGAGCCAGCGCCACCCGCTGCATCTGACCACCACTGAGCAAGCTCGCTCCGCGGTGGGCCATTTCACCCAACCCGACGAGGTCGAGGGCCTCGAGAACGCGCTGGTTCATCTCGGTCTTGTTGACCTTCTGCATCTTCAAGGAGAACGACACGTTGTCGAACACGGTCCGGTGCGGCCACACTGCGTAGGACTGAAAGACCATACCCACGTTGCGTTTGTGCGGCGGGATCGTCTTGTTCTTGTCGGAGTCGTGGACGACGCGGTCACCGATGGTGATGCGGCCGGCACTTGGGGTCTCGAGCCCTGCCACACAGCGCATCGTGCTGGTTTTACCGCAGCCGGACTGCCCCAGCAGCACCAGGGATTCTCCGTCGGCGATCTCCAGGTCGAGGTCGCGGACAACAGTGTTTCCCGAGTAAGCGAGGCTCAGATTCTCGATGCTAACCTTCATGATCTTCCTTTTCTTCAGTCGTCGAAGCCGTGTTTACAGGTCGAGCTATCCGATCGAAAGTGCTCTTGCCGCAGCGGAAACGAACAATTCTGCTGTCGCGATACGTCGTGCAGCGCGGTGCAGGGTCACGCTGGTGAGGTTGCCGTCCGCAGCGATGTCGACATCGACGGCCAACACACCTGCCGGCGTCCCCAGTCGCAGCGTCGAGGTGACCGCACCGCGGACGACCCGATCCACCACACTGCCGCGCACGGTTGCGGCAGCGGCCACCGCGACCGCCGACGTCAGGCCGATGGACGGATGCGGTGCCATCATCGAGAGCATGCGCACGCACACGTCGTACTCGCCGGCCGAGACGAGCGTTCCGTCTTCGAGGTGGTAATCCACCGGAGGCGCGATAATGCCGACCTTGGGCACTGCGTGCGTGATCGGATCCTGCGGGCGCGACAGCCCCATGAGCAGTGCTGCACTACGGCGCAATTCGACCAGTAGCGGAACACGTTCGGTCAGTTCGGCGGCGGTCTCGGCTCCGGTCATACCCAGGTCGGATGCATCGAACAACGCAGCGGGAGCGCCGGCGACCACCATGGTGCCGCGGTACTGCGATCCATGTAGCTCCACGGTGTCCTCCACCGCCCCGGTGGGGAGCAGCCGAGTGCGATCGGCACCCAGGTCGATGAACGTCAGTCCGACGGGAACGCCGAGGGCCGATGTTCCGGCAACCTGGGCCGACCCCTCGGTCGGAACCACGCCGCCCGGGGTATCGATCTCGGTTCGCAGCACCGCACCGGTGTTGCGGTTACGAAGCCGTACGACGGTGGTGATCGGATCGATCGGCACCAGTCCTTGCTGCAGTGCGTACAGGCCGATCGCGGTGGCACAGTTGCCACAGTTACTTCCCCACTCCACCTTTCGGTCACCGATGGCAACCTGAGCGAAGAGGTAGTCCACGTCGATTCCGTCCTCGGAGGACCTGCTGACGATGGCCGCCTTCGAAGTGGTCGAGCTGCCGCCGCCGACGCCGTCGAGCTGGCGGGGGTCGCCGGATCCGAAGGCGGAGACCAGAATCTCGTCCAGAGATCCTGCTTGTTCGATCAATGGCTCGACGTCGACGGAGCTGAAGAGCCAGCATTTGCTGGTCCCGCCCCTCATCCACGTGCCACGCAGTGAATACATCCTCGGATACCTTCCGATCGTTACTCTCGAAAACGTTCTTGGAGTTGAACATTCGAGGGAGCCTTGCGGTCATGTGACGCAGCTCTCGTGCGGTTGCTGTTCATAGCCTGCATCACACAGCCGTCGAGTACAATTACGAAAAAGTCGAGATACCTTAACTTTCACTTAAAGGTGGTTCGATCATGTTCGACACCCGACGCCTGCTGCTTCTGGTGGAGGTCGTGCGAACCGGATCCATCACGGCGGCCGCAACTCGCTTGAGCTTCACCACATCTGCGGTCTCGCAGCAGTTGAGCAAGCTCGAGATCGAAGCCGGGCAACCACTGCTCGAGCGCCACGCCAGGGGAGTTCGACTGACCGAGGCGGGTGAGGTTCTGGTGCGTCATGCAGAACGAATCGAGACGCAATTACTCGCTGCACGAAACGAACTCGAAGACCTCTCCGGCCTGCGCGCCGGGACGCTGCGAATAGGAACCTTCCCCACCGCAGGGGCCAGTCTGCTACCGCCCGTGGTGAAGCTGTTCAAATCTCGTCATCCTGCGGTGGCACTGACGGTGCGCAGCTCGCGATTCGCCGGGCTCCGGGGAATGCTCGACACCCGTGAGGTGGAGCTGTCCCTACTCTGGGACTACGAGTGGGCCAGAATCACAGACTCGGACCTGACGGTGCACCAACTCATGATCGACCCACCCATGCTCGTCGTATCCGTCAATCATCATCTGGCCGAGCGTAGTTCGATCCACATGAACGAGCTGGAACACGAGCAGTGGATCACCAGAGAGGACACTCATCCGGTGGGTGCAGCGCTCGAACGGGCATGCCATGCTGCCGGGTTCTCGCCGTCGGTGTCGTTCGCAGCGAACGACTATCAGGAGGCTCAGGCCATGGTGGCGGTGGACCTCGGCGTGTCGTTCGCACCCCGGATGGCTCTGTCCAATATTCGAGACGATGTGCGATTGGTCCCGTTGACGGGCGCACCGTCGCGTCGAATCTTGCTGGCCCACTTGGCGGAACAGAAGCTCTCGCCGAGTGCGACCGTGCTACTGAAGATGTTCGAGGACGTCGCCGCCCGATTCTGAGAAGCGATGTCGCTCAGCCCTAGTGCGCACCGACGAGAGTGGGCATGGGCACGACGAACAGATCGGCGGTGGCGATACGACGCACCGCTCGATGAAGGGTGACCGAGTGTAGAAATCCGTCCCGATCCGTGACGTAGTCGACGTCCAGCACACCTGCCGCTGTGCCGATGCGGAGTGATCCGGGCCAGCCGATGCGGGCGTTGGCAATGACCACACCACCCGTGACCGTGGCAGCCGCTGCGACAGCAACCGCCGACGTCAGTCCTATCGCCGGGTGCGGTGCCATCATGGAGAGCATGCGCACCGAGATGTCGTAGTCCGCGGCGGCGACGCGCTCACCGGTGGTCGTGGTGTAGCCCACCGGAGGTCCGATGATTCCGACCTTCGGAACGGCATGCGAGACGGGCTCTTCGGGCTTGCTCAGTCCCATTCTCAGCGCTGCCAGCCGACGCAGCGCAATGAGTGTGGGGACGTGCGCGGCGACGACATCGTTGCTTTCCGAACCGTCCAGCCCGAAATCGGCAGCATCGAAGAACGCGGCGGGTGCACCGGCACGAACGAATGTTCCTCGGAACTCACAGTCGCCGAGCGTAACTCGATCGATCTCTGCGCCTGTCGGAAGCATCGTCGGTCGGTCGGGGGCAGGGTCGGTGAAGGTGAGCCCCACCGGCACACCGAGGGCAGTGGTTCCGGGGACAGCCGCGCCGCCCTCGGCGGGAATGCGTCCGCCCGGGGTCGAGATCTCCGCGGTGAGAATTGCACCGGTGTTCTCGTTGCGCATGCGCACCACGGTGACGCGATCGTCGACGGCGACGAGACCGGTCTGCACGGCGTACAGCCCGATCGCCGTCGCACAGTTTCCGCAGTTGCTGCCCCACTCGACCGTGCGGTTCTCGATGGCGACCTGAGCGAAGAGGTAATCGACGTCGATACCCGGAGCGCTGGAGCGACGAACGATCGCGGCCTTGGAGGTCGTCGAACTGCCCCCACCCACTCCGTCGAGTTGCCGTGGATCGCCGGAACCGAACGCGGCAGTGAGGATGTTGTCGAGCCCGCCGGCCTCGGCGACGTACGGGTCGATATCGACCGCGTTGAACAACCAGCACTTGCTGGTCCCCCCACGCATCCAGGTTCCACGAAGAGTGAACATCTGCTGTGCCTTCCGATCAGGATCCGATGCTTCCACCCTGGGCCAGAGGATGATCAAGCACAATTACGAAATATGTTCATGCCGTGCAGCAACACTTAACGCACTGGTACCGGTTCAGAACAGGGCGGGGACGACAACCAGGATCAGCCAGCACAGAGCCGGCGCGATGGCCACGACGACTCCGGCATTGAGCAGCAACTGGCGATAGAAGCGTGGGCGTTCGATGTTCTGCGCGTTGGCCAGCACGAGCGCACCGTTGGTCGAGAAGGGCGAGACGTCGACGACGGTGGCCGAGATGGCCAGAGCAGCGACGACACCGACGACCGGCAGTGCACCGGTTCCGAGCAAGGGCATGGCCAGCGGAATGACCGCGGCCAGCAGGGCGGTGGAGGACGCGAATGCCGAGGTGATGCCGATGACGTAGCAGAGCACCACAGCCACGATGATCGGAGCGCCGATAGTGATCGCCATCTCGGCGAGATGGTCGATGGTGCCTACCTCCTGCAGGATCGAGATGTAGGTGACCATGCCCGCGACCAGCAGAACCGTCGACCAACTGATGTCTGCGATGGCCTCGTTCTGCTTCTTCAGATCCGTGAATGCAAGCACAGCTCCGGCGGCGATGGCGATGAAGCTGATCGGCAGGTGCAACACCAGAACGAGCACCAGAAGCGCGCCGATGAGGAACAGAGTGAGCTTCTGTACGAACGTGACCGGGGCGGGAGCGTCGACCAGCGTGGTTGTGGTCGGGCGAGTGAGCACCGCAGTGCTGCCGCCTGCCGTGCTGCCACCGCCGGTGCTTCCGGTGCTGCCACCGGTGGGGACGGACGCCCCGATCGGTGATCCGCCCACCGGGCCGCTGCCGGGTGCGGGATCGGTGGATCCTGTTGCGGTGTACTCGAAGCCCTTCATCCGGGCCAGGGCCGCGTAGCCCGTCACTGTGAGAACCGAGAGCAGCAGGTTGATGCCGTAACTGGCGAAGAACAGCGTCCACGGGTCGAGCGCGAGTCCGTTGTTCTCGACGATGTCACGAACCAGAACGCCGGAAACGGAGATCGGGGAGAACGCCCCAGCGTGCGCACCGTTGATCACCATGATGCCCATGACCAGGGGACTCATGCCGGTTCGTGCTGCGAACGCCATGGCTGCAGGCACGATCAATGCGACCGCGGCGGGGCTGAATGTGCCGAGCGCCGTCAAGACCGAGGCGACGAAGAAGAACACCCAGGGCACCACCGTCACCCGACCGTGCACCGCCCTGATGCAACTGTTCACCAGCAGATCGATGGTGCCGTTGCGTTTGGCCATACCGAAGAAGTAGGTAACGCCGACGATGGTCAACACGATCGAGCTGGGGAACTCGTTCAAGATTTCCTTGTCGTCGAATCCCAGCGCGAAGTATCCGACCACGAAGGCACCGATGAATCCGAGGATGCCGATATTGATCGGAAAAAAGGTTGCGATCACGAACATCGCAACCAACGCGATGAGCGGGAGGATCTCGATGGAAGTCATGGGCGTCTTTCGGGTGGCTGGGTAAGTGCTCGGTTACATCCGCACTCGAACGTTGTCCCTGTCACATTATTGACGCGACACTTTTAGGACAATATCGTTTTGCTACCCGGTCGTTTAGCTGAGCTGAAAGATGTGCGCATGAACCACACGTTCGACGTCGTGACGTTGTTCCTTCTGCTCGACATCGCCGAGGCCGGCTCCCTGACCGCAGGTGCCGAGCGAGCGAACATGACTCCCTCGGCAGCGTCCCAACGCATCAGCAAACTCGAACACGGCATCAAACAGCCGGTCCTCACTCGCCTGCCGCGCGGCGTACAGCTCACCGAGGCCGGCGAGATCCTGACCAGCCGGGCCCGCCTGTTTCGCCGCGAGATGCGTGCCGCGAGCGGCGACCTGGAGGCCATCCGGGGCCTCGAACGTGGATCGGTCCGGCTCGGCTCGTTTCCCACGGTCAGTGCGTCGCTGCTCTCCGACGCGTTGAAGGACTATCACTCGCGATGGCCGGGGGTGGACGTTCGTGTTCGGTCGGCCGTTCGACCGCAATTGCTGGACATGCTCCATTCGAGCGAGATCGACCTGGCACTGCTGTGGAGCTACGCCTGGACGGAAGAGGCAGAACGATCGCTGTCACTCGAGCCACTGATGGAAGACCAGACCGTGCTGCTGCTTCCGATAGACGACGATCGCCGGGGACGGGATGTGTCCTTGCACGACCTCCGAGGCGCGCGGTGGATCATTCGGAGCAACGACCACCCGGCAGCGGAGGTTCTCTATCGCAGTTGCCGCGTAGCAGGATTCGAGCCCGACGTCGTGTACGAAGCCCACGACTACCAGGAAATCGAGGCCATGGTGGCCGCAGGCGTCGGCATCGCCATGGTCCCCCGACTGTCGGTGGTCCACCACCGACCCGACGTCACCACCATCGCTTTCCTCGACACCGATCGTGTTCCGACCCGGGTCATATACATCGCCTCACTCGCGCGGCGCCAGTACACCCCGGCTATGTACGCGATCTCGAACGCTTTACGCGGTGCTGCCGAACGCAGTGCGCAGACGCCCGCGGGGTCGGATCGAACAGCTGTCGGCACAGCAGACAAGGATCAAAGAAGTTCCAGCACCAGAGCTCGGTGATCGGACACTTCCGGCGCGGCGACGATCTCGAAGCTTCGTACGGCGGTCGGTGACGACACCAACACGTAGCTGGCACTGCGAATTGCTTTGGTGTAGATGGATGTTCGAGTGTCGGCGTCTCCCACGAGGTCGGTCATCCCATGTTCGGCCAGCAGTGCGAACGTCTCGCTGGTCGGCAGCAGGTTCAGATCGCCACAGAGCACAACGACGTCAACCGACGGACGAACACGCTCGACCATCTCCGCCAATTTCCTGGCCTGCTCCAGCCGAATGGGACTGTCGCCCTTACCTGCTGGATCGCGCAGACCGTGACATTGGATGACGGATACGGACTTACCTGCGACGCGATCCCGAACGGTGACCGCCAGAGCAGCTCGTGGACGGTCATCCACATCCCAGACCGTGTGATCGACGAACCGGGAATGGACGAACCGCGCGTCGAGCCCTACGACGGGAACGTCGTCACGCACCCAGGTCGCGATCCCGAAGTCCTGACGCAATTCGACGCCCTCACCGTCGGTGACAGGTCCGGTGTCGTTGGCGACGAAATACGGCGTGTACCCGGGGAGCGCGGCCGACACGTCGTCGAACAGGTTGAGCCGCTGCGGCAGTGTGCGCTCACCGTCGGCGAACGTTGCCCAGCCCGATCGATTCGGAGTACGCGTGACTTCCTGAAGGCAAATGATCTCGGCATCAACGAATTTCAGCCATCCCACGAGTTCGTCGTACATGGCACCGCCCCATGCATTGATCGAGATGATCTTCACAGCACGATGATGTCAGACGTGGCGTGACTCGCGCGCTTCATTTTCGGCTGCGCCGAGTGGACCCCTGGCTCGACTGCCGGACGGACCGGACGTAACGTCATCGGCAATACGCACTGTCCGTGCGAATAGCGCACCGAAGGAGACGCCGATGCCCGATCCCGACGCGGCAACCGTTGCCGAGATTCAACTCCTGTACGGCAGGCAGAGCCACGCAATCGATTCCGGACGCGCAAGGGAATGGGCAGGGACCTTCACCGCGGACGGTGTCTTCGATTCACCGAGTTACCCCGAACCCGAGGCGGGGAGGGACCGGCTGATCGCCTTTGCGCAGCGCTTCTTCGACAGCGCGGCCGACGCGAACGAGCGGCGTCGGCACGTGATCACGAACATTGCCGTCGATCTCGTGAGCGTCGATGAACTCGCAGTCGACTGTTACCTCCAGATCATGGCGACATCACGCGGCGGCGAAACGCGCCTCGTCAGATTCACGTCGGTCCGGGATCGTGTTGTGCGAGTCGATGATCAGTGGCGCATCCAGCACAGGACCGTGACCCGCGACGACGCCTGACACGACCCGTCGTCGCTGACTAGCGCAGCAAACGCCCCAACCGCGCCGCTGCAGCGACGACGGCCGCACCGAGCTGTTCTTCGTCGTCGATCTCGAACACCGACGCACCCAAGCTCGCCATCGCGTCTCCGCGGCGACCCGGCACGACGGCGGACACTCCGCCGACCGATGGAATCACTTCGCCGTGGGTGACCGCGTATCCAACGCTTCGCGCCCGCGCCACTTCCGCACGTTCGCCATCTTCCGGGGGCAAGGACGCGAGCATTGCCAGGCCTGCAGACCCCCGGTCGATCGGGTCGACCTGCCCTCCACGAAATGCCACGTGGACCTTCGCCCCTCGTGGCTCGACAACCATCAAAGCCCTTACTTCCCTTGAATTCTCGCGAACGACGAGATGGACGGTCGCGCCCAGTTGATCCGCCAGTTCTTCGAGTACCGGGCGTGCCACGGTTCGCAGATCCTGCTCGACGGGTTCGGCGAGTGCCACCAGCCCGGCACCGAGGGCAATTCGCTTGAACTCGTCTCGCCGACACAGATGATGAGCCTCGAGCGTGCGAACCAGCCGATGCGCAACGGTGCGGTGCACACCGATCCCGACGGCGATCTCTGTGATCGACAAGCCGTTCGGATGCTCGGCCAACAGCTCGAGCACGACGAGGCCGTGATGCAGCGTTTTGGACATCCCCGAATCGATGGACACCGTGGTTTTTCCGTCGGTCATGCGCTGCCCCCTGTTGACGACTGTGAGGTGGGCCACCTACAGTTCGATCTGAATCGCACACTGCGTGCGATTATCGCACATAGTCGAGGTCGGTGCAAACGGACCCGGCCGAGATCTTTTGCACGAGGAGAGCGCCATGAACAACCCCAATCCAGGACGCGTCGTCGATCGCACGATGACTGCGGTGTACCCCGAACTGGCGGGCAAGGTTGCCGTCGTCACCGGGGCCGCCCAGGGCATGGGATCGGTGTTCGCCAAGGGACTTGCGGCGCGCGGCGTACACGTCGTCGGTGCCGACATCAACGACGCCCGGATGAAAGAGACGGCCGAGCAACTGAATACGGAGCTGAGCACCGACTCACTGGTCGAACGACCCGGGACGATCATCGGCGCTCGAGCCGACGTCACCGTCGCCGATGATCACGAGGCTCTCGCCCGGACGGCCCTGGCCGAATTCGGCCGGATCGACTTCTGGATCAACAACGCGGGAATCTTCCCGTTCGCCTACGCCGCGGACATCACCCCCGAGCAGATGGGTGCCACGCTCGGCGTGAACGTCGAAGGCGTTCTGTACGGCTCGCAAGCAGCGGGTCGTCACATGCGCGAAGGCGGCGCGATCGTCAACATGTCCTCGGTATCCGCACTTCGTGTCCGTAAGGGCCGCGGTGCCTACTGCACGTCCAAAGCAGCCGTCGCCCACCTGACGGAATCCCTTGCCGTCGAGTTCGGAGATATCGGTATTCGCGTCAATTCCATTGCACCCGGCTACATCGACACCGAAATGACGCGGTGGGTGCAGGAAGATCCCGAAGCGCTTGCCAAAGCTCTGGATTCGGTCCCTCTGCACAGACTCGGAGCACCGGAAGAAGTCTTCGGGCCTCTTCTGTTCTTGCTGTCGGACAGTGCTCGCTACGTGACCGGGCACAGTATCGCGGTGGACGGCGGGTCGCGTCATGTCTGACACCGATTACGACGTCATTGTCATCGGTGGCGGTGGAGCTGGGCTGGCGGCGGCGGTGACGGCGGCCGAGAACGGTGCGTCCGTGATTCTCTTCGAGGCGCGCAAAGAACTGGGTGGATCGACGGCCCTGTCGGCCGGATTGTTCACCGCTGCAGCGACGAGCGTTCAGCGCGACCTCGGAATCGACGACAGCGCAGAGAAGTACTTCCAGCATTACATGGATCTCAACCAGTGGATGCTCAAGCCCGGCCTGATCAGGACCTTCTGCGAGCAGGCCGGACCGACACTGGAGTGGCTTCTCGGACTCGGATTGAACGTTCCCGCAAAGATTTCCGGTAACGCGCATCAACCGGGACTGAGCCAGGCCGGCGTCGAGGACGTCTGGAGGGGTCACGTCCCTAAGGACCAGGGATACGGACTCGTCCAGGTTCTGGACGCAGCGCGCCGCAGGCACGGAATCGAGGTCGTTCTCGACACTCGCGTGCAAGCGCTCCTCACCGAGGGCGACCGGGTCGTGGGAGTCGTAGCCGACGATGTCGAACTCCGTTCTGCAGCAGTCGTCGTGGCCTCCGGTGGTTTCGCCCGAGATCCCGAGCTGGTCGATCTTCATTTTCCGGCAGCCAACCGAGCCGGCTCCGCTGCCTTCGTCGTTGCTGCCGAGGGCAGTCGCGGCGACCACCTGCGCTACGCACCGTCGGTGGAGGCGTCCATAACCGGTGACGGGTGGGGACTCATGCTGCCCACCGCCTACTTTCAGCGATACCACCACTGGCAGTCCGGGTTCCCCCCGAAATCACGTATTCACGTCAACGCTGCGGGGCGTCGATTCATGGACGAGGACGCCTCGTACGCCGTCTCGACCGGAATCATCGACGGTCAGGGTGGCTCCGCCTGGATGATCTTCGACGACAACGCTCGACAGAATCTGCCTGCGGGATATGCCGATTGGGCACCCGATCGCATCGAGGACGAGGCAGACGCCGGCCGGACGCTTCGCGCATCATCCCTCGCGGAGCTGGCCGTACTCATGGCGGTGCCCGCCGCGGCCCTCGATTCCACGGTCGAGCGATGGAACGCGCATCTGCCCCACGGCGAGGACCCCGACTTCCTTCGCCACCGAACACTCGCCAACAAGGACAGTACGTCGAATCCCGAACCCATCGACACCGCCCCCTTCTATGCCGCACGAATCTTCCCCGCCGAATTGGTCTGCACACATGCAGGTTTGGAGATCGATTCCGATTCCGCCGTGCTCACGACACGAGGCACCCGCGTACCCGGCCTGTTCGCTGCAGGCGAGGCAGGAGCGGGAGTTCTCGGGCAGCGCTACGTCGGTGGCGGCAACGCTGTGGCCAATGCACTCACCATGGGCCGGATCGCCGGTCGAAACGCCGCCCTCCACTCCGTCGATGCACAGCCACTGACGGCCTGACCACCCTGACCTCGAGGACACCGATGACTACGAACGAACCTGCCGTGCAGCCCGACTCGGACGCACACACACACGGGACGAACCCGAAGCAATCCCCCCTGACAGTAATCCGTGCCGCCGTCGTCGGAACCGTCGTCGAGTACTACGACTTCGGTATCTACGGCTACATGGCCACCACCATCGCCGCGCTGTTCTTCGTGTCCGACGATCCGACGGCCGCGCTTCTCGGCACGTTCGCCGCGTTCGCCGTCGCCTTCTTCCTGCGAGTTCCGGGCGGCATCTTCTTCGGACACATCGGCGACAAGTACGGCCGAAAGAACGCGCTGTCCTGGACCATCCTGCTGATGGTGATCGCCACCGCCGGAATCGGATTGCTCCCGACGTACGTCACTCTGGGAGTGTGGGCCACCTCGGTTCTTGTCCTGTGCAGATGCCTGCAGGGCTTCGCTGCAGGTGGCGAACTAGGAGGAGCCAACGCGTTCGTATCCGAGTCCGCGCCGACGCGGTGGCGCGCGACCCAGACATCGATGGTCAACACCGGTACCTACATCGGATCGTTGCTCGCCTCGCTGTGCGCACTGGCACTGAACTCGGTGTTCACCGACGAACAGATCCTCTCCTGGGCGTGGCGGATCCCGTTCCTGCTGAGCCTGGTGATCGGCGGTGTCGGCATCTGGATCAGGAACCGCCTGGACGACACCCCAGAATTCAAGGAACTCGAGAACAAGGGAGAGACGAAGAAGCTTCCCCTCTCGGAGCTCTTGAGCACGTCCGGCGGCAGTGTCGTGAAGATCATCCTGCTCGGCGCGCTCATCACCGGTGGTTACTACATCGCATCGGTCTACGCGGCCACGTACCTCAGGACCGAGGGCGGCCAGACCTCTCAGGCAGCGTTCCTGTCGACCTCGCTTGCCTTGGTTCTCGGAGTGATCACCCTCCCCATCTCGGGCTACATGGCCGACAGGTACGGCCGAAAGCCCGTGCTGTTCGCAGGCAGCTTCGCAGCCATCGTTCTCGGTGTCCCGATGTTCATGATGATGGCCGGCGGCACTCTGTGGCAGGCCGTCGTCGGACAGTCGGTGTTGTTCATCGCGGTGTCCGTGGTGAACGGGGCCTCGTACGTGACATACGTGGAGATGCTCAAGACCTCGGTGCGGTACACCGGCCTGGCCCTGGGGAACAACACCACGAACATGTTGCTCGGTGGCACAGCGCCTTTCATCGCCACCTACCTGATCTCGCTCACCGGTAATCCGCTCGCACCGGCCGGCTACTTCGTGTTCTGCGCCGTCGTCACCTTCGCTACGGTCTTCTTCGTGACCGAGACGAAGGGCACCGAACTGAAGACCGAGTGAGAGGCCCCTGACATGAACTTCGAGAACAAGACGATCGTCGTCACAGGCGCAGGAAGTGGCATGGGCCGAGTCGAATCGGAGATGCTGGCAGGCCGGGGAGCGAAGGTCTGGGTCACCGACATCTCGACGGCCACAGGTGAAGCCGTCGTGGCCGACATCCTCGATGCGGGCGGCCGGGCAGAGTTCTTCCAGCTCGATGTCACCGCACCGCAATCGTGGACGGCGCTGGCGAAGGCAATCGAGTCAACGGACGGTCACCTCGACGGACTGGTGAACAACGCCGGGGTCAGCCACCGAGCGGGTATCGAGGACACGACCGTCGACGACTGGCACCGCGTCATGAACATCAATCTGAGCTCGGTGTTTTACGGTATGAAATCCTGTGCGCCACTTCTGAAACAAGGTGGCGGCGGTTCGATCGTCAACGTGTCCTCCATCGCCGGGATGCTCGGCTACTTCGCGGCAGGATACGGTGCCAGCAAATGGGGAGTGCGTGGTCTGTCCAAGGTGGGCGCGCTCGAATTCGCCGAGTACGGGGTCCGAGTCAATTCGATCCACCCCGGCCTGGTCGATACTCCCCTACTGCATTCCGGCTCATCGGCTTTCGTGGAGACCAGTCTGCAATCGGTACCCGCGGGGCGCGTCGCGGACGCCGAAGAGATCGCAGAATCGGTCGCGTTCCTGCTGTCGGATTCATCGCGGTACATCACCGGCACCGAAATCGTCATCGACGGTGGACTGACGTCGGGCGGCATCTATCACCGCATCACCGACGAGTTGAAGGCGACCATTTGACACCTGCCACGCCGCGGCCGCTATGCGCGCAGCATCGCCCACACTTCGGGTCCTCCGTCGGGGAGTTGCACAGACGCGGTCACCCGGAATCCCAACCCTTCGTACAAGGCGAGGTTCGCTGTCGACGACGTCTCCAGGTAGGCCGGACAACCGTGCTCGCGGGCCTGCTGAAGACCGGGTTCGAGGACGGCGCGCCCCAAGCCCTGCCCTTGCACGGATGGATCGACGCCTACCGTCGCCAACAGCCACACCGACTCCGACGGCTTCAACGATTCGGTGGCTTCGTCTGCTCTTCGCGCGATATCGATGCGGTCACCATGCAATTGCTCGATGCGTTCGGCGACAGACTCGAATGCGTGTACTACGCCAACCGAAGACGGGGTGAGCCATACCGCCACCGCCGCAACATCATCGGAGACCCACACTCGGCCGCATCGCAAGCCGATCGTATCGAGATAGATGCGTTGCAGCGATGTCACCCGCTCGTGGTGATCATCGGCCGCGACGGTGTGCCGAGTGAACGGATAGTCCGAGAAAGCAAGGCCCAGTGACTTGGCAGCACGGTCCACGTCTGCCGGAACTGCAGGACGAATTGTCGGTTTCGCATTCACATGCGACAACTCTAGCTACAACCCGATGCGTTGCATCGATGCGCCGTCCCACGCGCCGTTGAAGAGCCGAAGTATGTCTCGGGCCCTGTGCTGTGTCTCCACCGGAACGCCAGGTTGCCTCCCCTTCACCTCGCATGTATGAAGGTGTGGCGATGGAACCCATGCCACCGATCGACTACGTGGAGCAGTCGACTTCGGGAGCGGAAAAGCGCAAGCAGCGTTGGTGGCGAGTGTTTTTCGGATGCATGATGATCTATCAGTTCATTGCCTTCGTCGTGTGAAACGTCGGGTTCTGGTGGGTGGCTCTGACGAGTGTTGCCCTGTGCGGATTGTACGAACTCCTGTGGGCCGTGCTCAACCGCTCCAATTCCCGCAGGAGGTAGCCGTTGAGTACGGCCGATCGAATTGCAGGAAGTCAGCGCTTGGATCGCTCGCCGATCACGGACGCGGCTGCCCCCACGACGAATACGAGCGCCGTCAGCAGGATGTTCGACCACAAGCTGAAGCGGCTGTCGAATGTAAGCGTTTGTGGCACAAGATTCTCCACGTTGTGGAGGTTCGACACCAGACTCGCCGCGACGGCCGCGACTCCTACTGCGACCACTCCTCGCGACCGCAGAGCAACTCCCCAGACCAACACCGCTACCGACATGGTCAACAGCGGAAGAAGTCCACGAATCGTCAAGTTGCCCATGTAGAACAGCAGTCCGCCCTGCACGACAACGACCGTGGCAACGCACAATCCAACACTGACCGCGAGCCAGACACGAACGCGCAGTTCGGTGCCCAATCTACGTTCACTCCATGTGCTGTAGAGAGCGACTGCCCCGATGCACACCGGCAGTGCAATCAGCCAATACGGACCCGCTGCCGGTGATGCGAGATACGCAGATCCGCCGAACCACATCGGACTCGATACCGACTCCCCGGAACCGAACGGCTGCCGAACGTAGAACGGCAGCGCGCCGATGAACGTCACCGCGATGATCAACAGCGGGACGGACAACCGCGCGGGCACGGCATGCGGTCGAGGATCGGCCCCGACCCCGCCCAGCCGACCGCGTTCTCTCGAGATTCTGTCCGGTCGATCGCTCACGCGCCCTCCCTCGAAGGTCTCAGCAAACCCTACGCCCGGTTTGTTTCGATTGTCCAAGTATCTGCCGAGTCGGCCGCACACGCCGCGCACAACGACAGAGCCCCGAACCGCATCGCTGCAGTTCGGGCCTCGTCGTCCCTACGCCGAAGGGATTGAGATCTCGAGCGGCCCCTAAGCCACCCTGTCTTTCTTGCGGTGAGGTGGCGGGTTCAGAATCATCGGATCGTTACTGAGGTCCCGGTACAACGAGACACACAGCCCGATCATGACGACCACGAAGGGTGCCGCTGCAATGATGGTCATCGTTTGGAGGCCGTTGAGCGCGTCGGAGCCTCCGGTCCACAGGATGATCGCCGCCGTTGCGCCGGTCAACGTGCCCCAGAACACCACAACCCACTTGCTCGGCTCGAGCGTTCCGCGCTGCGACAGCGATCCCATCACCATCGACGCGGCGTCGGCACCGGACACGAAGAAGATACCGACGAGCACCATGACGAGAACGGTCGAAATGCCGAACAGGGGCAGGTTTTCGAGCATTCCGAACAGCTGCGACTCGGTGCTGTCGCGGGTCGCGAGGTCGATGCCGTCCTGCTGTTCACCGATACCGGCACCGCCGAAGATCGCGAACCACACCAGTGACACAGCACTCGGGATCAGGATGACACCGACGATGAATTCACGAATGGTGCGGCCACGGCTGATGCGCGCCAGGAACATTCCGACGAACGGGGTCCACGAGATCCACCACGCCCAGTAGAAGATGGTCCACGACGAGAGCCACGAAGCCGTCTCGGGATCCGAGTTCGCCGCCGACCGGGCGGACATGTCGAACAGTTGAGACGCGTAGTCGCCGATACTCGTCGGAATGATGTTGAGGATGAACACAGTCGGGCCGACGACGAACACGAAGATGGCAAGGACCAACGCAAGCACCATGTTGGTGTTGGAGAGCCACTGAATGCCCTTGGAGACGCCGGACACCGCCGATGCCACGAACGCCAGCGTCAACAACGCGACGATGGCGACGAGCAACAGTGTGCCGCTCTCACCGATCCAGCCGACCACCTCGAATCCGGAACCGATTTGCAGCGCACCGAGTCCCAGCGATGCTGCAGTACCGAACAGCGTCGCGAAGATGGCCAGGATGTCGATGATCTTGCCGATCGGGCCTTCGGCGCGGCGACCTATCAAAGGAATGAACGCAGAGCTGATGAGTTGCTTGCGACCGCGGCGATACGTGCCGTACGCGATGGCCAGGCCCATCACCGCGTAAATGGACCACGGGTGCAAACTCCAATGGAACATGGTGGTGGCCATGGCAGTTCCGACGCCACCGCCCGTTCCCGGAGGCGGTGTGACGAAGTGAGTCAGTGGCTCGGAGACACCGTAGAACATCAGGCCGATGCCCATGCCTGCACTGAACATCATCGCGATCCAGCTGACGGTCTTGAATTCGGGCTTCTCGCCGTCTGCACCCAGCGGGATACGTCCGAACTTGGACACCGCCAGATAAAGCGAGAAGATCACGAACCCGGTGGCGGCGAGGATGAAGAGCCAGCCGAGGTTGGTCACGAGCCAGTTCAGTGTCGAGGACGAGACGGACTCGAGATTGTCCGGCACCACCAGGCCCCACACGATGATGGCAACCACAACGACGGCTGCAACACCGAAGACCACTCTGTCGAGTCGAGGCGGGCGGATGGCGGAGGTCGACGTCCCGTTCTGCCCGGCGTCGACCTCGTGACGGTCAGGGTCGGAAGAGCCGACCGGGATGTGAGTTCGGGAAGTCATAGATGCCCAGGTAACGCCGTATTTCGTCTGTTGGCAACTCGGAACACCAAGTCGTACCTGGGACGTGCCGCGACCACGCCGACGAAAAAGCCCCGAACCGCATCGCTGCAGTTCGGGACTTTTTCTTCTGTGCGCCCGAAGGGATTCGAACCCCTAACCTCTTGGTCAGAACTTTCGCCCTGGTCAGAGGATAGCGTGGTGGTTCCATTGAAGCGGGCCGCGTGATGACCCGTCAGAATTCTTGCACTGGCGTCCCAAAACAATTCTTCGGTCCGTTATGACCGGAAGGCGAAAATCACAAGCCGGTAATTCGGTACTTCTTAAGAGCATGACGTACACACCCGGGGGGATAGCCAAGTCGCTATCCGAAGAATGGTCAGTTCTTCTGTCGCAGTACATGATCAGCGAGCGCGCAGCGGGCAGACCGTGGACCACGATCGCGACTCGTAAGAGTCACATCTCGCGAATGGCACGTTGTTTGGACGTGGCACCCGAACAAGTGTCCGGCCCCATGCTCAAAGATTGGTTTGGCACGCAGGATCAGTGGAAGAACGAGACCCGTCGCGGCTACAGAAACAGCATGCGGAGCTTTTTCCGGTGGGCCTACAGGGAGCGACACGTCACGACGAATCCCGCGAAGGCGTTGCCCAAAGTCGCAGCGAAGAAGGCCAAGGCGAAGCCTGCCCCGGACCGCGTGTGGCTCGAATCGCTCATGGCGGCAGACATGCGCGAAGAGATGATGCTCGAGCTCGCGTGTCATGCCGGGTTCAGGCGAGGCGAGGTCGCAGTGTGCAGCACCGAAGACGTCCATGAAGAGTTCGACGGCTGGATGATCACCGCCCACGGCAAGGGCGGGAAGCAGCGCGAGGTTCCGATTTCCCCCGAGCTCGCAGCCCTCCTACTGAAGGGTGCGGCTTACCACACGCCAGGAGCTCCGAAGACGGGATACCTGTTTCCAGGTGACGACAACGGCCATCTTTCGCCGCGATGGGTGGGCACACTGTGCTCGCGCGTAATGCCCGGGATCTGGACCATGCACAAGCTCCGCCACAGATACGGAACTCGCGCTCTCCGTGGAACCGGGAATCTGCGCGCCGTGCAAGAGCTGCTCGGACACGAGTCCGTGGCCACCACCGAGATCTACACCGAGGTCGGCGGCGAAGAACGACGTGCCGCGGCCGCTGCCGCCGTCTACAGGGACGCTGCTTGATGTGCGTCCATCAAAACATCGAAGGGGAAGTCATGCCGATTTACACCGAGGTTGCTCTACTGCTCGGGCACATCAGTTCGACGTCGACCGAGGCGTACCTGGCAATGAGCTCGGAGGACAAATGACACGCTCGCAGACAGCCGTACTCATCGCGGCCGTCACAATCGCCGTGCTGGTGGCCACCGGCTCGTCCGTCCTATCCTTCACCGCTCTCGCAGACCTGGCCGCGAACAATGAGGTTCCGGCGTCGCTGGCCTGGATCGTCCCGCTCATCGTCGACGCGACGGTGCTTGGCTCGACGCTAGCCGTGGTGGTGCTGGTCGAGGGCAAGGCCTACGCCTGGTCGCTGCTGGCACTGTCGGCCGCGCTCTCGATCTCCGGGAACGTCGCGCACGTGTGGAACTCGGGCCCGATCGCCGTTGCGATCGCCGCGGTTCCGCCGGTGCTGCTGCTCGCGACGACCCACCTCGTGGTGCTGCTGGCGAAGAAATCGGCGCCGGTCAACGTCGAGCACGAGCTGTGCAAGCCGGTGCCGCTGTGGCCGGCCGATGTGAAGAATCACCAGTCGTCGGTACCCGACCTCGCGGGCAGCTGGAAAATGTCACGAGAACAGGAGAGCGCCGCCGCCTGATCTGGTACACATCGTGAGTGAAATCGACAGCAGCCGTCCTGCTTGCAGCGGTCTTACTCTGCGTCGGGTGTAGCAGTCAGACCGACGGTACGGCTCGATCGGACTCGGATCAGGCAGTGATCGACGCGGCCGAGAGCGGAGGCCTGTCGGGTTCGGCTGACGATCAGATCGCGGTCGGCCATCGGATCTGCAAGAGCATCACCACCGATGGGATGAGCGTCAACCAATCCCTCGGTGTCCTGATCGGAAACGGTATGTCCTCACAGGATGCCTCGACGATGCTCACGACCAGCGTGCGGGAGTACTGCCCGGATCAGTTACCGGACGTGCTCGAGGAGCTCGGGAACTAGCGACCGAAACGCGAAAACCGCCCCACCTCGGAGATAGCGAGGTGGGGCGGTTTGTGTGCGCCGGGGGGACGCTGCGATCGATCCTAGATCAGCGCGGCCACAGGGTCGGAAGAATCGCGTCGGATACCGATCGAGCTCCGGCGATCTTGAAGTGCACGCCGTCTCCGACGAACAGTCCTTCACCGCCGGGAGGTGTCGTGTACTGGGTGTCGACGACGAGGCTGCCGGCCGCGGTGCTCGCCGCATTGGCGATCGCCGTGCGGTAGTCGGCCCAGGTGATCGGCGGAGTCGCACCGGTGTAGTCGTATTGCATTGCCACGAACAGGAACTCCGAGTCCGGAGTCTGGGCGTTGACGTGGGTCGCGATGGTGACGAGGTCCGCTTCGAGCTGTGCCGCGGTACGGCCCTGCTCTGCGTCGTTACCGCCGAGCGCGATGATCACCAGATCCGGCTCGAGCGCGGCGAGCAGCTCGGGCAGCACGGTGCCGAGACTGATGTCGGTGTACTGCGCGAAGTCCGCCGCGGGCTTTCCTGCGAATCCGAAGTTGTAGACCTCGATACCGGTACGGTCGTCGACGTCGACGCTGCTGGTCTGACGCTCCAGCACGCCGAGCACCTGGATACCGCTCACGGCATTGTGGACCTTCACCGATGCGATTCCCTTGGCGTCGGTGTACGAGAACACTTCGACGTGCGTCGTCGGCGTGACCGTGTGGTGCACGAGCGTGTTGTCGCCGAGGGTGAGCGAGATCGTCACGGCCCCGGTGCCGTACTCGGGGTAGCCGCCGAGGAAGACGTCGATCGCGTACGTGTCGCGGAGCTCCCAAGTCAGTGACTTCGTCTGTCCTGCAGTGTTGCTTTCGTTGAGCCAGACCGAACCCGGGACGCCGTTGGTGTCGCCGGTGCGGTCAGCGGTGGTCGAGCCGTCGAACGAGGTGGGACGGAAGTTGTAGTTCCAGTGGTCGGCGTTCGGGGTGTCGGCCTGCAGCCACAGGCTCGCACGTACTCCGGCCTTGCGCGCGAAGTCCTCGGCGAGCAGTGCCGGCCACGTCTTGCGGACGTCGGGCACCCCGTCTGTGTATCCGGCCGCGAAGCCTTCGGCCTGGGAGTCGGACAGGACAGCGAGGCGGATCGCGCGCGCGTCGCGTCGGACGAGACGGTTGACCCAGTGTGGTGTGACGAGTTCGGGCATACGAGTGGAACCTTTCCGAAGGTGGTGGTGGATGCGAGGGGGCTCAGGTGTAGCTGGCCGAGAGCTGAATGCCGGCCGCGATTGCTGCGGTGTCGGTCGCAGCCGCGGCCGCGGTGAGCGCAGAGGCGATGCCGGTGCCGAGGCGCTTTCCGACCGCGCCGAATTGGAGCTGCGCGAGAGCGCCGGCCGCGACGGGCACGGTGAGAATCGGGACGTCGGTTCCGACGGTGGGAGCGGTTGCTTTGTTGTAGATCTTCCAGAACACCGCTGCGGCCGACGGATTGAAGCAGCTCATCTCGAAGAGGTTTCCGCCGGAGGCCTTCACCACCGCGGCATTCGTCGTCGCGGCCGTCGTGAGCAGGTACTGAGTCGGCGTGACCGGCGTCGTGGTGAATACTCCGGACTGAGAGACCGCGTGCGCCTGGATCGCGGGAGCGGGCTCGGTGGCGTAGAGGCCGCGCAGGACCGTCCATGCCGCGACGGAACCGGCGGTGACGGCCGTGGTGCAGCGGATGCGAATGTACTTGTAGGCGTTGACCGATGTCTCCCACGCGTTGCCCGCTCCCGCTCCCGCTGCGACCGCAGGGTTGGTGACGCCGGACTCGACCGTGTTGCTGTTGCTGCGGGCGGCGAAGATCTGAAACCACGTGCCGTCGGTCCCGTTGGTGGAATCGATCGAGCCCTCGAACGCGAATACACCGGCGGCCATGGCTGTGCCGCCGGTGTTCTTGAAGTGCATGACGACGTTGGACGCGCGGGAGACCTCGACGACGAGAGCGTCGTTGGCGGCTGCGAGAGCGCCTGCGCTGGGCGAGAATGCGGCGACTGCGGCTGCGAGTGCCGCGTTGCTGTTTTCGAGGTTCTGGAAGGCGCTGGGCATGGTCAGTTCTTTCCTGTGTGTAGGTCGATGAAGTTTCCGTTGCCGTCGGTCTCGATCCAGGCGTACTCACCGGGCGCGGTCGGAGCAGTAGGGCCGGCCACGGCAAACGAATTGCCCGCCTGCGGTGCGTCGATGGTCCGCTTCGGGATACGCGCGACGCCAAGACCGGCCCAGACGTGGGTGAACGCGGTGACATCGTCGGTGTCCCCGCCAGGCTGGAAGCCCTCGAAGAAGCCGAAGTTCGCTCCGTACGAACCGATCCGAGAATCGGCTACCGAGCGTCGGGTGCCGTCCGGCAGATCGAAGACTGCGGTCGTGCCGTTGAGCCAGCACTGCATCTCGTATTCGGTTGCGTAGTCGGTCAGCAGCGGGGTTGCGTAGTCTCCGGTCGCGAGCACCACCTGCCCTACACCTTCGGTCCAGACCGTGTAGTACCAGGTTCGGGCCGTCGACAGAAAATGGCACGGCATCGACACGTTCACGCCTGAGCTCGAATCGATGAGATCGTCCGCGATACCGAGGCACACCGTCCCGCCCGTTGTGCGAGTGCCGGTACCGGGAAGCATGCGGAACCGACCACCGATGCGAGTGATTCGCTCTCCCATATTCGGCGTGCGGGCATACATCGCTCGCGGACCCGACCCGACGCCGAGGAGTGTTCCGCCCGCCACCACCGGAGAGGCACTGCCGGAGAACGACATCGCGTGATTCGAGTCGAATTTCTCGGGCGGGGTGTACACGTTCGGCTTGTTCCCGAAGTACGAGAACAGTGCCGGAATCACGTCACCTCGGTCCGCGAAATTCACGGCCTGCGTGGGCGGATAGCGTCCGTCGAGCTCACCCTTGAGCCTCGTCCTCACCGGATCCGGCAGATTGGATTGGTCGTCGACCGTGACGAAGGCGCGAGCCATGTCAGACACCTACTCTCATGTAGTCGAGCACCAGTTCGGCCATAGCGTCTTCGCCGGCCTCGTTGAAGTGGACACCGTCCGCGATGTACAAGCTCGGGCTGGTGAGCTGGCCGCGGAGGTCGAGCGAGCGAGCACTGAGAGTCGCTGCGGTGGAGACGATGTTGTTTCCGTACGCAGTCCACGCGGCATCGGAATCGGGGCGGACTATGAACACGATCTCCATCTGCGCCGAGACCGAGCGGAGCCGTTCCGCAATCGTGGTCATCGCCGAGGACATCTCGGCCTGTGTGCGTCCGGTGCTCTTGTCGTTCGATCCGAGCGTAATCAGGGCGACGTGCGGGTTGTACGCAGCGATCAGGGGCAAGGTCGACTTGTCGGAACCTGTCAGCCACCCTGCTACCTCGAAGGCGCGGACCGAGGCCTGGGAGAGGTTGACCTGCGTGACGCCAGCGCCCTCGTCGCCGACGTGCTCGATGATGCCGAGGATGGCGAGACCGACCCCGACGTCGCCGCGGATCGACAGAGTCGCGCCGGGGTTGGTGATTCTGGTGATGACCCGATCGCCGACCGAGGACTTGGTGATCGACGAACCGGCGTTGGCTGCTGTGATGATCATGTTGCCGCTGTAGCCGGTCGTGAGAACGTCGACCGCCGTCACCCCGGCCGAGAGTGTGTACGACACTTCGTCCGCGTTGCTGGCGTGGCCACGCTGCAGCCATAGCGACCCGGGGATGCCGGTCTGGAAGGTCGGCACGTTCAGTGCGTCGAGGCTGCGGCCCGCGGGGAGCTGCTGTGCGGTGTTGAACGAGTAACTGGCGGGGCCGACGGGTGGCGACGGAGGCACCCATCCGCGGCCACCGGCCGGACGGCCGAGCTGTGCGCGGAGCAGCTCGGCAAGGCGCTGCGGCCAGACTTTCGCCCACGAGCTCGGGCCACCCGGTGCGCCGAAACCGTCGTTGGTCGAGTCGCCGAGGGTGAGCAGCTTGAGCCGGGTCGTGCCGGACGCGAGCGCCGCGGTCTTGTAGTAGCTGCTCGCCGTCGCCAGTGCGCCGTCCGGGTTGGCCACGGGTACGTCCGTCGAGAGGTAGAACAGGCCCGCCCGGGCGGTGTCCTCCACGAACGAGATCGGCGGTGTGGACGCAAGGTACGCGGTCACTGCTCGGGCGATGAGATCGGCCGGAGTGTCGTCGGGAATGAGCAGCGCCGCGGTGATGACGTCCATCACTCGACCGTCCGTCGCAGGAATGATGCAGCGGCCCTCGATCGATTGCCGCATTGCGCCGAGCTTGAGTCGGAAAAAGGCCGGCCCCGGCACGAGATCGGGCGTCGTGATGCCGGTCGATGTGATCGGGACGTGCACGGGCTTGTCGGTGAGGATGCCGTCGGCACCGCCGTCGCGGATGCTCGTCCACACGTCGAGGTATCCGGAGCCGTCGAAGTCGGCGATCTTGGCCAGGTTCTTGACCGGGTCGCTGAGTACGGTCATGATTCCTCCGATTCTTCGTCGTCGTTCGCGGGCTCGGGCTCGGGCTCGACGATCGGTTCCGTCTGCACGACGTCTGCGGGCTCCGGCTCGAGGACTCCGACAAACACGCTTCCGATCGAGCGCGTTTCGGATCCGATACTGAGATTCCCGTCGCTGAGGGTGAAGTACAGCTCCTCGGGATGATCATCGAAATTGACAGTGACGGTCTGCATTTGGTGGAGCCTCTCTATTCCGGGTCGGGCCGGTCTTGTGCGCGGAAGTAGGCCCAGCCGCCGGAATTGACACCTGGGAAGGCGCGGCTCGCAGACAGCCGGACCAGCCGGTTGTTGGAGCCCTTTGCGATCGCGTTGCCGGAGTCGATGTACTTGCAGACCTCCGACACGAAGGTTTCGCCGTTCATCTTGTTGACGGTGAACACATTTCCGTCGGCGGTCAGGCGATACGCCTCACCGACGGCCAGGGTGGCCGCACCCGATGCGAGGACCGTCCCGGAGCTACCGAGCTGGATCGAGACACCGGTGTTGTTCACCTTCATCGCCACATTGCTTCGGACGTACAACCTTTGAGGCTGCGACGTGACCGGTGTTGCGATTGCCGATTCGACGAAATGGTCGTCGCGGTTCATCGTCGTCGTGGCGGTGTAGAGCGCCTCACCGTCGGTCGTCCCCGAGAACACGAAATTGCCGTCGACGATCTTCGCGGGCTGGCCCAGGAAATACTTCTGGAGAGTCGGCGGCATCACCCCGTCGTCGAACGGCTCGAAGATCTGAACCAGGCCGGGCAGTGGAATGTTGAGGGACGGACCGATCCCCAGCCATGGTTTGAACGTGGTGTCGAACAGGAGGCTGCCCGCCGTCACAACCTGTCCTTCAGTGAGTTTGGTGGACAACCCGAATCGGGCCATCGACTTCGCTGGATACAGCAGCCCCTGTCGATCAGGTCCGCCGATGTTCACGCCCCAGACCTGTCGGGCATTGCCCGTTCCGTACTGGTGAATGATGACGAACAGGTCGGCACGGTCGGGAACGATGATGCCCTCGGGGATCTCGGGAGTGAACTCCCCCGGGGTGTTGCCGATGATCGGCGTCTGGTCCGGTGATGCCCACAGAACAGTCACATCACCCGCGCTGCCAGCGTCACGGCTCATGCGCAGCACTGCGACCTCGAGCGAGCACGGGCTCGACCCCGGTCCTACCGCGTAGGTGAACGATTCCCGCAGGCCACCCCACGATGTCAGAATGAACCCGCCGTACACGACGTCTTTCGACACCGACACAAGCTGGCCGATCTGAAAGACGTGCTCGTGAGAACGAGAAGTGATCGGGTGAACGTGGTTAGCGACAGCCGATCCCGTGGGGTTGCTCGTGTTGGCCGCCGCACCGTTCGCCGAGGCTGTGGAATCGATGACAAACCAATCTCGGTCGAATGTCATCTCCGAGTTGGTCATCGAATGCGAGCGCTTCTGGAGCGGTAGACCGTCCTGGAAGCTGATCATCGACGCCTTCACGGCCTCGACCTTGACGCCCTGCGCCGCCACAGCCGCGGCGGCGGCCTGCGCCGCAGACACCGCCGCCGCTGCGGTGCCCGCAACACCGTTCGCCGTAGCTTGCGCATTGGCAGCAGCGGTCTTCGTGCCGCGGAGCTCGTCGGCGAGATCGTCGAGATTGAAGATTCCGTGCGTAACCCCGTCGAGGCCGTCGAGGATCGCGCCGGCCACGAACCCGAGAATGCCGTTCGGAAAGAGGTTCAGTTGACCAGCATTGCCCCGCGGAGTGCGATCCGGGACGCGAAACGGCATGTCAGCAGCTCGAACTGGAGTACGGCGTTGCGGCGCGCTCGCGGGCGTTCTCCTCGGCCCGCGCCTGGAACTTGGCTATGAGATCGGCTCGCTCGGCGTCGGTCAGCGGAGGGTCTGTTGCGATGTCGTTGGAGATGTCGGTGAAGAGCTGGACGACGTTGGCATTGTCGCTGCGCTGGATCGCCGACCGAGCTTCGAGCGTCTGCCGGAAGTCGGCGTTGCACTTGCCCTGCTCGTAGTTGTAGTAGGTCCCCTGGCCCAGGGTCACGACGGCCATCAGAACCAGGAACGCACCGAAATAGCGCTTCCGCGTGACATTGTCGGCGATCGCCGGTGTGATCACCGTCTTCCCGTCGCCGTTGACGGATCGACGCCATGCCGTCGCCTGCCCAACCAGGAATCCGGCCAGGAAGGCGACGGCTGCGAGCGCCGTCGAGTACAGAAGATCACTGGTCGACATCAGATTCGCCGTCCTTCATCTTGTCCTCGGGCTTTTTCGCTTTCACGTACGAGCCGGTCAGGAATCCGACCAGCGCCAGCATGATCACGTTGACCTCCGGGGGTACGTGGGCATCGGGAACGAACAGCACCACCAGCACTGTCGTTGCCCACACCAGCGTCACGACGGTGATCAATATCGTGAGCAGGCGGGAGACTGTCTTCTCGTCCACTGCTACATAGCCTTTCGCTCACAACCGTCCCCGTCCTCCGCGGTGGCCACCGGTAGATCAGTACTCGATTACGCGGTGACGCCCGGCGTATTGCTCGATCTCGACCACTTGCTTCTCGGTCACGCCATTCGGGGTGAACCGGATTCCGACCGTGGCGAGCGTCTGGATCGTGATCGCGATGCCGCCGAGCACGGGCAGCGGGATCTCGACGCCGAGCCCGACGAGCAGCCAGATCACATTGATGGCCAGGCCGATGAGCGAGGTGACGGTGTTGCTGTACCGCTTGACGAGCGGCTGTTCGGCCAGGATGTCGCGCAGTACTTCGAGGCCTGCATTGGGAGTAGTCATGGTTCTCTTCTTTCGTTTTGTGGTTCAGGACTTTTCGTCGTACAGATCGGCGTCGGACTGGATGTCGACGGCGAGGACGTAGGCGATCGCGGCCGCGCCGGCCGAGAGGATCACCGCAGCGACGAGGAACGGCCAGCGGTAGTTCACAGGCCGAGGGCCTTCCAGGTGGCGGGTCCGACGATGCCGTCGACGGCGAGACTGCGGCGACTCTGGAAGTTGCGGACGACGGATTCGGTTGCGGGCCCGAAGTCGCCGTCGACCGCGAGGCGCGAGTAGGCGGGGTAAACCCGGTTGAGGAATTCCTGCAGGAAGCGGACGTGCTCGCCGGTCGAGCCGCGCTGGATCGTCGGCCGACCGGTCGATGGTGCCGGACTCGGTGCCGGCGGAAGCGTCGGGATGCCTGCGCCCCTGATACGCGCTACACCGGCGTCGTTGCGCGGGTCGCCTTCCCGATAGCGCATCTGAAAGTGCATCTCGTCGGGCTTGCCCCACGCCGCGCCCCAGAACACCTCCGGAAAGGCCTGCAACGCTCGATTGACAGCATCGATCTCGTTGCGCGGCATGGTGCGTAATCCCCACGGCCGGATCGGTGCCCACGCATCGAACGAGGTTCCCGCCAGGTGGTTGGAATTCTTGACCAAGTTATCCCTCGACCACCCCCAGACAGGCGACGTGAAGTTGCGGACCGTCCGATGCAGCACTCCGGCGAATGCACCGAGGATGATCGCCGGTGCACCCCTGCGAAGTGGCGCGGTATCCATGAACGGGGCGGTATCGACGATCACGCATTCGTCTCGGTTGCACATGCGCCAACCGTTCTCCGACCAGTCGTTCCCGTAGACAGTTCTGAATGACATCACGCCTCCTAGACGCTGTTGGAATTGCCGCGCGAGTAGCTCGCGAGGTTCTGTTGCCCGACGACGAGCCGTTCGTAGATTCCGCGAATGCGGTTGCCCTCACCGAGCACTGGACGCTCGACGATTCGACCGTCGCGCTTGTCGGTGACGGTCACGCTCGAGATGTACTGCTCGATCGTGGTTCCCTGGTCGTAGAAGGTGTGAATGTCACCGAGCTGGTAGCGGCGTCCGGAGCCGTCGTCGACTCCGAAGCTCATGCCGCGCCCGTCTGCACCGCCCGACTGGACGGTGAGTTCTATTGCCTCGCTGCCGGAATGCTCTTTGAGAGCACCTTGCGCGGTGGCGTACGCGTCGAGGCTGTACGCGGCGGTGTTGTCGGCGAAAATGTCGGCGAATGCGTCGTCGATTCCGATCTCGGCTTCGAGGTCGTAGTCGATGAACTGCTGGTACGCGAAGAAGATGTTGTCGAACAGGTCTCCGACGACCAGTCCGAGACCAAGTCCGGGAGCAATTGCGTTGAGCAGCAATTGAATCGCGAAGTTCGCACCCCACTCGATCACCTGGTTCAAAATCTCAGGTGCCTTGCCGCCGACCACGGCCCTCGTGGCGGTCGCGTGCGAGCTGTCGTAGTTCATCTCGAGCACCTGCGTGCCGTCGGTGCTCCATTGCACCTGACGCATGTCTTTCTTCGCGATGGTGTCGAATACGTAACCGGCCCTCGGCATCCGGCCCCAACTGCTCGGATCTGTCAGCCCGAGGTAGTTGTTGGGGTTGGTGAAGTTCAGGAAGTTGTCGCTCGTGACGTCGAGGATCGACTGGAGCTGCGAGAGCGTCGTGGCGTTGAACACCTTCGGCGACGGGCCGATACCGTCCCACAGGTCGAGCTTCCACCCGAAATCGAGGCGATCGCGGGTGAGCGAGAATCCGTCGTTGAGCTGGGTGAAACGCATCGAGATCACCGCGAGCTCCTCGATCGCGTTACCGACCAGATCGAGTAGCGAGCTGAGCGAGTTGAACGAGGCGAGGTTCGGATAGTCGCTGGTCACGGTGTGCAGCGGCATCGCCGCGCAGATCGGCCGGCGCGTCCGGACCCACGTCTTCGTCCCGAAGTACTTGAGCACGAAATCCGGGTTTCCGAACATGACGTCCTGCTTGCCCGTGAGGCCGATCTGGAACTCCGGAGGGAACATGGAATTGACCCAGGCGAGACCGCGCTGCAGCCAGAACTTGTAGTCCACCCCGGTGAATCGGATCGTCGGATTGCGCGGATTGCCGGACGTGTTGTGCGTCATCAGACGTCCGGTCCACGGGATACCGTTGCGGATCACGCGAATGTGAATCGCTTTGCGCCGCAGTGCGCGTAGACGTGGAATGAGTCGGTGACCCGGCTTGAGCTCGAAACTGATGGTGCCCGGGAGATACCAGTGATACATGATCTCGGCCTGGGTGTACGAGCCGAGCGGTGTCCACTCGATGATCGATCCGGAGCGCGTGCCGAGCTCGATGTTGAGTATGTCGACGTCGACGGTGTTCGGCCGCGCCCAACCCGGGAGGCTCATGCCGCCTCGTGGTAGAGCTGCGGCAGAACGACTTTCAAGCGCGTTGCTGCACTGGTACCGGATCCGGTGATCGTCACCGGAACGGGAACGGGATTCTTCGGATCGCTGGCAGGAGCTCGCTTGTACCAGCGCCGCCCGATCGCGGACCGCTCGACGCCGAGGTGGTCGCGGATCTCGAACCAATCCGGATCGGTCTCGATCGTCCACTTCTGGCCCGCACCGATATTCGGGAGTGCGACCGCCTCGCCGTCGAGTCCGAGTTTCGGATTGGTGATCGGTCCGGTGAGCTCGAAGTACGGCCACACGCGCTCGTCGGAGATGTTCACAACCGCGGCCCCGGCGAACTGCGCCGCGGTGAAGGTGCGCTCGTAGGGCAGGGTGCGCCACCACGACTCGTCCGAGCGCAGCATGACGCCCTCGTACTCGAAGCAGCCGAGGTAGCGCGTACGGGTGTAGTCCGGACTGGGGAGTAGCTTCGCCTTGCGGACGAGCTGGAAGCGTTCCTCGACCGTGCCGTCGGCGCGAGGAGAGCGCGCGGTGAACCGGCCCAGATTCTTGCCGTTGCCGATCGCGCGACGGAAGGCCTTCTCAACTTCCACTGCGAGCTCGCCCGGATAGAGCTGTGAGCGTACGAACATGGTGACGAAGTTCGGGTCGTACATCGTCGCGTTCCACGTCACGCCGTGCTCGTCGACGTTCTGGACGTCCGCGTGGGTGAACTCCGCGCCGCCGAGTCCGTCGATCGTCACGATGCGCATGCGAGCGATCGGGTCGCCGAGACCACCGAACGGCCAGGCCGAGCCGTCCACGCCGGTGAACTCGTACTCGATCGACTTCACGCGAAACCGGCCTTCATCAGCGCCAGATCGGCTGCGCCGGAGTTGGTGTCGAGATCGATCTTGGCCTGCACCAATCCACCTGCCTGCAGCGTCTTGATCATCTCCTGCTGTTGCTCGACGAGCTGATTGAGCGCGCCGATGATTGCCTCGCCGCCGGGAATGGTGTTCGAGCTCGTGTCGAACTCGGGCTTGACGAGCTGGCCGAGATCCCACTGACCGGACTGGGCCATGCCGATGAGGCCGCTCGCTCCGGACAGCGCTGCGAAGCCCATGCCGATGCCGAGCGACGCTGCCTCGTAGATGTTCCGGGGCTTCATCGAGTCAGACCTGTCCGGGCCGCTGTAGCCGCCGAAGCCCGGGCTCACGCCGCCGTTGGCGAATGCGGTCAGCCCGTAGCGCTCGCGTGCGCTCTTCGCGTCGACGAGAGTCAGGCCGCGACGTCGTGCCCATTCGGCGCCGATTGCGACGTGTTGCCGCTGGTCGGTGTCGGGGATGAAGAACTCGTCGTTCTGCTGCCGGTCGCCGACGACGCGCCAGGTGTTCGGCGGCACGACTTTTGCGTCCCGTCCGGACATGGGCGAGAGTCCGCCGGCGGCGTACGCGCGAATGATGTTGCCGTTCGCGTTCGCGGCGAACTGTTGCTGCAGGCTGGCGTACGCGGCATCGTCCATGCCGAGCTGAGTGCGAAACCTCCGCTCCTCGACCGTCACCGTGTGCGTGGAGCTCGTGTTGAGACCGTTGAGCCCGTCGACGCGGGCCCGGACGACGTCGGTGTTATCGGAGATCGCGAACGAGCCGTCAGGGAGCTGGGTGACGTGCGCACCGACCGCGATGAGCCGTTGGATCGTCTCCGGCGAGTTGTCGGTGACGACGATCTGCTTGTCGTTGTTGATCGTCGTCTCCACACCGACCTCGCGCAGCTTGTCCACGACCGCCTGTGCGCCCGGGGCGTCGACGGTGATGGCCTTGATCGGCGGCAGTCCGTCGATGGTGCCGCGGGCTGCGTCGAGAGCCTGCTGCGCAGCGATCGTGTTCGCCTCCAGCGTGAAGCCCTTGCCGTCGGGCAGCTCGGTGATCTCGAAGCCCATCGTCTGGAGATCCGCCCGGGCCTCGTCGGTCAGGGACTTCACCTCGATCGTCTTCGAATCGGGCATTCCGGTGATCGTGTCGCCGAGGGTGTCGAGCAGCTCCTGTGCTGCCATCACGGACTTCGTGTCGAGGTTGATCGCGACGTTCTCAGGGAGCAAACCCATCTGCAGCGCAACAGCTTCGGCCTGCGTGCGTGTTAGACCCATCGCCTCGGCGGTACGCAGGAACTCGTCGTACTGCGGCTGCATCGCGGCGCGCACAGCGTCCGACGAGTTGGTGACGGTGTACATCGCCGCAGCGAGTTGGTTGTAGCTGTCCGCGAACGAGCTCACCGAGTCCTGTGCCTTCGACCCGGCCTCGGTCTTGGTATCGATGTTCCCGCGGTCATCGACTCCGACGTCGCCGAGCGTGCCCTTGAGTCCGTCGAGGTCGCGCATCGAATCGTTCACGGCCTGTTGGGCTTCAGGTAGTGCGAGCTTGTCGTCCTTCAGTCCGGAAAGCGCCTTCGCAAGCGCGTCGACCTTGCTCGCAGCGCCGTCGGTCGACTTCGCGAATTCGTCCATCGCCTCGGCCATGGCACCGAGCTCGGCGGTGCCGTCGTTCGCGAATGCGACGTCTCCACCGGATGCTGCGATGCGCTTGAGCTCGGCCTGCTTGGCTGCGATCTCCGCGGTTGCCTTGTCGTACGCGTCCAGCATCTGGCCGGCCGGAGTGTCCTGGTCGGCGTTGTACTGACCGTCGCCCTCGAACAGTTCGCCGGAGAAGAACTTGCCGAAGTCACCCTTGACCTCGTCCCAGAACCCCATCTGCGAGACCTGCTCGTCGTGCATGCGCATGAGCTCTGCGCGCGTTGCCTTCGCGGCCGACTGCATCCCAGCGAGGCCCTTGGCTGCGCGGTCCGTGGAGATTCCTGCGTCGTCGAGTGCCTCGCCGAGCGACTTCGACCCGTCACGCAGCTTGATCGTTTCGAGCGCGGCAGCCGCGGCCTGCTGGCCCTGCGCAGTGAGCTTGCCGCCGGAGAGCTCGACCTGGGTGGCGGTGTCGACAACAGCGGTCTTGAGGTTCTCTGCGTAGCGCTTGGCCTCGGCGTTGTTCTGCATGAAGATCGCGAGACCTGCAGCGGCAGCGGCGAAGGCGACGCCCCAGGGGCCACCGAGAAAGCTCACGAGCGAGCCCGCACCGGCACGGAAGGCGGACATGCCCATCGTGCCGACGTTGCGCATGGTGCTGCCGAGGGTGGTGACGCCACCGTTGGCATTGCGAGTGGCCTGCTGCAGATAGCCGAACTGGGTGCGCATCGCGCTCACGGCGGAGGTGGTGGTGGTTCCCAGTCCGGCGATGGCGGCACGGCCCTGACCGATTCGCTGCACGAGACTCTGGCCGATCTGACTGCCGGCCAACATGGACGCGAGCTTGAGCGCCACGAGTGCGCCGATCGCGGCTTGAATCGGACCGGGCAGGCCTGCGAGGAAAGTGGCGAGGGCTCCGACGCCGTCTGCGAGCATGCCGACGACGGCCGAGGTTCCGGACAGCGCGGCCATGCCGGGGCCGGAGAGTAGCGAGACGAGCGCCTGGGCGGCAGGCATGAGCTTGTTGCCGACGGCGACGGACTGGGCCTCGAAGTCGGCGCGCAGGGTCTTGAGTCGGTTCGACAGCGATCCGGATGTCTTCTCGAAATCGCCCTGCATGTAGGCGGTTTGAGCGAGCACCTCGGCATAGGCGACCTGTACTCGGACGGCCGGTTCGAGCGCTTCGGAGGTGTTCTCGATCAGGCCCATTTTCATGGCCCGGGTCTTGAGAATTGTCTCGTTCATGATGACGCCGTACGCCTCGATCGGGTCCGACTCACCACGGAACGCCGCGCCGATGGCCTGGATCGCCTGCTCGGGGCTGGTGTTCTTGAAGCTGGCCATATCGCCTGCGAGCGTGGCCATCTGGACCGAGAACTTCGCGTTCTCCTCGGCGGCGAGGTTGGCCTGCTTGCCGTAGGTGCCGAACGTGGCCGCTGCCTCGCGAGCGGAGAGCTCGGTCATGCCGATGGCCTTGCCCGCGCCCTCGGCGAAGGTGTAGATCGTGCCGTTGGCGGTGCCGAAGATGGTGTCGATGGCGTTCATGGACTCGTCGAGATCCGATGCGGCCATGACCGACTCCTGGAAGAACGCCAGCAGGCCTGTAGCCGAGGCGGCCAGGCCCATTGCGCCGAGAGCTTCCTTCGCTCGATCGGCAGCCTGGGAGAGATCGGAGACGCCACCCTCGGCGACGTCGGCATCGTCGGCAGCCGATTCGAGTCCGGCCGAGACGCCGACCGTGGTGGCCACGAGATCGCCGAACGACGAGCCGGTCTGCGCCGCTTGCTGTTCGGCCTTCTCCCACTGAGAGGTGACCGAGCTCGTGGCGTCGCCCGCGCTGTTCATCGCGGTAGCGGCCGCTGCGGCGGACTGAGCGAAGTCGCTCATGTTCTTCGATGCGCCACCGGCTGCGCGTCCGGACGCGGTCAGTCCGCCGCCCGCTGCGACGCCGGCCGATCCGGACCCGGACAGCGTCGCGACCGCGTTCTGAGTGGCAGTCTGGAGCCCGGTCATCTCGCCCGCAGTGGACTTCGCAGCGGTGGCAGCGGTGGCGAGTCCCGAGCTCGCGCCCGCGGCCGCGGTACCGGCGTTCTTGACGTTGCCGGTGAACTGGAGAACCTTGCCACCGGCCTGCTCGAACCCGGTGCCCGCCGCTTTCGTGCTGCGCTGCGCCTGGCCCTCGAAGGTCTTGACGTCGGACTGGGCACGCGAGAGCGTGGACTTCCAATTCTTGTCTACGAGTTCGAGATTCGCGCGGATCGTGCCGACGTCGAGTGCGATGGGTCAGCCCTCCTTCCCGGCGGTCGCCTTGAGTACTCGGTGCAGCCGAGAGTCGGAGTTGGTGATGAGCCCGACGATGCGGGTCTGGAGCCAGCGCCAGGAACGCTGGTGGAGGATTCCGGAATCGAGATCGATCCCGTAGATGCTCTGATCCTGGAAGTCGAGCTCGACGGCGGTCCAGGCAGTGAAGACGTCGTGCCACGTCCACTTCTCCACGACCGCCGCCGGGCGTTTGTTCGGCTGTTTGCTCAGGTCGTGGTACCGGACTCGGACGCCGTACTCTTCGTCGAGCGGCCACCCGCCCGGGTCGTCGGGGCCGTACGTGCCCGGGGCGCACGTGAGCGCCCCGTTGCACGCGCCTTCGCAGGTGCAGCCTTCTTTGCCCCCGCAGCCGCTTTCTTGCTCGGCTCCGGGGGCATCGGGTTTCCCGTGTCACCGACGCCTTGGTGCCAGGCGATCTGCGCGATGGTGGCCCCCATGCCGAAGTGCATGAGCGCGGTGCGCCCGACGTGCCAGATCTCGGCCCAGCTCACGCCGTCAGCGCGCATCTCGCCGTACACACCTCCCGACCACAACCCGGTCTTGTCGTCGCGCGTTGCGCCGAGCAGACCGAAGACCAGCGAGAGTTCCTGTGCGTCGTCGATCATCGCGTTCTTGTCGGCGAACACCTGATGAATCCGCAGACCCTCGTCGGCGCTCGGCGAGGCAATCCGGTACGTCTTGTCTCCGACGGGTAGCAGAAGGTCCGGGTCGAAGAACTCCCGAAGGTTGTCGTAGGCCATTGGTTATGCGGCCTGCCCGTTGATCAGGGTGGTGACCTCGCCGCCCTGGCCGGTGCCGGTGAGCGCCGTCGTGTCGAGACCGATCAGCGGCACGTCGAGGCCAGCGAGCGTGCCCTGGAACGCGACGTCCCACGCGTTGAGCCCTGCGACTGCGGTGACGGCAACGTTGTTCGCACCGATGGTCGACAGACCGGTGAGCGCGGTCTGCACCTGCGCAGCCGTGGCGGTCGGCGCGAGACCTGCCGTGGACTGGCCGAGGAACTTCGCGATGAACGTGCCACCGAGGCCGGTGCCGATGAGGCGGATCCGCTGCACCTCGTTGACCGGGGTCGTCTGCGGGCGAGCGATCCGAGTGGGCTTGCCGCGGCCGGACAGCGTGGCCTGGTAGTTCTGCAGATCCTCGTTGCCACCACCGACGTCGGTGTACTCGACCGCGAAGTAGCTGCGGTACCCCTCGTCGATGTCGTCGGTTCGCCAGTACCGGATGTCGGCGACGTTGTCGTAGCCGACCTGGGTGCCGAGTGCTCGCAGGAACGTGGTGCCCGGATCGGGGACGACCGACGACAGCGACCGCTCGCCCTTGACCTTGCCCTCGATCGCGATGTCGAGCTTCTGCTTGGTCACGAGCTCGGAGCCGTAGCCGTCCGAGTCGTTGTCGGAGTCGTCCTGCTTGGTGGCCGTGGTCTTCGGCTCGATCTTCGACGTACCACGCAGCCACGCCCACACGGGCGATGCGTAGGTGCCGGTGTTGATCTGCATGGCCCACGCCGCAGCGCGGAAGGTGAACAGCAGACCGGAATTCGGGGGCTTGAGTACAGGCATAGTCAATCTCCTGGGTTGAGGGTGATGCGATAGGTGTCAGCCCGCATGTAGCGGCCCGTGGTGTCCGGGGTGGACTCCGTGCTCACCGTTCGGAAACAGGTGAGGACGTTCACGCCTCCGGGCCATCGCTGGCGATCGGCGGTGGGCTCGAAGGTGTGAAGGTGGTTGAACACCGCGTCCGCCGGGTCGTCGACGGCACGGACGGATCGGCCGGCACCGCGGAATCGGAGCCGGACGTAGAGGTCGGGATTGTGGGCGTCCCGATCGCGCCTGTCATCGATGACGGAGATGGTCACCGCGGTGTCCGGGGTGTCCGGCATGACCGCGCGGAGAAACACCGCAGGCTTGGCCGGATCGTTGGTGGTGCCGTATTGCTCGGACTCGTCGTAGCGAGCCAGTCCGGCCGCGGCGAGGTGAAGCGCCAGGGCTGTTCGGAGCTGGCTCCGGGTGGTTTGGCTCATCCGCCGAGCACCCGCGACATTGCCTCGGCGACATGCTGTTCGAGTTGCGGGCCGAACTTGCTCGTCGGCTCCGAGAGGAACTTCGCCTGACCACGTCTGTGCTCGAAGTCCTCGCGCTCGTGCTGCTTCTTTCCGTAGACCTTGGTGAATCCGACGGAGGCCTGCAGACCCTTCGCCTTGGCCATTCCGCTCGCTGACAGTGCGCCGGACTTCACCGGGATGTACACCGAGCGGACCTCGTCGAGCAGTGCTTCGGCCGCAGCCGCTACGCCCGCCTCGGCTGCCTGCTCGGCCTGTTGAGCCTTGGACCAATCGATGGGCACGAATCGACCTCCTAGACGATTTCGAGCGCCTGGTACGCGACGGTGACGTTGTCGCGCTTGTAGACCAGGCGGGACGTCTCGACGATGCAGACGCGGTTCTGCTCGCCCTCGGGCAGAGTCAGCCGAGATCCGGCCGGAATGACCGCCTCTTTCGCCGGAAACAGCACGAGGGTGTCCGAAACGACCTCCGAGCTGTCGGAGGTCGTTTCGGTGCGGGAGCGGCCCGTACGCCGCCCGCGCAGAGTCACCTTCGGCGCGAACTCGCTCTCTTGCGCGTTCTCGCCGATGAACCGCTCGACGCCGATGGGCGTCCGAAACGCGCTGTCGCGCATCAGCCCGACAGGGATACGACGTACGCGCCGGCCGACCCGGCGACCGGAGCGTTGGGAGTGGCCACCGGGTGGAGCTTGGCGACCTGCCCCGCGGTGAGGTAGATGAACTCCTCCGCCGCGGCCGCGAACCGAGTCGTCACGTCCGGGAACGTCTCCTCGGTGACGCGCCAGCCGATGCGCATGTCCTCGATCGCCCGGGTGACGACGTCGACGCCGACACCGCACACCAGCACGGGATCGACCGAATTGGCGGTGAGGTGCGCGTTGAGCGCAGGTGCGACTCGGAGCATCTCCGAGCGAGCACGAGCAACGAACACCTCCACCTGAGTCCGGACAGGCTCGACGAATTCCTCGCCGAGCTGAGCCTGTACGGCGTCGACCGTGACGAGCGCTTCGAGTGGCGTGTCAGCCATCGAGTCGCTGGCCTCCGATTGCTCCGGCCTCGGTTCCCAGGACCACCGATTCACCGGTCTCGAGGTTGCGGCGAACCCAGACCTTGGTGCCGTTCGGCGCGAACGTCTGGTACTGCTCGAACCGGTCCTTCGACTCGTCGCGCGGCGGCTTGAGCGGACGCTGCGACGGCACGACGGCATTGACGGTTCCGGTCGCCAGCGCTTCGGCACCGGGGATCGGCGTCACGCTCTGGGCATGCTCGAGCGGATCGGTCGTGTCGGCCGGACCGTCGCCCGGGGCGGTCACCGAGGGCTTGGTGAAGTCCGTGTCGAGGGTGGTGCTCGCGGTGGACGTCGACGGAGCAATACCGAGGTCCGCGGCGACTTCCTCGACGACGGGCGGTGCCTCGGTGACGGTCTCGGAGGTTGCTTCCGGAGCGGCCTCGGTGATCGACGACTCGTTGTCGGCGTCGAACTTGGAAACGGCGGCGCGCTTGTCGTCGGCGTTGCCTTCACTGGGGAGCCCGCGCGCGGCGAGTGCCTCTTCCAGCGCGAATCCGGTGAGCTTTTCGGCCATGGTGCTTCCTTTCGATCGAAAATCAGGGGTCGTGCTCGGTCGAGCACTTATGACGGAACTCAGGCGGCGAGGACGCCGGTCATGCGAGCTGCGGCCTTGCCGCCGAACGTCGCGAGGCCGGTGTAGAACTCGATGCGCGTGCGGTAGGCGGGGTTCGACTGGAGCAGGCCGAGGTCGTCCACCATGACTCCACCGTTGGTCAGGCCGGTCACGGCCTGGTCGCCCTCGTCCTGGCCGAATCGCACTGCGTAGATCGAGGACGTGATGCCCGATGCCGTGCCCTGCGTTTCGGTCTGCGGGAGAACGGCGGTACCCGTGAGCCCGTCGCCGGGATCGAGGATCGGGATCCCGTTGTAGGTCAGGACGCGCTTGCCGGTCAGGTCTTCCTTGACCATCTCGGTGCCGCCGATGCGACGGCCTGCCGAGCGGAACTTCGCCTGGATCGACGAGTTCATGTAGATCGCGCCGTTCGCACCGTTGATCTTCGGCACCTTGCCGAGCAGGGTGTCGAGTGCGTCGAAGAAACTGTGCGTATCGCTGCCACCGTTGCCGAGCACCGGAAGTCCGTTGGTGCCGGCCGCGAAGACCTGGTTTCCGGTCAGTCGCTTCTTGAGTCCGTCGAAGCCCTTGGGGTCGACCGCGACGTCGCCGTTGAAGAAATGATCCTGGAACTTGTACGACGCGGCCTTGACCTTCATCCCGGTCTGAATGGCGCGCTGGTCGTTGACGTTGCCGCGAGTCTGGACGATGAAGCGGTCCACGTCGGCGTCACCACCGAGGATCACGAGCGACTCGGTCGCCTGCACGATGGTGCCGGTCGACTCGGTGTAACCCTCGTTGACCGCACGGAATGCGACGCCCGGGAGAGTCGCTTCCTTGTTGTAGGCGTACGCATTTCCCTCGATGGTCATGAAGGGGATGCGGTCGAGCACCGAGCTCTCGATGACGAACGTCTCGAGTACGCCCTTCTGGAGATCGTTCTGCGAGGCGACTGCTGCCTGCGCAAGTGTTACGGCCATAGCTGACCTGCCTTTCTGGTGTCGTCCCGTCGGCTATGGCCGCGCGGGTCTAGCTACTTTTTGTCGTTGGCGGCGTAGGCATTTCGCATGCGGTCGACGCCGGGAGCGGAGTCGTTCTTGACGTCCGAGCCACGTGCGCCCGCGCCGGGGGTGTAGTCGCCCTCTCCGGAACCGCGCAGACTCGCCTTGATCTTCTTGGCGTCGGCCAGCATTTCCTCGTCCGTTTCCCCGCGGACGCGGTCTGCCCAGTCGACGGGAAGTCCTTCGGTGAGAGCTGCACGCAGACGGCCGTTTTCGAGCGTGAGCTTGCCGTTGTCGGCTTCGAGCTGGCCCACCTTGGTCTTCGACTCCTCGGCATCGCGCTGGAGCTTCTGATCGGCGGTGAGCTTCCCGTCCTCGAATTCCTTGAGCTTCGCTTTCAGATCGGCGTTCTCGGTCTCGGCCGACTTGCGAGCGGTGCGTTCGGATTCGAGAGCCTTCTTGCCGCCCTCGCCGAGCTTGTCGTCGTCACCGTCCGGATCGCCCGAACCGGCACCGGCACCGCTGTTGTTGTCGCCGCCTGCCCCGCCCTCGGGTTCGTTGAAGAACCGAAGTCGGGGGTACCGCTCCTCGAATGCCGTTGCCGCCGTGCATCGCACACGAGCGGGACCGGTGAATTGAGGGAGCTTGTTGACCTGCATTTTTCCTCCATCGCGGAGTCGCCCGCCTCGGATCGCCCTCGGCGGTGGAACATCCCAGCCGTCGCGGCGGGGAAGAATGGGCGCACGAAAAAGGCCCCGGAGCGAATTGCTCACGGGGCCTTGCTGTCGTGCGGGTTGGTCTAGCTGGTGGATACCTCGGTCGAGTGGACCGGCGTCATCTGGCGGACCTGGTTGCGGCATTCGAGGAACTGCTCGAATGTGACGACTCCGCTCGACTTCTCGACCAGGATCACCGGCACGTCCATCGCGGGCATGCCGGCCGGATCGAGGGCCGGCGTCTCACTGAGTACTCGGTACGACCGAGCATCCTCGCTGCCCTCGGTGGCTGCGACGAACGGCTCGATCGATGGGAAGAACCCGGCATATTCGCTGCGCGGGTACTCCAGCTCGGCGCGGTGTCGCGCGTCGTCGAATGTGATCATCGCGGCACCTCCTCGAATGGTTTGATGAACCCGGCTGATGTGACGAGTGTACGCGTGCTGTCCACAGGCAGGGTCTTGTCGACTCGGAACATCAGTGCACCTCTCCGAGGTCCGTGGAAGTCGATATCCGTGAGGTATCCGGAGGCGTCCGTCTTACCCGGCTGTGCGTCGTAGAACCGCACTCGACCGTTCTTCATGACCTCGAAGTTGAAGATGTGCGCACCGCCGCCCTTCCACTCGTTGACGATCCACCCGCGAGTGCCCGGTCCCCAAGCTTGGGCAACTGACATGATCTGAGCTGTCGATGTCGTTCTGATGAAGTCGTTTCCCGACGACGGAGCGGTACCGGTGTCGGTCCATCTGCCGAAAATTTCCTGCTCGGGCATTGCTTTGTCGACGCCCTTGATGTTCGGGTTGGCCGTCACGTCGTACCCACGGGTGCGGAGCTCGTATGCCTGTGCGACTCGCTGGCAGTTGACTCGATATTCGGGACCGTCGAAGTACTTCGGGTTCGTCGCTGGCACGTCTCGTTCGATCGAGGTGCGGTGTCGATCGAGTGCACCCTTGCGCTTGAGGCCCGGTATCGGCCAGTCGGCAGTCGGTGCGACCTTGATTTCGCCGGCCAGGTGTAACGCGTCCTGTAGGTTGCGTCGCCATTCGGCGCGGTACTCGGTCGCCCACGTCGGCCCGATCTCTCTGCTCAGGTGCGGGAGGTCGAAGTCCGGATCGTTGAGCTCGTCTTCGACCTTGAGCAGCTTGCGTGCGACCTTCTCGACGTCGTCGATCTTGGCGCGCTTGCCGTCCCGGAGGTCTCTCAGGTTCGCTCGATCGACGATCGCCCGGGCATGCAACGGCATGACGTCGATCGCGGTCTTGTCGGCCACGGCATCGAGCGCGGCCGCGGACTTGGTGACCTTGTTCTGCGCGGTCTTGATCTTCGCCGCCGCCCGCGCTGCCTTCTTTTCCTCGGCCGTGAGCTCGGGCTTTTTCGGCGCCGGTTTCGCATCGAGGTCGATCGACGGTTTCGGCTGTGGGCGGGGCTTCGGCGGTGGTGGAGTCTTGCCGGTGAGCGAGCCACGGTTGCCAGACTTGCTGCGGTCGAAGGCGTAGCCGTTGAGTTCGAGTAGTCGCAGGTATTCCTCGCGTGACTCGGCGATCTCGGCGATCGCTTCGGGCATGAGCCTCGGCGACGTCGCGGGTGTTTGCCCGCGTGAGCGAATCAGCTTGCCTGCGAATCCGCGCTTGGTGGTGCCCTCGGTCGAGATGAACAGGTCCTGGCCGTAGACGTTCGTGCGCGTGATCCGTCCGGCACCGGTGGAAAGGCCGGCGTTTCCGCGTCGGACGTTGACGACCTGGCCGATGTCGGCCCCGGCGCGGATCGCGTCGGCACCGTTGCGGGTGTAGATCTTGTTCTGCTGCTCCTCGGACAGCGCGTCGAAGGCCTCGCGCGGATCCGTGATCAGCTCGGGCGAGGCCGTCTCGGTCGTCGGTATGTGGCGGCACATGCAGCGTGGGTGCCGCAGGAATCCGTCGGACCATCGGTAGAACCGGCCTGCGAGGACCGAGCAGCGCGAGCAGCCTCCGACGCGGACGAGCCGGGTGTATCCGATGCCCGGACGGACCGTGAGCTCCAGCATGGTCGACGAGCGGCCCGCGTCGGCCACCTGCGTGAGTACTCGTTCCTCGAGCGCGGTCCGGCCCTTCTTCCAGGCCTCGCGCACGACGGCGTCGTTGACCTCGTCGGCCTGTGCGATCGCCGACTTCGCGGTGATCACCGCGCCGTAGAGCAGCGAGTCCAGTGGCCGGCCATCGGAGGCGACACCGACCAGCCTCGACGGGTCGATCGAGGCCTCCGGAGCGCGGTTCACACCGATCTCGCTCAGTGCGCTCTCGACGTAGTCGCCGCCGCCACTGACTGCTCGCGTCTGTGCAGCAGCGAGGACTCCGACGAGTAGGTCGGCATTCGCCTCGAACCATCCGTCGAAGTCGTCGGGCGGAGTGCTGCCCCAGAGGTCGCCCGACGCGAGAATCGCTGCGGCGGTGACCTTCTGCTGGTCTCGGTAGTGGTCAGCCGCCGTCGTTGGCTGCGTTGCCATCGTCCGTCGGCCCCGGAGCGGGTGTCAGTGCCGCCATGGCTGCCATGGCGACCTCGTTCTGCTGCTCGCGCTCCTGATCCACGAGCTCCATCCAGCCGTCGACCTTCGGTGGTGTGGCATCGGGCAGCATCTCGAACGCTGCGCGCTTCGGGAATCCCTGTCCGATGAGCTTCACGACGCCGTCGATGATCTGGGCGAAGCTCTTGGCCTCGGTATCACCCCAGATGACCTCGATCGAGTAGTCGTCCTTACCCACCTTGCCGCGGGCGACGTTCGCGAGGCGGACGACCGATTCGAGCGCCTCGCCTGCGGAGCGCTTCATCTCTGCGACAAGCGATTTCAGCGTGGATTCGGCACCGGTGAGAGCGTCTCCGGACAGGTTCGCCATGCGAGTGAGCAGGTACTGCGGCGGCACCTGGCCGGTGGCGAACAGGCTGGACAGGAAGTCGTCGTAGACGCTGATGTAGTTCTGCAGGTTCGATTCGTCCAGGTCGTAGACCTTGGTGTCGACGCCAGGAAAGACCAGTGCTCGATCGACGCCGATCTTGCCGGGTGAGCGCAGCATCGGCTGCTCGAACCCGTTGCCGTCGAGAATCGGTACACCGTTGCTGTCGCGCTTGATCATCGCGTTGCCTTGCGAGTCGCGGACAACGGGGTCGTAGCCGGAGAACACTCGCTGTCGGAATGCCGAGAACTGCATCGCCAGAAGGGTGTTGAAGCGGATCGTGTTCACCGCGTCCTGCTGCGGCATCAGTGGCTCGATCGCCGAGTGCGGAATGCCGTCGGCGTCGACGTTCATGTCCGATGCGATGAACGGCAGCTCACCGAGGCCGTGATCGCCCCCGCGGACGATCGTCCAGTCGCCGGTCACGCCGCGGCGCTCGAACCGCCGCCAGTTCGTGTCGTCGTAGACATACGCGACCCACAGTGTGCCGGCCGTCTCCGAGACCGACGCCGGGAGGATCAGCGAGCTCGTCGTCGTCGGGTTGAGCTCCTCCGAGAACGTCTTGACTGCGAACAGGCCGGTGAACGGGTCGGCAGGGTCGGGTTCGATCCAGACGCGCTTGCTGTTCTCGACGGCGATCTTCGGCCGGTCCCGGTTGGCCGGATTCTTCGACACCGACCAGATGCCGCGGCCGTGGATCTGGCCCTGCAGGAACACGATCTGCTGTCGAGCATCGATGTGGTTCGGCTGGATGACGTTGCGCCACACCTCGAGGTCGACCTTGCCGTCACCGCCCATGATGCCGTCGGCGCGCATGCGCTGAACCGGAGCCTTCATCGCGATACCGAGCCAGTTCGCGATGGACTGCTTCTGCAGCGAGGCGTACTCGGCGTTCACGCCTTCCGGAGCGAACGGATCGTCCTGAATACCCTCGTAGTATCGCTGGCGGCGTTCCCACTGCGGGAGCTGCTTTTTCAGCCGCTCCAATCCGATATCGAGGTATCGGCGCGCTGTGCGGTCGTCCACGCCACCTCCTGGTGCTCTCAGTTGAATCCGTACATGACGTCGGAGGTCTTGTTGGCGTTCGGGTTCGGCCATCCGGCCGCGCGGGCGTCCGACGCGGCCTCGTGGGCAACGACAGTCGCTTGAGCGCAGTCGATCTTCTGATGGTTGGTCGGCTTACCGAGCACGAACCTGTCGCCGGGTTTGGCGACCTTGCGGGCGTTGGCGAAGTGAATCTTGGTGTGCGGGCAGCCGTCGTGGGTGATTCGGCCGGCCTTCAAGTCGGTCTGGAAGCGCACCAGCGCGGCGTGCATGCGGGTGATCTTGTCGTTCGGCCACTCCGAGACGACGTCCTCGCCGTACTTGAGTGCCCACGCGCCGATCTCGGTGTACCAGCCCGACGGGTCGGGGTAGAACCGCGAGACGCGCCACGTTCGGAAGATCTCGTCGACCGCGGCTTCGACCTCACCACGCGGGATCTCCCCGCCCCATTCGGCCGGATTCCAGATCGCCGGCCGCCGGTCGGGACCGTACCGCGGGGTGAACAGGAACCCGCTGCGGGTCTCCATCCGGATCGCAGTCCAGTCGTCGTTCTCCGAACCGTCGAACGCGCCCGCGACCTGTGTGCCCTTGGGCGGGTTAGGAAGCCAGGGTTGCGGTTTGGGCATAATGCTCGTCCCACAATCCATCTCGGAGCCACACGCCCGACCCGTACGTGTTCCGGTTGCCGAAGAACCGCTCCGCCTGATCCGGATCGGTCTCGTTCAACTCCGCCGCCTCCGCCTCGATCGAGTCGAGATTCACCCAGTCCGAGCCCTGGTAGACGAATTGGAGGATCTTGCGGCGTTCGAGCTTGTTCTTCCAGGACAACTGCGTCGGCGGCTTGCGGTAGAACTTGAACACGTCCTCGGCCACCGACTCGAACGTGCGCTGCGCCGTCGAGTTCTGCGAGGTGTCGAAGCAGTTTGTCCACTCCGACGAACGGCCACCCATGCCAGCGGCGTTGCGTCGCTGCGTCTCCGCGATGCCGACCATCTTGTTCTGCTTCGTGTACAGCCCCGCTTCGTCCTGGCCAGCGAACGAAATCGGGTTACCGACTCGACCCGACGCCGACGACGTCACGGCGTCGATCCGGTCGAAGTCCTCGCCGCCGACATCGCCCGCGATGCGGATGAAGTTGTCGCGGATGAACAGCAGATCCGAGAGCGGACCCAACCGAATCATCGCCGTCAGCGGCTTCCAGACGTTGCCGACCTGATCCTGGTTGACCGCGGTGAGCTGAATGACCGGCGACGGGTGGCGCATGCCCATCGGCTCGCCCGGGAGATACGGATACTCCCAACCGCAGCCGCAACCCCAGTCCGAGCAGGCCCACCCGTCGTCCTTACCCGCCCAACCGAGGAACTCGCTCGGTCCGCAACCCTGAACGCACGTCATCGCCGCCAGCTTCGGACCCTTGCCGGTCTTCTGCGGCGCGATCACCTGCATACGGCGGTACCGGAAGGCCTGATTGAGCAGGAGCTCACCGTCCGGAAGCGGTTCGACGTCGGGCCGGATCTCGTAGAACTTCGCATCGAGCCAGAACTGCCAATCCGACTGCACCAGCGGCTCGCCGCGATGGATCTTGTCCGGAATGCGGCAGTGCTGCGTCGTCCACGCGTCGACGAGGTGTCCGAGCGTGGGGAAGTCGTCAGGCTCCGCCATCGATCATCGTCAGCGGACGTCGTGGCTGCACCTGAGCCGGTTCCTTCGCCGTCTCGTCGACGACCACCGACGGGACCGACGACACCGCGGCGATCTTCCACCCGTTGAACGCGAGGCCGGCCGGAGTGAGGCCGAGCTGATCGGCGAGACGGTTCACCTGAGTCAGGATCGACGCCGAGCAATCACCGGACTCGGCACGTACCGACCATCGGACGAACAAGGCGATCGGGCGTAGCCGCCACAGCTTCTCTTTCGACCACTGCTCGGCCTGCGGGGTCTTCCACACCTCGCGCCAGACCACCCTTTCGCGTTCGCTCGGACCGTCCAGCGGCCACTTCGGCGCGCGGCCTTTGTGGCCGGCGGGCGGCAGATTGATGAACTTGATTCCCTGAGATTCGGACTTCGCCGAGTTCGGATCTTTCGTTGGGCCGCTTCGGTTTCGATGGCCACCGTGAGATGACATTGGAGCTCCTTCAACGGCATCGCGCCGCCTCGGATTCAGTGAGCATCGCGCTCACCGACGTTTCTTGAACCCTCTGCGCGGTCTAGCGCCCTCCCCCGCGGTTCGTCCCCCCAGGCTCGAAGGGGGTACCCCCCCACCCCCTGAGCGCGTCAGAGAGAGCGGATCAACACGACCCAGCCCTGCCATAGCAGGCGGGCGAACTCGGTGCGGGAGTATCGAACTCGGAAGGTCTGTTCGTAGGCCGTTGCGAAGAACAGATCGACACGACCGTCGGCCGCGTCGATGATCAGCTCCGCATCGTCACTCGTCTGCTCGTGCTTGGTCATGGTTGATACCAACCTGATTGCTGCGCAGGCAGTGAAGCGAGCGTGTAATCCGACGGGTTGGCAGTGCCGAACATGATCTCGATCCTCGCTCGCTCGACGGCCGCGTGCTGTTCAGCGAGATCCTGTGAACCGAAGATCGGGTTGGGCCACGTCATCACCTTGGCAAGGAAGTCGACTACGTCTGTCATCGTCGTCCCGTCGTTGCTCGATTGCAGGCCTCATGCTCGGGCCCATTCCACTTGGTTCGGTCGTGGTCGTCGTGTCCGAGATCCCATGGCTCGCTCGCTGCGATGAGCTTCGAGCAGCGAGAGCAGCGCACGTTGCCGGTTGCGACTCGTGGCTTCCACTGCGCGCGCAGGCGGTCGTGCTCGACTCCGTATCCGCGTTGCTGCCTGGTACCCCTGCCCCGCTCACGAGCTTGCCGGTGAGCGGGGCAGAGACTCTCGGGCTGCATCCGTGGGCAGCCGGGGATGGAGCAGACGCGGTTACGTGCGCGAGGCATCGATAGCCGTAGCGAGAGCGGGTGCGTGTGACGAGCAGGGTCGATCGCTGGTGCAGGTGTCGCATCCCAGAACGTAGAACGTGCGCCACCCTGGATCGTGGAGCTCGTCGCCGGGGACTGGCCACGAGTAGCGGTACGCATCGGCGTCCACTTCGGTGGTGCAGTCTCGGTTACAGGCGCGAGGCGTCGGAGCAGGCAATGGGTTCGCCACCGTCGGTCGGATACGCCCACACGAGCGCCTCGTACTTGTGCGCCTGGGCCTTTGCGTCGGCTGCTGCCTGATCGACAAAGACGCCCAGGATCTCGCTCTCACGTGTGGCGGAGTTGTACTCGGTCACGATGTAGACCACGTCGATTTCGTCCATGCTGGATGCTCTCACTTCGGTGGTGCGAACACGACGGCGGGATCGTGGCCACGCTCGCGCAGGCCTTGCTCCACTAGGGTGAGTGCGGACTCGGGGCTCACCGCGAGCTCACCGCGGGGCTTCCACTCTGCGCCCATGATCTCGCGGAGGACGGTCTTCGCTCCGTCGATCGACTTGGTAGCGCGCATGGCCACGAGCTGCGGCACGAGCTTGCGCTGCATCTCTTCGAGCTGCTCGGGCGTGGCTTCCTGCCGTGCGGCCGCGACGGTGGCCACGAATGCCACGATCTCGCCTATCTGGCCGGTGGCGCTCATCGGGGCTGCTCGTACGTGCTGGTGAGTACGGGGCCGATCTGGGTGCGCCGGCCGTTGACCCGGTCGGGTCGCCAGTCGTCGACGTCGCCGGAGCTGGCCTGCGATCCCACGATGAGCAGCAGTGCGTCGAAGGCCTCGTCCGCGGTCTTGCCCGCGGCGTAGAAGGTCTCGATCAGCTCGACCATGGGTGCGGGGTCGATGCCGTTCTGCGGGATGAAGCCCAACGCACCGGCATCGGTCACCCACAGCATGCCGACTGCGGGGCGTAGAACAGGCGTCCAGCGACCGTGGCCGGCGCGCTCGCTCGGGTAGGTCATGCTCGTGTAGGCCAAGCCCAGGTGTGAGGCCCTTCGCCTTCGTACACGCTGGTGGCCCAGTAGGTGTCGGTTCCGTCGAGCTGCACCTGAAGATTCACGCACGTCGGCCAGACGCGGACGACCGTCGCCGGGAAGACGTCACCGGCGTGCACCGTGTTGCCTTGGTGTCCGGATGTGGCGCGACGCTTGTTGATCGCGTCGGCGGAACCCTCGGACGCGGTGTAGTGAACGACGCGGCCGATCGTAGGTGTAGCGGACATGGTGAATCTCCTCTGTTGAGTTGAGCCCTCGATTGGAGCGCGGCGCAGCGGACGCTTCGTGGTGCGCGTGCTTGCCCGGAGGTACGTCATGACGGCGGAGCGCAGGTTTGACGCCGAATCGAGGGGGTTCGAGTGGCTGAAAAACGGGGCTCGACCGGAAAATGGGTGCCCTCGTCAGTGCCGGATTTGAGTCCCACTGTACACATGCCCTGGTCACGAGCGCACACGTTCCGTGCGGGTCGCCAGATCGAGGACGTCGCCGAGGCGGTACACGGCCGGGTCGTTCCGATGAATCCACCGTTGGATGATCCGGCCGTCTCGCATCCACCCGCGCGGTGTCAGCTTCCGTTCGTTGATCCAGCGATACAGGGTGGACTTCGGGACGCGTTTGCCGAGCTCGCGAAGCAAGGACTGTAGTTCGACTGCGGTGTAGTTCATTTCGCGCATCTGGGCGAGGATGTCTCGATCGAGCTTGGCGACGGCATAGCTGGCTCGGCAGCGTGGGCACTGGACCCACTCCTCGCCCTTCTCGGCGTAGAGGTCTGTGTTGCAGCGTCTTTCGCGGCCCTGGTCGTAGTCGACGTAGCTGCAGACGCCCTTGTAGCGCAGCTCGGGCAGTTGGTCGATCGCCTTGTTCACGATCGCGACGACGTCGGTCAGGCTGTCGAACAGCTCGTCGATGGCAGGGTGAGTCCGGAGCTCGTGTGGGTGGCAGGCGAGCCAGACCGCGGCCTGTTCGGTGGAGCCGACTGGGCGCATCGACAGCGCAGCGGCGTCACGGCGGCGTCCGACCATGCAGTTGAGCGTGAGCTCGCGCAGACCTGGCGTACCGAGGGCGACGAGAATGCCTTCCGTGTTGACTGCGCCGGTGTGCCAGACGTGGCCGAGGTGATCCGACAGTGCGCGGCTCCACGTCGAGATCTCGTTCTGCAGCAGGTCGTACGGGCGCTGCATCGGCAATTCGCCCTTCTTGTTGATCGAGATGGGTAGCGGCGTCTCGGCGCTCTTTCCACCGACGCGGCCGCGGCTCATGCGATCGAGCCGAGCCTGAGTGATCGTCATGTCCGCGACGAGCCCGGGCACCGATTGCAGCGTCCGGACGAGAATCTCGGTGCACTTGATGCAGATCGGCAGTCGGTCTCCGGATGGCCGGCCGCAGTGGAAGCAGGCGATCGCAGTGCTCACCCATTGACTCCTGTCCAGTCGATCTTCGGTGCGTAGTGGCAGGGCAGCTCGGGTTCGTACCAACCGAGCTTCTGTGCTCCGATGGTGGCGATGGCGAGCGCGTCGGACTCGTTGTCGTTGTGGATGTTCGCGTTCGGCCACAGCTCGCCCATGGCCTTCATGACGTCGGGCTTGTCGGCCGCGCCGTCACCGGTGGCGAAGTACTTGATGGTGGTGACCGAGACCTCGATGACCGGGATTCCGCGGCGGGCAAGGAATCTGGTGACGTCGAGCAGTAGGGCGCAGCGCTCTTGGTACAGGCCGCTGTGCTTCGGCTGTCGGAACGGCATGCCCTCGACGAGCACGAGCCGTATTCGTTCGGGCAATGCCTCTACGATTCGGTCGCCCTGGACGCCGATCCGGAGTGCTCGTTGGCTGATGGTGCCGCCGGTGTTCCGGCTGCTGATGGTCTTGAGCTCGGGACGGTTGCGGCCCTCGACGACGCGCGGGTTACGCAGGATCGCCATGCCAGCCGCGCCCATCGACGGGTCGAGACCGACGATCGCGCCGCTCACAGGAACTCTCCGCAGTCTTCGCCATTACGCACGTGCCAACCTGAATCGAACGAGTACTTTCCGCAGCCTTGGCAGGTGTAGATCTCGCGTTCGTCGTCGGGCAGGTCACGGTCACGTGTGTCGCTCATATCGGGTCCACCATCGTCGAGCGCATCACGCCGTAGCCGTCGACGATGCAGGTGACGTCCGGCTTCGGAGCGTCCTGCATGCGCTTGAGGCGCTCGGCGCGGTTGAGGCGAGCATGGTGTGCCGGAAAGTGCTCCAGCTCATGCCATTCGCCGTCACGGCCCTTGACGCGGCACGGCTGGCCGATGGGTGCCTTGCAGCCTCGGCACGGGATCGTCAGGGCGAGGTCGCGCTGTTCGAGCCACTCGAAACTCCGCTGCTCCATGACGATCACGCCTCCTGCTGGGGTTCGGGCTTCTTGGCGATTGCCGCTCGCGCAGCTTCGATTCCGCGTCGAGCCCGGTCGGCCGAGTTCGGGTCGTGGGCGCAGACCGCGGTGCCGTCGTAGCCGTCGTCGTCGCAGATGTCGCAGTTGACGATCGCGATGGCTCGGGCCTCGGCTGCCGCTCGGCGATCGCTGGAGATGACTTCGGCTCGCGCCAGCTTGTCGACCTGGATCAGAGACTCGCGGTAAGCCCTGGCGTCGCCGCAGGCGCGGCATGGGCGGTCGGTGCCGTTGGGGTGCTGGGAGCAATTCGGGGAGGGCAGTGGAGCGGACTTCGCGCGCAGGTGACCTTCCGTACTTACGTAACCACCCTCAGTTGATGTTGCTAGTTGTATGTTGCTAGTTGCTAGGGGATTCGGACCGTTTTCGATCGGTGTTTCGGACCGGTTTTCGGTGTGGTCCGGATTGCTGTTCCGAACCGGATCGGGATAGGTGTTCTGCACCGGTTTCGGATAGGCGTTCTTGACCATTTCGGCATTGGTGTTCGGGACCGAAATTTGTAGCGTGTACCCACTGGTTTCGAGGTTGGTGCGAGACAGCGTTTTCGACAGTGCGTCGGCGGTGTCCTTGTGCGTCCAGGACGAGTAATCGGGGTGTTCCTTGCGGGCGGTCTGGATCTCGGTCACGACGGCCGCACGGAGCGTCCTGGACGACGTCTTGCTGTATCCGGCGAGCACGGCCGCGGCCATCTTCGGATTCTTGAGCAGCTCGTCGGAGCGGATCAGCGTGCGGCACAGCGCCTCTTCGGTGTCGTTGTCGAAGTAGGCGTATGACCGTCGTTCGAGCTCGGACGCGGCCGCGAGCAGTCGGCTCATGGTCATGTCCTTCGCCTTCCGGAGCAGCCGTGCTGGCCGCCAGTCGCACACTCCGGCGTAGTTCATCGTCGGATCGGGAATGAGTACTCGGAAGTAGAGCCACTGGGCGTCAGCGCTCAATTCCTCGAGGTCTTCGTCGTCCGCGATGGAGATGCGGATTCGGCCGTATTCACGCGCCATGGTCTGTGTCCTCCTGGTGATCGAAAAGCGTTGCCGGCGAGATGGGGCGGTTCGACCAGACGACTTCGGTCCGTTCCTGATCTCCAACCTTCGAGTGGCCGCTGGATGCCGTGATCGTGATGCGGTCCCAGTCGCGCAATCTGTTGTCGTACAGCGGGCTCCGGTACCCCGACAGCACTACCGCCGATGTGCACTTAGTGAGTGCGTCGAGCAGCTCCACATGCTCGGCCTCTCCCATCTCGTCCTCGTAGTTCCGACCGCCGCGGCGTTCCGGTCCCATGTACGGCGGATCTGCATAGATCAGGACGTCCTCGTGCTTGCCGTAGTCCACGACCAGTTCGAGCGCTGGTCGGCATTCAAGGCTCACGTCGTGGATCCGCTCGGCGGCAGGCATCATTCGCTCGACGTACGCGGTGAGGTACCCGGGGATCCCGAATCGATCCCCGGATGGGTCGACGTAATGCCGCCACCCGGTTTTACGCAGAGTTCCTGTGCGGGACTGGGTGAGCTGAACCCAGATGCGACGAGCAATCTCGATGTCGTCGAGGCCGTCCGCCACCGCGTTCTGGTAACCGTCGCGGGCTGCCAGGTACTCGGCCCGTGAGTGTGGCGTCAGGGCGCAGACCTGAGCGAGCTCACGGGGTCGCTCGCGCAGTACTCGCCAGAACGTCATCAGGTGGCCGTTGACATCAGAGACCGTTTCCTTCGGCGCTACCGGCTTACTCAGCAGAACGGACAACGAGCCAGCGAATGGCTCGACGTAGTGGCTGTGTTTCGGCAGTACCGCGACGATCTGGCTCGCGATGCGGGTCTTGCCGCCGAAGTAGGTGAACGGAGGTGGTGGCATCACGCCACCTCGAATAGTTCGAGCTGCTCGGCGGGAGCACTGAGGTCGATTCCCTCGTGCACGATTGCCTCGAGGTCGTTCAGGTTGCGCGTGTTAACGGGATAGGTGGCCCAAGCGACTTGGGCTCGCTCACGCAGCTCAGCAGGCAGGCCACTCGCCCACTGCTGCAATCGCTTCATGGTGATCGAGACGCACAAGTGCGGCTCGCTGAACCGTAGGGTGCGACCACCTCCTGACGTCGACTCGACCACCTCGAAACGTCGCCAGTTTCCGGTCAGAGCGCCGCCACCGACCTGATATTGGAAGCCTCCGCCAGCCCCACCGGCCTGCGACTGGGCGAGATGGGAAACACCAGCTTTCGGGCTGGCGACGGCATATCCGATGTGCGAGTGGCACTTGTGGAGAAGCTTTCGCTCGTCGTCGGTGAGCATGATCATGCAGGCACCTCGAACTTCGGTGGCGTCCATAGGCCGAGGGCACCGCTGCACGGGTAAGGCTCGGCCAACGGACGCGGGTTCTCCAGGACCAGGTGCACAATCTGTTTGCGCTCGCGGCCGCCGTGCTCGACGTATGAGGACTCGCCCCATGGCTTGCAGCATCCGGCCTCGGGGTGGACGTCGACGAGATCGACGACGCCGAGGATCGCGCCGTAAACGAAAGCGTCTCGGTCGCCGGGGGTGTACTTGTACGAGCCGTGCGAGTGCCAGGCATTGTGGACGAGGTCCGAGTCTGCACCGCGCTTCGAGAATCGATTGCCCGCGTGGATCGCGAGCGGGCCGCGGTAGTTCCAGTTCTGCGTACGGTTCTCGATGGTCTTGCCGCCGTGCATGATTGCCCATGCCCACGGCTGCTGGACGGTGAGTGCCTTCATCCGCGCACCCCGATTGCAATCCCGAGCAGACCGAGCGCGATGACGGCCGAGGCTGCGAGGTAGAAGATCTCGGCGGCGCTCACCTGATGTCTCCCTTGTGAATCCCGCGCGCCTCGATCGCGGCGTCGAATGCGCCGAGGCAGGCTGCGAGGTAGTTGGCGAGGATGTAGTCCGGTGTGTTCGAGTGCTTCTCGCGCGAGTGTCGATTGATGACCTCGGCGAGCTCGGTGCGGAACTCGCGCTCGGCGCTCACCAGAGCTGTCCGATCAGAGTTCCGAGACGCTCGACGTACGTGTAGGACTGCCCGGGCATCCGCTCGATGTGGTAGCTCGTGTGGCGCTTGTCGCGGGTGTAGCCAAGCGACCACTGGTAGGCACCAACCCAGTCGATCGAGTGGTCCCACCACTTGAGTCGGCCCATCAGCGCCTTGCGTGTGAGATCCCGAATCCACGCGTCCGGATCGACGAGCGACCAGAATTCGGCGACCGTTGCGAGCTCGGCGAGGCCGTTGCCGAAGGGCAGATCGGAAATCGGATCACCGGGTGCGGAGAGCTGCCACAGCTGGAAGTTGCCCGCGATGTAGCGACCGCCCATGATTCCCTGCGTCTTGCGGGCCTGGCCGATGAGCTGGCTGGTGTGCCGTGACGGGTCCGAGAGCAGTCCGACGGCGCGAATCCACACGCCCCGGTGTCGGCCTGCGCCGATCGCGGCTGCCAGGTTGCCGGCCACCTGAGCGCCGCCGCTGTAGCCGACGAGCACCGCGCCGGGGTACGCACGGATGAGCTCGAGCAACGCGGTCTCGGCCGAGTGGACGCTGGCACCGAAGCTCTGACCGTTCCACACCGGGACCGCGCCGAACTGCGCGGACCATTCGAGCTCGACGACCAGGAACCTCTTCGGATCGAGGTTCCTGGTCGCCAGCCACAGGGTGTTCTTGCCGTACGGCTCACCGATACCCCGGCACAGGATGACGACGATTCTGCCGTCGGCCTTGGGGTAGTTCATGGCAGCCGCTTCCACTGCCTGAGGAATGCGTACCCGATGACGACGGCCACAACGGTGAGGGCGAGGCGTAGCCACCAGAGTCCGCTAGGAAACTCGGCGGGGAGCTTCTGCTGGAATCCGAAACCGGCACCGATGAAACCGATTCCAAGGGCGAAGTAGAAGGTACCGAGTGTCTTGAGGTCTTCCTTCACTCGTCGTCACCACCGGAGAACTGCGGGCCCGCGGCCTTGGTCTTGATCGGGGTGACGTTCTCCGGCTCGACGCCGCCGGACGACTCGTCGGGCTCGCCCTTCTCGTCCGGATCGACCTCGGGCACCTTGCCGTCGTCGTCGAGCATCGAGCCCTGGCCGTCGTCTTCCTCTTTCACCTTCTCGCTGATGCCCTCGACGACCTTGAGCACCTTGCAGGCTGCGGATCGGCGCACGCCGGATTTGGCCATATCGACTGCACCGAAGCCCTTTACGCGGACCTTGACGGTGAAGTATCGGATGTCGCCGATGTTCTGCTCGCCGAGATCCTCGAACGACTCCTCGGACATACCGCTGAAATTCACACGGGCGGTATCGATCAGCGGGCGGGGGTTGCTGGCTACGTTCTTGTTCACCATCGGTTCTTCTCCATCCAATCGAGTGCGGCTTCGGCCAGGATCGGCCAGTGAGGGGTAACGGTGATCCGCATGTACGTCGCCTCCAGGTGGTCGGCGAGCTGCTCGATCAGGTGGGCTCGGGCGGCAGCCGGATCCGGCACCGGTGTGAACGGCACGGGCCCGTTGTCGAATGTCGTATCCGTCGACAGACTGGCCTCGACGTCGCGGCCGTCGAGCAGGACGCCGACGGCGTGCGTGGCGATCTCCACGAGCGCGTCCAGCCGTCCGTCGATGGCGCGCAGAGCTTGAACGGATGCGGCCTGGCCGTGGGCGAGCGACGAGCTGATGTCGGTGTTGTTCAGCGCCTCGAGCGAGGCCTCGAGGTGATCGGTCACGGCTCGACCACCGATCCGCCTGCAGGCTCGATCACGTTCTCGACGAACCACTGATCCGACACGAGCTCGCGTCGGAGCTCAGAGATCCACGGCCGTGAGACGAAACGAACGATGTACTCGACCGGGTCGCCGACGTGCCGCGTGTTGATCAAGCGCCACTGCAGCTCCTCGGTCGCGAGGATCGTGAAGAACGAGATGGCAGCCTCGTTCTGCTCGACGAGCTTGACCAACGGATGGTCGCCGGAGAGCTCGAAGGCTCCGGCTTCGGTCTCGAACTCGGTTACCGCGTACCCGACCGGGTTGTGCCGGGAATCCCACGCCCGGATGACGGCGGTCACTGCTGCGCTTCCTTGGCCTGCTCGCCCGCGAGGTAGTCGATCGCTTCTTTCGCCTGCTTGCTCGTCATCTGCTTCGGGTTGATGTACGCAGTCGTGAACGTCGAGTTGATCCATTCGAGCTTCTCGGCCGAGGTGCCTAGCTTCTCGATGTCGAGCAGCTCGCCGAGCCTTTTCAGTTGCGCATCCGTTGCGGCATCCTTCGGCACGGTGTACGACGGCTTCGCCTGCGGTTGTTCCGGTTCTGCGCTCTGATCCGAGGCGGGTTCGGCCGGCTGATCGTCCATTTTCTCGGCAGGCTTGGCCTGGGATTTCGCGCTAGTTGCCCGCTTTTTCGGCGCTTCCTTCGGCGGCTCGGGTGTCTCGGTTTCCGGCGCCGATTTCGCCACCTCGGCTTTTTGGTCGGTAACCGGCTCGGGCTCAATAGACTTCTCCGGAGCGGGAGCGGAGACGCCGAGGCGGTCCTGCCAGCCGACGTTCTTCGGCTCGGGTCGATCGACTGTCGACGTCGCCTGGATCGGTTCGGGCTCGGATTGCAGATCTTCGGCCGAGTGCGCCAGACCGAGCAGCACCTCGGGTGCGATCCTTCGGCACACCTCGGATGCGGCCTTCGCATAGAGCATCGCCTGGGGGTCGGTGACGTACTTCATGTTGCCGACGATCGACACAGTCGACTTGCCGTTGTAGGTCTTCGTGACGGTCACCCAGTCGTCCTTGACGTCGGGGCGACGTTGCGAATCCTCGGTGGAGGGGGTCGGCACGTAGCCGGCCTTCTTCGCCCGCTCGATCGTCCACGTCGACGTCGTCTCGTGCGCGTCACCCCGAGCGCGGCCCGATACTGTCACCGACTCGTCCGTCGACTCGACAGTCCACACCGAGTAGCCGCGCGCCTTCACGAGCGCAACCATGGTGCGCGCGTAGATCGCCGGGGTGCCGTGCACGACGAATATGTTCTGCAGCGCCTGGATCGGATTGAGCCCGATCTCCATTCCGTAGAGGATTGCGGCAGTGCCGTTCTCGGCATTGTTCTTGTACATCCTCGGGACGAGATCGGTGTTGCACATCTTCCTCGCGAGGTCGAGTGCGAGGCTCATGGCGTCGGCGTGCTGCTGGAGCTGCTCCATGACGCGGTTCGGTGCCGACTGCTGGTCGAAGATCTGAACGCCGCCGGGTGCCTCGTAGGGTGCGATGTCGTTGGTGGTCACAGAACGCCTTCCGTTGCGTATTTGCTTGCGGCCCAACGCGGCAAGCTGATCTGGTGAATGTCGATCGGGTAGGCCGGCCACTCGCCGGAGGCGGTGCACTCGGCGTAGGTGCGCACACCGCGGCGTGCCAGCTCGCGGCCGACGGTGCGTGCTTCGTGGTCGAGCTCGAAGACGTTGACCGGGTAGGGCGCGGTCTTCGACTGGACGACGAACAGGAATCCGGGATCGTCCGAAATCTCCAGCGCGCGAACGGCGTCGGTGTACCAGGCGTCTTGTACGTGGTAGCCGTAGTCGTCGACCGACTTCGCGAAGTGGTGATCCGACGCGGACACCGCGGTCTTGTAGTCGACGATGTGGGTGCGCCTGCCGAGCTCGGTCATCCAGTCCGGCCGAGTCCGCAGGCTCACCCCCGTCTCGGGGTCGACGTGGTACAGCGAGAGCTCCGGACGACCGTCCTCGAACAGGGTGCGGGCGATCGGGTGCCGAAGGATCGCCTCGGCCATCGCGCGGACCGTGTCGTACTCGGAGGGCTTGAGCGGGATCTTGCCCTCGTCGCGCACCGCCTGCACTTCGGCCTTGATCGCGTTGGTGCGCCACTCGTCGGCATCGATGCGAACGAACTCCGCGCCGTTGCCGAGAGCGATGGTGTGCGCCGCGTGCCCGACGTCGAAGTGTTTCTTCGGCGGCTCCGGGTGATGGCGGTCGTAATGGAACTGCGCGGGCGTCGACGGCGGGAGCAGCTTGCGCGCTCCGGACGACGAGAGCGTGCGCGTGTCGGAGTGGTAAGCGACATCGGTGATGTCCTCGTAAACCCCGGGCGCGGTGACGATGTCGGAAACGAACTCGGTCATCAGAGCCTCCCTGCTGCGCGGAGGACTTTCGCGGCCGACTCGACTTGATCCCACGCGGCCCGCTCGCCGTTGTTCCGGTCCGGATGCGCGTCGCCCCTGGCTCGGCGATAGACCTGCGCCAGGGTTCCGAGCTCCATGTTTGCGACGGTGGCTCCAGCGAGACGGCGGAGTGTCGCTTCCGCAGCTTCGACGGTCTGACTCGCGCCTCCCGCGCCTGTACCGATTGCCTTCCATCCGACGTACTGCTCGGCGTTCTGAGTGACGCCGTGTCGATCGATCGCTCGCAGGTCTTCGAGTGAGAGTGCGATCGCGCGGAGATTGTCCTGCCATCGGTCGTACTTGTCGCACGGGAACGACAGCGGGCCCTTGATCGAGTCGGTGACCGAGAGGATGACGCCCGGGTGCTCGGGTCGTGAGTTCGCCCGGGGCATTCCGTCCTGCCGAAAGTCCTGCTCGCGCATGGCAATCTGCAGAACTGCGACCGCACTACGGTTGCCCTTGCCGAGCTCGAACAGCTCACGGTCGAGCAGACGCAGCGTGGCGTTCCACGGTGCCGAGAACCTCGATCGCTCACGAACGGCAGTCGGCTTCCCGGGCCACGTGACGATCGGGCGCAGAGTGAGGCTGGCGGGATACTCGGTCATGACGCCACCGACTCCCGTCCGGCGCGCCAGCGGATCAGCGCCCGATCGCGCTCGATCTGGCGTTTGCTGACCTTGAGTTCTTCGGCCATCTCGGGTGTAGTCCAACCCCAGGAGATCATGCGCTCGATCTGCGCAAGCCTCAGATCGCGCTCGGCGTCGCCTTTCCGGCGCGGAGTGGTCGAACTGTCGGCCACAGCGGCCAAGCGTTCGTGCGCTGTGTCGCGCCCCTGTGTCGTGGTGCCGAAGTACTGCCCCGCCCACACTCCGTGCACGCCGCTTCGGGCCATGTCGAGCACCTCACGCGCGCACTCGACAATCACAGGGCAGGTTCGGCAGATGGCCTGGGCTTTCTGTATCGCCGTCGAGGACTCACCCGGAGGGAAGAACAATTCGGGGTCGACGGTCCGGCACACCGCGCTCACCCGCCAGTCGGCCGTCATGACGCCGCCCACAGAACGAAACCCATCATCGCGACGGTGATGATCAGGATGATTGCGCACCAGACGTCGAGCGTGCTCCTCGGGTTCGGTGCGTCGACGATGCGGCCGCGGTCGACCTGGATGTAGTCGCTCACCACGGCTCCGCCCCTCCGGACGCGACGAGCTTGTCGAGCTCGTCGGCGATGGCCGCGTACTGATCGGCCTTCTGGCGTGCGTACGTTGCCGAATCTTCGAGTCCGCGCAGCGTGACGTTGATCCACGACCCGGAACCGAGTGCGGCGTCGGTGTCGGCAAGGTCCGCGCGGATGGTTGCGTTGCCTGCCTGCAGGCGCTTGGTCAGGACGATCTTCTGTGCGCTCACGGCGTCACCTCGCGGCAGGCCGAGCAGATGAGGGCGCACGGAGGGGCCGGAGGATGCACGTGCGCGACGAGAGCGCCACAGACCGAGCAGAACAGGGGGATCTTCGCGGCGGCCGTCTCGAAGGCCTCCACGAACATTTCGACCAGCGCGCTCACTCGTTGCACACCTTCTCGGCGTGCACACCCATGAGCGTGTTGGCGAGGTCCATCAGAATGCGAGCTGCCTTGGCGTAGCAGACCGGCGTCGTACCCGGCGCGGTCATGAGCTGGGACCTGAGCTTCGTCGGGTCGTCCGGATCCTGGCCGATCATGACGTGAATGTGGTCGTACTTGATGTGATCGAGGGTCTGTGCCTGAAGTTCGGGCGTGAGCTCGAAATCGGTCGTCACTTCGACGCGGTCGGGTTCCATCACAACCACCCCGCGCTCTGCGAGGCGGCGAAGAGCATGCCGAGCAGAAGGCCGGCGAACAGCAGTCGCCGTCTCATGTATCGGAAGGCCGTAGAATCTGGGTCTGACATCTTTTCTCCTTTGGGTAGGTGTCATCGGCCCGCCGAGCTGGTACCTCGGCGGGCTTTTCTGTGGGTCAGGCGGAGAGCAATGCGTCGATGTCGGTGCGCCTGAAGCGGCGGTGACCGGTCGGCGTGCGGGCGGCTACAACCCGTCCGTCGGACTCCCAGCGACGCAGGGTGGCGACAGAAACGTGAAGAAGCTTCGCCGCCTCTCCCACTGTCAGCAGCCCGCCCATGTCGGTATCACTGGTTTCGGTAGGCATACCTAGACACTAGGCATACCTACTCAAAGTAGTCAAGAACACTCATTGCAGGCGTTGCGCTTTTGCGTAGGTCTGTATATGTTTGCGCTATGTCCATAGCACCGGAGGGGGACGTAAACCCCGAATTCGATTTCGCTGATCGTTTGCGGAAAATTCGCCGATCAGTGGCTGGCCTTACTCAGGCCGAGATGGCAGACGAACTGGGCGTCTCACAGAAGGCTTACTCCGCATGGGAGGCGGGCCGGAACACTCCGACCAATCTGGTTGCGATCGCCAAGCGTGCCGAGATGCGTTGGCGCGGTCGCGTTACTGCTGCATGGATTCTGGGGGTAGACGAAAAGAACCCCCGCCCGGACGGTGGTCCAGACGGGGGTTCGGTTGTGCGCCCGAAGGGATTCGAACCCCTAACCTCTTGATCCGTAGTCAAGTGCTCTATCCGTTGAGCTACGGGCGCATGTTCAGTTATCCAACTGGTCTAGCAGAACGGTAACGATCTACCGTTCGTGGCGGAGGCGAGAGGATTTGAACCTCCGGTCCCGGTGAAAGGACAAGTCATTAGCAGTGACTCCCATTCGGCCGCTCTGGCACGCCTCCTAGGCTGCCGGCCCTCTCGGACCGCCGAGGAAAGAGATTACACACGGCAAAGGCCAGAAGGCAAAACGGCTGGTCGACGCCTCCGGTTCGCGCTGCGTTCGCGTAGAAGTTGCTTGTTGCTCGTCAGCGCATGAAGCTGTCGAACCAATCGAAGATTCGGGTCTGGGCGTCGACGAGCGCGGCCGCTGCGGGGTCGCTGTGATCGGAACTGCCGGGTTGTTCGCGGGGATGATCGGCTCGGTGCTTCAAGCCCGAATAGCTGACGACGTTCGTGGCCACGGAGGCACGCGTGGCGGCGTCGCGAAGGGCTTCGATGTGATCGGGTGGGGTGTGGGGGTCGTCCTCGCCGTAGAGACCGAGCCAGGGGGCCTGCAGCTTGGGTGCGGCCTCGACCAACGCGACCGCGTCGGAGTTGAGCGGCTCGACGATGCCGGCTGCCGCAACACTGACCGCCGCCCCGACCGGACGACTGGTGGCCACGATCAACGCTGCCGTACCTGCGTCGTCGAACCCGATCACCCCGACACAATCGGGGTAGACACCGCGCTGGACGAGCCAGTCGGAGGTGGCGTCGAAGTCCGCGAAGAGGTCGTCTCCGAAAACTTCCTTCTCGTCGCCGTGGCCTCGATGGAACAGGTTCGGCGCGACGGCGAGCCAACCTTCCAACGCCAGTGCGCGGAGGAGGTCGAGCAGGGACTCGGGCACCTCACGCGCCTCGTGTAGTACGACTATTCCGCCGCGAGGTGGTCCATCGGGTTCGACGGCGGTCAGCGGTACTTTTTCCTGCGGGGGAGATTCGTGCGCGGACGTATCCACCTCGTCGTCCGCGCCGATGGTCGGCGCGGTGGCGGAACGAAGGACTGCGGCGTCGCTGAAGATTCCCGACATACTTACCGAAGATAGGACGATCTGCCCCGCCGCGCACAGCAATATCACGGACGCGCAGAAGTCAACCCCGAACCTGGGCGCATAATGGCAGCCGTGACCGCGCGCATCCGCCCCGACCTCGACGCCATCCCCGCCTACGTTCCCGGCCGCACCTTTCCTGGTGCGATCAAACTGGCGAGCAACGAAACGACGCAGGGACCGCTGCCGAGCGTGCGCGACGCGATCGCGGAGGCCGTCGGCGGCGTCAACCGCTACCCCGACAACCGAGCGACCGCCCTCGTCGAGTCACTGGCGAAGAAACTCGGCGTTGCGACGGAGAACGTCGCTGTCGGAAGTGGTTCCGTCTCGCTGTGCCAGGAGGTCGTTCAGATCACCTGCGGCCCCGGCGACGAAGTGCTGTTCGCATGGCGCTCGTTCGAGGCGTACCCCATCGTCACCAGCGTCGCAGGCGCGACACCCGTCTTGGTTCCGTTGACCGCCGACCATGTGCACGATCTCGACGCGATGCTCGCCGCCATCACCGACCGCACCCGGCTGATCTTCGTCTGCAACCCGAACAACCCGACCGGAACCGTGGTCCAGCGCGAGAGGCTCGACGCGTTTCTCGACTCGGTACCGTCGAACATTCTCGTGGTCCTCGACGAGGCCTACTTCGAGTACACCCGACCCGACGCAGGCAATCACACCGACGGAGTGGAGTTGGCACGCGGACGACGCAACGTGATCGTGCTGCGGACGTTCTCGAAGGCCTACGGACTTGCCGGCTTGCGAGTGGGTTATGCGGTGGCCGATCCCGAGGTGATCACGGCGTTGTCGAAGGTGCGGATCGCATTCGCCGTCAGCACCGTGGCACAGCATGCGGCGGTGGCGTCGTTGGAGGCGTCGGCGGAGCTGCTGGCCCGGACCGATGCCCTCATCGTGGAACGGGACCGGGTACGCGATGCTCTGGTTGCGGGCGGCTACGACGTCGGCGCATCACAGTCCAATTTCGTCTGGCTGCCGCTGGCCGAACGCTCGGGTGAATTCGCCGCTGCTGCAGCCGAACAGGGCGTACTGCTGCGCGCCTACGGAAACGACGGAGTGCGGGTCACCATCGGCGACCCGCACGAGAACGACGCGTTTCTGAAGTTCGCTCTACAGCCCTAGCGCGCGCTCGAGCGTAGGCCAGGATTCGCGCAGGTCGTCCTGCCAGTACGGCCACTGATGGATGCCGTAGGGGCGGTAGACGACCGTCGCGGGTATGTCCAGCGACCGGAGTCGAGTATCGAACACGGTCGTGCAGTACAGCGCGGCGGCTTCGAGTGGTCCGCCCATCAGCGCACCCTCGACTCCGCTACCACCGGGGCCGAGCTCGTACGGACCGGGCAGGCCGGTGCCGACGGACAGATAGACGTCCTTGCCGCGGAGTGCTTCGGCGTTCCGTGACGGATCGTGCTCGACCCACTGCGGATCGGTGTTCTCGCCCCACATGTTGGTGGCATTGCCGCCGTTGGTGGCGACGGTGGCGCGCACCGCATCCTTGAAGTTGGTCTGCGAATTGTCGTAGCAACCGCTCAGTCCGGCGACGCCGGTGTACAGGCTGGGGTGACGAGTGATCAGGTCCATCGCGGCCTGGGCACCCATCGAGACACCCGAGATAGCGTTGGTGCCGTTGCCGTTGAAGCGCGCATCGATCAGCGGCGGCAGCTCCGACGTCAGGAACGTCTCCCACTTGTTCACACCGAGCACCGGATCCGGAACATTCCAGTCCGTGTAGTAGCTGCTCGATCCACCGACCGGGAGCACGACGTTGACCTGCTTGTCCGCGAAGAAGTCGACGATGTCGGTCTTCTGCGTCCAGGTGCTTTCCTTGTAATCGGACTCTTTGCCGGCACTCACACCGTCGAGCATGTACAGCGTCGGGCGGGACACGGCCTGCGCGGCCGGAAGAAGAACCTGAACCTGGATGGCGCGGCCCATGGCAGGCGACTCCACCCATACCGCTGCGCGGCGGTCGGTCAACATGTCCACACGATCGATCCGTGCCGACGCCAGAGGCAGGGACTGAGCTGTGATTCCGGGAGCCACACCGCCGCCATCGGAACTGCCGGTACCGGGGAGCGGCTGCGCCCCGGCGAGACCCGACCCCAGCAGCGACACTGCCAGAGCAGTTCCCGCTACTGCCAACACTCGGCGGTGCATCAGATTGCCCATCCTCCCCCGGCGCACCCTCACGGGGCGCAACACGAACAACATCCGTCACTCAACGTACCCACCGATATGCGCGCACGCTAAAGCTGTGGGTTCGCTCACAATAGCCGCGCACATGCAGGTCCAAAAGTCCGCGTGATCCTTTGTTACATGTACTCGAGACAGAACGGTCTACCTGGTCGGATGCACTCGTGGACACACTTCCCACGGGGTCACTCGATGTGACATTCGGTGGACTTTCGGGGGGTCGATGTCACATCGAGTGGACCTTTGGGGGTCGATTCAGCCGCGGCCGGTTTCGCCCTGCAACTTGTCGATCATCTCCGAAGCCTGCGCCTTGTTGAGACCCTCGGGAACTTCTTCGCCGGCTTCCTGCGCGAGGGTGCTCAGGTAGCTCTTCTGTGGGCCGGTCATCGGCTCGTCACCGGTGACCCAATCGTCGGGATCCTTCTCGGGGTTCTGGTTGACCTGCTCGTTTTCGCTCATACGTTCGTAGATACGCCGATTACACGGGTTCCAAACACCGCCGCCCTTTCCGAGGCGCGACGTAGATCACCCGAATGACTTGATTGACAGTTCAATAAATGGACGAGGATGCTCCACATCACACCCCCTCGATTGGAGTTCCATGAAGCCGAAGAATCTGCTGGTCAAGCTCTGTATCAGCGGCGCTATCTCTGCAGCCGTCCTGGTGTCCGCACCGGCCGTCGCCTCGGCCGATCCGATCACCGATTTCCTCTGTAACAGCGGTTCGGCTCAGTTCTGCCCGGTGCTCCCACCGCCTCCGGCCCCGCTGGCGGCACCCGCTCCTGCACCACAGCCTCAAGGTGCTCCTGCCCCGGCACCCCAACAGGGCGGCGCCTTCCAGTACGAGAACTGCGATGCGGCCCGCGACGCCGGTGCCGCTCCGGTCTATCGGGACGAGTACGGCTACGGGCCTCATCTCGATCGCGACGACGACGGCATCGGCTGCGAATAGCGAATTCGCACTCGTGCAGGCAGAAGACACCGTTTCGTCTGCTCGAGTGCGATCTCGGCAGGCGGATACGCTCACTCGGTGAGACGACGCCAGCAACCACCCCTGGCGAAGCGGCACGGTCTCGATCCCGCCCGACTCCGGATGCCGGAGGACGGAACCTGGCGCACCGTCCGCGACTTTCTCACCGCCACCGAGTCACGGATTCCTCCACAACGGATCGACGCCATGTTCGCGTCCGGTGACATCGTCGACATGACAGGCCCCATCGCACCGGATGCACCGTACGTTCCCGGTGAGGCGGTCTGGTTCCACCGCGATCTGCCGTCGGAAACCGTTGTGCCCTTCGATATCTCGATCGTGTACCGCGACGACGCGCTGCTGGTGATCGACAAGCCCCACTTTCTTCCGACCATCCCCCGCGGCGGCCACATTCTGCAGACCGCGCTCGTGCGATTGCGTCTCGAACTCGACCTGCCGCAACTGGTGCCCGCTCACCGACTCGATCGCGTCACCGCGGGCCTGGTCCTGTTCGTCGTCGATCCGACCCTGCGCGGCGCATATCAAACGCTCTTCCAGGATCGAAAGGTCCACAAGGAGTACGAGGCGATCGCTTCGTACGACCCCACACTGACCCTGCCCACCGCCGTTCGCAGCCGAATCGTCTCCGAGAGAGGACAATTCACGGCCCACGAAGTGCCCGGAGAACCCAACGCGCACACCACCGTCGAACTACTGGAGCATCGAGACGGACTCGGTCGCTATCGACTGACGCCGTTGACCGGTCGCACCCATCAACTGCGCTTGCACATGAACTCGTTGGGCGTGCCCATCCTCGGCGACGACCTGTACCCGACGGCCACCGGCCGAGCCGTCGACGATTTCACCGATCCACTCCAATTGCTCGCCAGTGCAATCGAATTCACGGACCCGATCTCGAAGGCAATCCGACGCTTCGGGACCGGACTGGGCCTCGAGCGTTGGGAGACCGGGATACGTTGACGTTCAGAGTCGATCCGATCTGTCGGGTTCGGTCGAGTGAACGCCCCGTTTGGCCTCGAGCAGTCGAGCATCCGCCCGGGCCAGAAGCGAGTCCATGGTGTCGCCGCGCGAACTCACTGCCGAACCCGAGGACCAGGCACTGGAGGTGAGCGCCTGCAGACGACCCACCAGCCCGTGCGTGCTCTCCTCGTCGACTCCGGGCAGGATGATCGCAAACTCGTCTCCGCCGATGCGCGCGACGACGTCGGACGCACGAAGGCCGCGCCGAACCTCGGTGACGAAACGGGCCAGCACCCGGTCGCCGGCATGGTGCCCGTACTTGTCGTTCACCAGCTTGAAGCGGTCCAGATCGATCATCACCAACGCCAGAGGTGCCCCGGACTTCGCCGCCCACCGCAGGTAGTGACTTCCGTTGCGCTCGAACCCGATCCGGTTCACCGCCCCGGTCAGCGAGTCCGTCTCCACCTGCCTCTGCAAGCGGCGGTAGAGATAGCTCGCAGCTTCCAGACAGAACAGCGACGCGAGCATCAGATTGAGCCAGGTGACCGTCAGCGATCCACTGGGGCTGAGCGCCACGCCTATGCCGGACGCCGCAATTGCCACTCCTGCAACCGACCTGGCGATCAGACGACGAAAGAACCACCCGAGATAGCACGCGAGCAGCGGATAGAACACGAGGTTGTTGACCGCGACGATTCCTTGGGTCGATGTGGCCATCTGGACCGATGTGACGCAGATGAACAGAACGCAACCCAGCAGAGCAATGCTTCGCGGAAACCTCTCACCCATCGCCGCCGGGATGAGAACCACGACAACGGCGACAGCTGTCCACAGCCACGTCCACCACTGACCGAGAACACCAGGAATGGACGTGACGGCGTCGAGCACGCCACTGGCAGCCACGACCGCTGAGGCGAGCGAGGTGACGTTCGCGAACGGTGGATTGGTCCACAAACGCGTCTTCAAGTGCAGCAACGGTCGACTGCGGCGCGTCCTCATGGCGACAATTGTGAGCGCATAGGAAGGAACCCGCCGACCGGGGCGGCCTCGACGCCTCGTCCCGAGCAAACAGAACCGGCCCACCCTCGCGGGTGGACCGGGATCGAACGACGAACTTGTGGCGGAAGCGGAGGGATTTGAACCCCCGGACGCTTTTACACGTCTCTCGCTTTCAAGGCGAGTGCATTGGGCCGCTCTGCCACGCTTCCGTGTGCGATCTTAAACGGCCCGGCGGGCCGAGGCCCAATCGCCCCTCGTCGTCCGCCTCTCATCGTCGCGGTGTGGAACCGGACGCGTCCATCGCGGCGTCGACCTTCTCGAAGATGTCTCCGAGCACCTCGAGTTCGTGGGGCGAGAGAATGTCGATGAGGTGCCGACGGACGCTGCGGACGTGGGTCGGTGCCGCCTCCGCCAATCGCCGACGGCCTTCCTCGGTGATCACCGCGAGCACGCCTCTGCCGTCGTTGACGCAGGTACTGCGAGTCACCATGTCCTGGAGTTCCATTCGCCTGATCTGATGCGTCAGGCGACTTCTCGAGGACAGGACGCCGTCGGCCAGCTCACTCATTCTGATGGAGCCGTCGATCGATTCCGACAACATCACCAGGATTCGGTATTCCGCCATCGACAGGTCGTGGCGATCCTGCAGATCCTTGTTCAATACCCCCATCAATCGTTGCCCGCCGTCCATATAGGCGCGCCATGCTTTCATTTCCGCAGTGTCGAGCCACTGCGGGTCCCCCCCGGGACCAATGGCTAATTCGGCCGTCACGCGTGTCATCTTAGGCAAGAAATCTACCGGCGAGTAGGTTGACGCGGTTCGAGGCCCAGTTCGGTGCAGCGCCCTATGGTCGAGGTATGACCGATCCCAACATCGACCCGCCGTACGTCGCCGCCGCCGATCGCTACGAGTCCATGCTCTTCCGGCAAGTGGGGTCCCGCGGGCCGAAGCTACCGGCGATCTCACTGGGGCTGTGGCACAACTTCGGTGACGACGTACCGCTGATGAACCAGCGCGCGATCCTGCGTCGCGCATTCGATCTCGGTATCACGCACTTCGATCTGGCCAACAATTACGGCCCGCCGTACGGCAGCGCGGAGAAGAACTTCGGCCGCATCTTCTCCGAGGACTTCGCCGGATATCGCGACGAGCTGATCATTTCGAGCAAGGCAGGCTGGGACATGTGGCCCGGCCCCTACGGCTTCGGTGGCTCTCGGAAATACCTGCTGTCCTCGCTCGAGCAGTCGTTGACGCGGATGCGACTCGATCACGTCGACATCTTCTACAGCCACCGGCCCGACCACGACACCCCGATCGAAGAGACTGCAGGCGCACTGATCAGCGCTGTCCAGCAGGGCAAAGCGCTGTACGCGGGCATCAGCTCGTACAAGCCCGAGGGCACGCAGAAGATGGCGGACCTCCTCGCCGACGCGGGCGTTCCCCTGCTGATCCATCAGCCGAGCTATTCGATGGTCAATCGGTGGATCGAACCCGAACTGCTCGACACCCTCGATGCCGTCGGCGCAGGCGTCATCGCCTTCTCGCCTCTGGCCCAGGGCATGCTCACCGACAAGTACCTCGACGGCGTCCCGTCGAATTCGCGAGCAGCGCAGGGCAAATCCCTGAATCCGGACTGGCTCACCGACGACCACATCGGACATCTCCGGGCGTTGAACGACATCGCCTCGACTCGCGGCCAATCCCTCGCACAACTCGCCCTGAGCTGGGCACTGCGCGACCCGCGCGTGACCTCGGTACTGATCGGCGCATCGAGCGTCGAACAGCTCGAGAACAACGTGGCGGCACTGCAGAACCTGGACTTCAGCGACGCAGAACTCGCCGAGATCGACACGCATGCCGAGGACTTCGGAATCAATCTCTGGGACCTGTAGGTGCCTGCGGCAGTGGTGCGGGCGAGTGCCCCCTGGGGCACCTAACCGCACCACTGCTCATCTGGGTCGTGCCGCAGGCTCCACTCCTGCCGCCGGAGGCGCAGTATGGAGACATGCGTGCCATCACACTCAAAGAATTCGGCGACCCCGACGTCATGGAATGGACCGAGGTTCCCGACCCACGTCCGAGCCGCGGGCAGGTGATCGTCGACGTCTCGGCCACCGCCGTCAACCGTGCCGATCTCATGCAGCGTCAAGGCAACTATCCGCCGCCCCCGGGTGCCAGCGACATTCTCGGACTCGAATGCTCGGGCATCATCTCCGAGCTCGGCGAGGGCGTCAGCGATTGGAACGTCGGCGACAGGGTGTGCGCCCTGTTGGCCGGCGGTGGGTACGCCGAGCAGGTCGCCGTACCCGCCACCCAGCTCTTTCCCATCCCGCAGGGCCTCGATCTGCATGTGGCAGCAGCACTTCCCGAAGTCGCATCCACAGTGTGGTCCAACCTGGTGATGGATGCACACATGCGCTCGGGCCAGGTACTTCTCGTCCACGGTGGTGGTAGCGGAATCGGAACGCACGCAATCCAATTGGCCAAGCAGATGGGCGTCACCGTCGCCGTCACCGCCGGCTCGAAGTACAAGCTGGACATGTGTGCAGACCTCGGAGCCGACATCCTGATCGACTACAAGAACCAGGACTTCGTGACCGAGATACGTTCACAGACACAGGATCACGGTGCCGACCTGATCCTGGACAACATGGGGGCGAAGTACCTCGACCGCAACATCGACGCCTTGGCCATGGACGGCACCGTCGTCACCATCGGCATGCAGGGCGGCGTGAAGGGCGAGCTGAACTTCGGAAAACTCCTCGCCAAGCGTGGCTCGGTGCACGCAGCCGGGTTGCGTGGCCGCCCCGAAACCGGGCCGTCGAGCAAGGCGAACATCGTCGCAGACATGACCGCGCACCTGTGGCCGATGATCTCCGAGGGCCGCGTCACTGCCGTCGTGCACGCCGAGATCCCGATAACCGAAGCAGCGCAGGGACATCGAATGCTCGACGAGGCCGAGACCATCGGGAAGGTGATCCTGCGCGTGCAGTGATGTGCGCCTCAGGTCGTGCATAGAAGTTCGTAGCCCACTACGAACTTCTATGCACGTGCGGCGGAGCCGCTCCCGCTAGAGCGCGAGAGCGGACAGCGCAGCCTGGAGCTGATCGATCTCGTAGCGGGTGGTGTACGGAGCCAGACCGATGGTGACGGCACCACCCTCGTCGTTGACGCCCAGTGCGTCGAGCAACCGACTGCCACCGTGAACTCCGCTGACACTGCCGATTCTGGCCTGCGCGAGTTGCTCGGACACCTTCACCGCGGGAACACCATCGACGGTGAAGCTCAAGGTGGGAATACGCGTCGGCGCATTGCCGAGCACCATGACGTGGTCCAGGGATTCGAGCGCCTTCATCAGGTAATCGAACAGGCCGTCGTGGTAATGCTGCAGGGATCCGATCGACAGCTCGAGGCGCTCGCGACGCGTCCCGGTCGCTGCGTCGTCGAGATTGGCCAGATAGTCGATGGACGAGACCACACCCGCCAACAACGCGTACTGATGCGCGCTGACCTCGAGCCGCTGAGGCCCCTTCGCCGACGGGTTCAGCGACATCGAAGGCAACTGTTCCAGGAGCGTCGGATCGCGGAAGATCAGCGCACCGACCGACGGCCCGCCCCATGCGGCGGTGTCGATCGCGACGACGTCGGCTCCGAGTTCCTTGATGTCGACGTGGGCGTAGGGGGCCGCTCCGGCCGCGTCGACCACGATCAGCCCACCGACCTCGTGCACCAGATCCGCTGCGACCCGAACATCGGGTGCGCTGCCGACGATCGGCGACGCCGCAGTGACCGCGACGAGCCGAGTAGTCGAGGTGATGAGGTCATCGAACTGCCACGTGGGCAACTCGCACGTATCGATTTCGACCTCGGCCCATCGCACGTGCGCGCCGGATCTGCTGGCGACCCGCAGCCACGGCGCGACGTTCGCTTCCTCGTCCAGTCGCGAGAGCACCAAGCCGGTTCCCAGCCCCAGCCGCGAGCTCATCGAATCCGCGAGCCAGGACAGCAGCGTCGCGCGGTCGGGACCGATGACCACACCGGACGGATAGGCACCGACGAGATCGGCGATCGCGACGCGAGCGGATTCCAGTAGAGCTGCGCTGCGCTTGGCCGCGGTGTTGCCGGCCGAATGGTTGGAGGCACTGTGCCGGAAAGCGGTGGACACGGCGGTCGACACGCGGTCCGGGATCAGCATGCCCAGCTGAGGGTCGAGATGAATCCACCCGTCGCCGAGCGAGGGGATGGACCCTCTCACTCGCGCGACGTCGTAACCCATGCCGGACACTCTAAGCGCCGACCGGTGCAGCATGTGTTCCACGTCCTGTTTCGCCAGGGAACGGTTGCCCACCTCGCACGCTCGATCCTCCCGGCCTCCACTTGTTCCCGACGACCGAACCAGGATAATCGCCCCAGACGATCGCGCAACGGCGAGCGAGGCGTAAAGATGGATATATGACTCAATCCGAGCCGAACAGTGCGCCCGACGACCACGTTGTTGTGATCGGCCCCAACGGAGAACCGCTCGCCCTGAGCCGCGAGGAAGCGACGGCCGCTGCGGCCCGCGCCGCCGGATCCTCCACGAACGATGGATCGGGCGATGGATCCGGCCTGTCGGAGATGGTGGAGCAGCCGGCGAAGGTGATGCGTATCGGCACGATGATCAAGCAGCTTCTCGAGGAAGTGCGCGCCGCACCGCTCGACGACGCGAGCCGGACGCGGCTGAAGGAAATCCACAAGTCCTCCATCCACGAACTCGAACAGGGCCTGGCACCGGAGCTCCGCGACGAGCTCGAGCGCCTGGTACTGCCCTTCGGCGACGACGTGGTCCCCACCGACGCGGAACTGCGCATCGCGCAGGCTCAACTCGTCGGCTGGCTCGAAGGCCTGTTCCACGGCATCCAGACGGCCCTGTTCGCTCAGCAGATGGCCGCACGCGCTCAACTCGAGCAGATGCGGCAGGGCGCGTTGCCTCCCGGCGTGATGGGCGCTCCTGGTGGCGCAGGTCACGGTGGTAGTGGCACCGGCCAGTACTTGTAAAGAGTCGACACCTGTGAAGAGGTAGTGTCGACCGTCGTGTCGGCACCAGCGAAGGATCCCGAGAGCGAGGCAGGAGAACAGATGCCTGCTCCGGTTTCGGACTCACAGACTTATCGGCGCGCGTTCGGCGACCTCAGAACCGGTTTCGCTCAGCGCGAGCTGTGGCTGCATCTCGGCTGGCAGGACATCAAGCAGCGGTATCGCCGATCGGTGATCGGTCCGTTCTGGATCACCATCGCCACCGGTGTCCAGGCGATCGCCATGGGCCTTCTGTATTCGGTACTCCTGGACATCGACCTGCGGTCGTTCCTGCCGCACGTCACCGTCGGTCTGATCATCTGGAACCTCATCAGTGCCGCGATCCTCGAAGGCGGAGACGTCTTCGTCGCCAACGAGGGTCTCATCAAACAGCTGCCCAGCGCGCTGAGTGTGCACGTCTATCGCCTGGTGTGGCGTCAGCTGCTGCTGCTCGGCCACAACATGCTGATCTACGTGATCATCATCGCGATCTTCTGGCCCGAGGGCGGTCTGCACTGGACCGTGGTCTTCGCGATCCCGGCGCTGGTGCTGATTCTGCTGAACGCGATATGGGTGTCGATCCTGTTCGGCATCGTCGCCACCCGCTACCGCGACATCGCCCCGATCCTCGGCAGCTTCGTCACGCTGATGTTCTTCATGACACCGATCGTCTGGACCACCTCGGGACTCGAGTCGATGGGCGGTGAGGCTGCGAATCGCGCCAAGCTCGTCGAGATCAACCCGCTCTTCCACTACCTCGACATCATCCGAGCCCCCCTGATCGGCGAGGATCAGCAGGCGTACCACTGGTACATCGTGCTCGGCTTCACCGTCGTCGGATGGGCGCTGGCCATCGTCGCACTCAAGAAGTACCGGGCCCGCGTGCCCTACTGGGTTTAGGGGTATTCGAGTTGTCCATCAGCATCAGCACCCATGACGCGTGCGTCGACTTCCCGATCTTCGACGCCAAGACGCGGTCGCTCAAGAAGGCGTTCCTCGGCAAGGCCGGTGGCGCGATCGACCGCAACTCCTCCGACGTCGTCGTCGTGGAAGCACTCAAGAACATCACGATGAACCTGAAGGACGGCGATCGCGTCGGACTGGTCGGTCACAACGGTGCGGGCAAGTCGACGCTGCTGCGTCTGCTCTCGGGCATCTACGAGCCGACGCGGGGCAGCGCCACCATTCGTGGCCGCGTCGCGCCGGTGTTCGATCTGGGCGTCGGCATGGACCCGGAGATCTCCGGCTACGAGAACATCATCATCCGCGGCCTGTTCCTGGGGCAGACCCGTAAGCAGATGCTCGCGAAGATGGACGAGATCGCCGACTTCACCGAACTCGGTGACTACCTGGACATGCCGCTGCGCACGTATTCGACGGGCATGCGGGTGCGCGTCGCGATGGGCGTGGTCACCAGCATCGACCCGGAGATCCTGCTGCTCGACGAGGGCATCGGAGCCGTCGACGCCGAGTTCATGAAGAAGGCGCGTCATCGGCTGCAGGAGTTGGTGAAGCGCTCGGGAATCCTGGTGTTCGCCAGCCACTCCAACGAGTTCCTGGCTCAGTTGTGCGACACCGCGATGTGGATCGATCACGGCCAGATTCGCCAACAGGGCGGGATCGAGGACGTGGTGCGGGCGTACGACGGTGATGACGCGGGAGACCACGTCGCCCAGATCTTGAAAGAGATCGAGCGGGAGGACGCAGGAGTGAAGCCTGCGGAACGACCAGAGGATACGGCCGGTGGCTGACAAGATCGTCGGCGTCATCGTCACGCACAAGCGGCGTGAGTTGCTGGCACTGTCGCTGGACGTGATCGGCGCGCAGACGCGTCCGCTCGACCATCTGGTCGTCGTCGACAATGCCGATGAGCCCGCTGTACGCGAACTGGTGGAGTCGATCGACCTGCCGACGACGTATCTCGGCTCGCAGCACAATCTCGGCGGTGCAGGCGGGTTCGCGCTCGGGATTCTGTATGCGCTCTCCCTCGGTGCCGATTGGGTGTTTCTCGCCGACGACGACGGCCGCCCCGAGGGCCCGCAGGTACTCGAGACTCTCTACGACTGCGCCATCACACACGGACTCGACGAGGTCTCCCCCGTCGTCTGCGACATCGCCGATCCGGACCGATTGGCTTTCCCGCTGCGACGCGGTGTCGAATGGCGTCGGCTGCGATCCGAATTGATCGACCCGGCGAACCCGGACGACGATCTTCTCGAAGGCATCGCGTCGCTGTTCAACGGCGCTCTGTTCAAGGCGTCGACGATCGATGCGGTGGGTGTGCCGGATCTGCGTCTGTTCGTCCGCGGCGACGAGGTGGAGGTGCATCGTCGGTTGCAGCGCTCGGGCCTGAAGTTCGGGACCTGCCTCACCGCCGCCTACGTCCACCCGAACGGGGCCGAGGAGTTCAAGCCGATCCTCGGCGGCCGGATGCACACGCAGTACCCGGAGGACGCGACCAAGCGCTACTTCACCTACCGCAACCGCGGCTACCTGATGTCACAGCCAGGTATGCGAAAGCTGCTGCCGCAGGAGTGGATTCGCTTCACCTGGTTCTTCCTGATCACCACCCGCAACCCGAAGGGTCTGGCCGAGTGGTTCCGTCTGCGCGGGCTGGGGCGTCGGGAACACTTTCGTCGACCGTAGAGCCGTCCACCATGGGGTGCGCGCACCCGCGTGATACCGCTACCGTGTGCCCATGACGGAACCTCGGAAGCTCGCTGATCGCATCAAGTCGTCGGCACGGGAGAAGCTTCAACGAGCGATCGGCGAGGTTCTGGCTCAGCAGACCGCCCAGCTGGCCGAGCAGACCAGCGATCAGCAGGCGAAACTGCTCGACGTCCTCGAACGCCAACGACGCGAGATCGACGATCTGCACGCGTTCATCCGCGGTCTCGAGATGCGGATGCGTCGGGACATCCCGTACGCCTCCGACGTCGAAGCCGCCGCCCAGAGCGCAGAATTCGCCGAAGAGATGATGCCGCAGGCTCCGACGTTCCTACGGCCGCACGCAACGCTGCGCTTCGCCCTCGGCGAGGTCACCATTCGCGGTATGGCGCTCGAGTTCGGCGTCGCCAGCGGGACGACGCTCGAGATCATCGCCGAGGAATTGAGCGCGCGGAAGGACATCACCGTCGTCGCCGGATTCGACGTCTTCTCCGGCCTACCCGAGACGTGGCGCACGGGCTTTCCGAAGGGCCTGTTCGAGCAGGACACCATCCCCGAAGTGCCGGGCGCGCAGATCGTCCCCGGCCTGTTCGAGGACTCGCTGCCGGGCTTTCTGAAGGGTCACCACGAGAAGTTGGCGTTCCTGCACCTCGACGCGGACCTGTACTCGTCGACGGTCACCGTGCTGGATCTGGTGGCCGATCGACTGGCCGTCGGCACCGTCATCGTGTTCGACGAGTACTTCAACTTCCCCGGCTGGCGCAACCACGAATACCGGGCGTGGACGGAATTCGTCGCACGCACCGGCACGGAGTTCGACTACCTGGGCTACACCGCCGACAACGAACAGGTCGTCGTACGGATTCGCACGGCCCCGAAGGTCCGCGCGAACTAGCTACTGCCCGTACAGGCGAGCCCAGTTCTCTCGGCTCGTGAGCTGCGGCACGGCGGCGCGGTAGGACGCGGCGACCGTCGGCGTCTCGGTGCGCAGACGCTTGAGTGCGGTGACGCCGCGCTTGAGCAGTTCGGTCGCATGCGCCTTGTTGCGCTTGCGAACTCGGACGCCTTCTTGCGAGCGATCGGTGACGATGGCGTGGGAGAACAGCGACACGTGCCACCAGTGGGCATCGTCGGCCGAGATGGCGACCGGGCCCGGATTCACGGTGCCACGCCACTGATTGAGCACGCGCTTGGCCAGGACCGCGAACTCCATGCTCTTCTTCGGATGCGGACCGGCGGGAGTGATGAACATATCCGCCGGACGCACACCCGGAACGTCGTTGGCGTTGTGCCGCTTGGTTTCTCCGTAGGCAGCGCGCTCGCGCCGGATGGAACCGGCAGCGTCCATTCCGCCGTCGAGCAGATAATCGGGGCCGGCAAGGAAGTCCTCGACGGCCTTGATCAGCGTGTACGCCATGCCGTACTGCATCGACACCAGGTAACGCAGCAGATCGGTGAACAGCTGCTTGGCGAGCGCCTTACCGTCGAGTTCGATGTGCAGGGCGGCGGTGATCATGCCGTTGCGCAGGTTGAAGTAGCGGTGCCACTCGTCCCAGTCCTTCCACGCGAAGTCGGCATGCCACACCGCTGCGCCCGGGAGCGTCACGGTGGCGAATCCGTTTGCACGCGAGCGGTATCCGTACTCGATGTCGTCCCACTGGAAGAACAGCGGCAGCGGGTAGCCGACCTGCCCGACGATCTCGGACGGGATGAGGCACGACCACCAACCGTTGTAGCCTGCGTCGACCCGGACGTCCTGCTGACGCTTGCGCTTGAACGCACTCTTGTCCGAGATCGCGTTCTTGACGTGCACTCCGGCTTCGAGCTTCTGCAGGTTCGCCACCTCGGCACCGACGTGCACGCGATCGGGGTGCAACAGGTACAGCATCTGGGCGCCGATGATCGCCGGCTCGACGGTCATGTTGGCGAACGAGTTCATGCGCACGATCGCCTCGGGTTCGCACAGCACGTCGTCGTCCATGAAGATCACATTGGCCGGGTCGCCGCCCTTACCCTGCACCTCGTAGAGCCCGCGGGTGAATCCACCTGCGCCGCCGAGGTTGGGCTGAGTGATGTAGACGAGCTTGCTGCCGAGCTCCGCCGCGACGCGCTGGAACTTCTCGCGCGTCTGCACCTGATCGGTGCCCTGATCGACGACGTAGACGTTGTCGACCCCGAGCAGGGCGATGGGATCGTCGGCCATGGCAGCGACGGTGTTGGCGCAGTCGTCGGCGCGGTTGAACGTGCAGATCACCACCGAGGTGGGACGCAGCTTCTCCGGCGCGGCGACGGTCCATTCCGCGTCCTGCACCGACAACTCGGTCGAGGTCGTGGTGAAGCGGACGTACAACGCACCGCCGTCGAGGAACTGCGTGGTGGCGACGGGAACGGCCAATTGGGTCGACGCGTTCGCGGAATCGACCGTTGTACTGGCCATCGTGCGCTCGTGGCCCTTGTAATCGGTGGCCACCAGATCGATCCGACCGGCACCGGCGACGCTCGCCCGGAACACCACCTCGGTGACGGTGGTCCACCGCTGCCAGTAGCTGGCCGGGAACCGTCCGAAGTAGCTGTTGGTGTGCACCACGGTGCGCTTGGCGATCCGAACGCCCGTACGGGTGCGCTCGGCGTTGCCCTTGCCGACCGAGCTGTACATATCGGCACTGACCAGGGGCGACGGACCGTCGAACAGCAGTCTCTGGACTGTCAGTTCGGGCTCACCGTCAGCGCCGGCAACAGCCGACGAATTCGACGCGGAGCCGAGACGATCGAGAGCAGTGCCGTCCATACCGAGAAGTACCCCATCCAGTTCGAGTAGTGGCTCTGTGCGGCCGTGGAGAGAAGAAGACCACTGACCATGGTTGCACAGCCCCCGACCGATCCGTCCGACGCTCGCCGTCTACTCCGCTTCCCGCACCCTCGCCATCAGCACGCGAGCGGCGTCGACGGGGTGCGTGTACGGCCACCAGTGGCCCGCCTCGACCTGGTCGACGCGCAGGTCGGGGATCCATCGATCCAGACCGTCGGTGAGATTGGGCGAGAGCATGCGGTCGTGTGTCGGGACGACCACGGTGGTCGGGACGGCGCAGCGCGGGACGGGTCCGCCGAGCAGACGCCTGAGCACGTTGGCGCGGTACAGGGCGATGCCGCGCTGCTGGTCGGCCGCCGTCGGGGTCGGCTCACCCTGGGCGTTCAGGCGCGCCAACAGTCCCGGAACCCGCCTGCCCAGCACGGGCACGTGGAACCCGAAGACGTACCAGGACCGCGCCAACTGCTCGACCAGTGACGGCCAGCAACGGGGTCGCACCAGCCGCGCCCGCGCCACCTGCCGCAGGTGATCCAGGCTCGGGCCCGATACCGACGTGTACGACGCGAAAGCGGTGGATGCGCGAGGCGAAGCCATCGCCTCCCACATCTGGACCGACCCCCAGTCGTGGGCGAAGACGTGGACCTTCCCGGTGAGCCCCGGTATCGACTCGACCACCGCGAAGGCGTCGCGCGCCAGTTGCTCGATGGACACGTCCGCTGCGGGCTCGAGCGCGGACGCTCCGCTGCCTCGCGTGTCGTAGGCGATCACCCGGACCCGGTCGCCGAGCTCGGCGATCAGCGGATCGAACACATGGCGGTTGTCGGGATAGCCGTGCACCAGCAGCACCGTCGAGCGCGCCTCCGGGTTCCCGTGCTCGACGACGGGAAGTTCTGCGCCGGGCGTGCGCACCGTCCAGTGGGTCATCCCGCGTCGCTCAGGGCATGCAGAGTGCCACCGCGCAACAGGTGCGCAATCATCCTCAGCCGCATGGCCTCCTGTTCGGGCTGCGGGTGCACCACGGCGGCCAACGCCTCGCCGTCGAGCAGATGCACCACGCTGAAGATCACCGTCTCGAGATGCCGTGGGTCGAGCACGCCTGCGACCGGTAGTGTGCGAGCGAGTTCGGCGATCTGTTCGTGATAGCGAACGGTGAAGGGCTGCAGCCTCTCTCGCAGCTCTTCGTCAGTGCGGGCTGCGGTCAGGAGCTCGTACCAGGCGCCGTTGATCGGGGCTCGGCACGCAGCCCTGAGCAGTTCGAGGCAGTGTTCGATCGACGCGCTACCGAAACCGGACAGGCCATGACGGAACTCGACGAACTGGCGTCTGCGAACCTCGTCGGCCGCAGCGACGATCAGGTCGAGCCTGGTGTCGAAATGCCGGAACATGGCACCGGAGGACACCCCGGCGCGGCCGACGATCTCACTGACACTGGTTGCGGCATAGCCCTTCTCGCACAACGACGCGATCGTCGCGTCGAGCAACTTTCCGATCGTCTCGGTCCGGCGCTGCTGTTGACTCGGGCTCACACACGCTCCCGGCGACGAGGAGCCGTCGGGGTACCCGCCCGCAGGAAACTGCCGGCCCGCTCCGACACACCGAACCACGGAGCGAACGTGCCGCCGGAGAACACCACTCGGCCCGCGACCAGAGTGGCGGCGACAGCGCGGTCGTTACGGTTGACCATGCGGCTCAGACCCCCGAACTCCGGCATGGTCTCCTCCCGATAGGCCAGGACCTCCTCGTCCAGCCCATTCGGATCGATCACCACGATGTCGGCTCGATCACCCACCCGCACGTGTCCGGCGTCGACACCGTAGAAGTCGGCCAATTCGCCGCTGAGCTTGTGCACGGCCTTCTCCACGGTCATGAACGGCCTGCGATCGCCCTGCGCATCGTGCACGCGGTGCAGCAACCGGATACCGAAGTTGTAGAACGCCATGTTGCGCAGATGAGCGCCTGCGTCGGAGAACCCCACGGTCACCCCGGGCTGGTTGATCAGCTTGTCCATCTGACGCTTGCGATGATTCGCCACCGTGGTGTGCCAACGCAGTTTTCGTCCGTGTTCGACCACCAGATCGAGGAACGCGTCCACCACGTGCACACCGCGCTCGGCCGCGACCTCGGCGACGTTCTTGCCGACGACCGACGCGTCGGGACACTCGGTGATCTCGGCGTCGGCGAAGTCTCGATGCCAGACGCGTGAGCTGAACTTCTTCTCGAAGTCGGCGCGGAACCAGCGGCGGTACGCCTCGTCCGAGAGCAACTCGTTGCGTCCCAACTCTTCTCGTAGATGCAGAGCTGCTCGGCCCGATCCGAACTCCTCGAACACCACCAGGTCGATGCCGTCGGAGTACACGTCGAACGTGGTGGGCAGATGCTGCCAGCGGAACTGGCCCTTGCCCGGTCCGTTGACCATGCGCGCGAGCGGGCCGAAGACGCGATGAATCCACGGCGACGCCTTGGCATCGGCCGCCGCCAGCAGCGAGATCTTGAGTGGAGTGCGGCCGATCCCGGTGGCCGAGGCGAGGAAGAACAGCATGTCGTACTTGGTGTTCAGGTTCGGAATGCTCTGCAACAACCGGCCGCGTCGACGCAGGATCTTGTGCAGCGCACGGAACTCGCTCCACCGCGCGTACGAGGACGGCAACGACCGAGACCGGTACCGATCGCCGTCCAACTTGTCCCACGGGTTCGTCATCGTCGACATCCCGAGCAGTCCGGCATCGAGTGCCTGCTCGAGCGCGTCCGACATGGCGCGCCACTCCTCGCGGGTGGGCCGCTGACTGCGATCGGTCGAGCGATCCAAGCCCATCACGTGCGCCCGCAGATCCGAATGTCCCACCAGAGCAGCGATATTGGGACCGAGAGGCAGTCGTTCGAGCGCTGCGATGTACTCGTCGGGGCTGGTCCACGTCTTGTGCGTATCGACGGCTTTGAGCACATGATCTCGCGGCAGCGCCTCGACCCGACTGAACAGATCCGCGATGTCGACCGGAGTGGAATAGAGCGTCGACAACGAACAGTTCCCCAGCAGAACCGTCGTGACCCCGTGCCGGACGGACTCTTCGAGACCCGGGCCGACGAGCACCTCCGCGTCGTAGTGGGTGTGCACGTCCACGAAGCCCGGGGTGACCCACTTGCCGGTGGCGTCGACCACCTCGGTCGCCGGACCCACCTCGAGCGGCGTGGCCGACACGGCCCGCACGACACCGTCGACGATGCCCACATCGGCTCGCACTCCGGGACCGCCGGACCCGTCGTAGACGGTGCCGCCGGTGATGACGACGTCGAAAGCAGTGTTCGAGTTCAATGTGACCTCCGTCATAGTGTCACGTCAATCTAACTTAGAGAGTGATCGCTCGCAATAGTCGGTTGTCCGCCAACACCTGCGGGTCACACGCGTCGACGTTTCGGTTCCCGGACACCTCGGGAGCTACAGTCGGGTGTCTTTGCCCGCACTCACGGAGTTGACCCTTGACCCCCACGGATACCCAGATCGCGCGCGCCGCCCTGCCCGACAGCAGGAGAGAGCGCCTCGCGTGGGGAGCAGCGGTCGCTGCAGTCGTCGTTCTCGGCTACCTCCTTGTGCTCAGCGTCGATCCCCGCTTCTTCTACATCGACGACACCGAATCGGGTGCCGTACCCAACTGGCTCCAGCTCGGACGCATCATGCGCGACGGGCACTTCCCCTCGCTGGTGCTCGATCAGTGGATGGCAGGCAACTACCCGGTCGAGGGCCAGGGCGGCCTGTGGAATCCCGTGCAGATGGCGATCAACTACATCTCGCCGTCGATCGACAACTTGGTGCTGCTGGCCACGGTCGTCAAACTCGGATTCTCGATTCTGTTGGCCTGGAGCGTCTTTCGCGTCGCTCTGGCCTACGGAGCGCGGGCGAACTGGGCCGCGGTAGCGGGCGCGAGCGCACCGTTCGTCGGCTTCACGCTGTTCTTCGAGAACACCTCGTGGGTGACCGCACTGATGGGTACCGCGTGGATCATGAACGCGTGGGCGAGCTCGGTGTCCTACGCCCGCGGCCGCACCGGCCCCATCGTGCCGTTCGTCTTCCTCTACCTCGCCATCAGCGTGGGATACGTCCACGCCGCGGTGATGGCCGGAGTCATGATCGGATCCGTCGCGATCGGCGAACGCCTGTTCCAGCGGCTGTGGCGTCCGGCAGTGAAGGTGTGCGCCGTAGGCATCGCCGCCGCGGCCTGCGGGGCCGTCACGTTCCTGCCCGGCGTGCTCACCTCGGCGGTCACCTGGCGTAGCGGCGACGAAGGCACGTTCAACGACAACTTCCTGACGGCACCGTGGTCGGAATCGCTCACCGCGAGCATCCCGACCGCTGTGACCAGCATCGAATCCTGGGCGGGCGAGACCACCGAATCGCCGGTCACCTACATCGCCTGGTTCGTGGTGCCCGCGCTGGCGTTCATCGCATGGCGTCGAGTACCCGCGGCTCTGCGCGAGCTGGCAGCCCCGCTGATCATGCTGGCGTTCGCCCTGATCTTCACCGCGGGCCCCAGCGACATCGGACCGATCCGCTGGCCCGCCCGCATCCTGCCGTTCGTCGCCCTCGTCGCGCTGATTCTCGTGGTCACCCTGATCAGCCGGTACGGCACTCTCGACAAGCTACGGCCCCGGCTGCTCGCCGCCGGCCTGTTGACGCTGGTGCTGCTGCTGCGGGCCGGTTCTTCGGGCCCGGAGTTCTTCGGCCGCCATGTCCTCGCTGCGCTGGTGATCCTGCTCGTCGGAGCACTCGCCCTGCTGTTGGCCCACCGGTTCTCCACGCGCGCGACCGCGGCACTGCTGCTGGTGACCATCGCGCCGGTCGCGATGTACCAGGTGGCCACCTACGAACCACCCTTCGACAAGTGGTGGCTGCCCGCGTCCCAATCCGAGGCCAAGGCCGAGTTCCCGCAGTGGCAGGGCGCGACTCTGCAACTCGGCAGCCGTGCGCTCACCGAGACCGAGGCCGACGGACCCGACGACCCCAAGCTGCCCTGGCACTCCCAGGTGTACGGCAACTCCGCCAAAATCATGGGCCTGGACTACGTCAACGCGTACACCCCGGTCGGATATCTCGACTTCGCCAACCTGCTGTGCTTCGAGCACGAGGGATCGACCTGCGAGGACGCCTTCCGGCGCGTGTTCGAGATCGAGCCGTACACCGGCAAGACCTACGCCGATCTGATGCAACTCGATCGAATCGTGCTGCAGAAGAACCAGTATCCGCTCGCGAATGCACGGCCCGCACCCGCAGGCTGGGAGTGGGTGACCGCTCCCACGCCCGAGTCCGCCCGCCAGATCTACGTCCTCGAACGCGTCGACGGACTGATTCCCGCCACGTCGGGACGCGTCGTCGCGACCGTGAACGCCACGGCCGAACCTCGATCGTCCGACGCCGACTCCGAGCACGTCGACGTCAGCGCTCCGAACGGCGGCAGCGTCGTGTTCTCCCGTCTGGCCTGGCCCGGCTACACCGCGACCCTGAACGGTGAAGAGCTGCAGGCCAAGGGCTTGGCCGACATCTTCCTCTACGTCGACCTGCCGCCCGGTACCGAGAACGCAGATCTGCACATCACCTTCCGGCCGCCCGGCGAACGTCTCGGACTCGCCGCGATGGCGGGCGGGGTGCTGCTGCTGGTCGGTCTGGTGGTACTCGATGTGCGACGACGCAGAAGCCCTGCCGCGCCGGAGTTCGATGGCGACAGCGGGAACGGATAGGGTAGGCCCTCGTGATGTCCGACGATTCTGTTGCTGATCCGCACCGCATTTCCATCGTGGTGCCGGTCTACCAGGGTGAACGGACCCTCAGTGCGTTGATGGACGAGATCCTTCCGTTGACGCAGGTGACTCACACCCCCGTCGGGCGGCCGATGATCGTCGAGGAAGTTCTGCTCGTCTTCGATCACGGACCCGACGATTCCGCTGCGGTGATCAGGCGGCTGACCGCTGCGCACCCGTTCGTTCGTGGAGTGTGGCTGAGTCGCAATTTCGGCCAGCACCCCGCCACCCTCGCCGGCATGGCGTCCAGCGGCGGCGAATGGATCGTCACGATGGACGAGGACGGGCAGCACGACCCGGCAGCCATCGGCGGCATGCTCGACACCGCCCTCGACCGGCAGTCCACAGTCGTCTACGCCAAGCCCACCAACGTCGCACCGCACGGACTGTGGCGCAACACCGCCTCCCGCGGCGCGAAATGGCTGATCGCCAAGGCCCTGGCCGGGGACAACACCGTCGACTATCAGAGCTATCGCCTGGTGCTCGGTGAGGTCGGCCGCTCCGTCGCGGCCTACGCCGGTTCGGAGGCGTACCTGGACATCGCACTCGGGTGGATCGCGGGCGACGTCACGACCAGCCCGGTGGCGCTGCGCGAAGAGGTGGACCGTCGATCGGGCTACCGCCTGCGCACCTTGCTCTCGCATTTCTGGCGGATGGTGCTCTCGAGCGGCACCAAGGGCCTGAGGCTGGTCAGCTTCATCGGCATCGCCTTCGCGGTACTCGGCCTGATTCTGGTGGCCTACGTACTGGTGTCGTACTTCGTCTTCGACTCCGGTGCCGAGGTGCGAGGCTGGGCATCGACGATGGTGATTCTGCTGTTCGGGTTCGGGGCGACTCTGTTCTCCCTCGGTGTGGTGGCCGAGTACGTGGGCGTCAACGTCAAGACGGCCATGGGCAAGCCGCCGTACCTGATCGTCACCGATCCGGGAAACGGCCCACTCGGACGCACCGCGCCTGCAGGATCAGGCGAAACTCCACAGTCGACCGACAACACACCGTCGGCGTGACCGCAACGCACACGTGGATCGTCGGCAGCGGCGGACTCCTGGGCGCTGCGGTGACCCGCGAGGCCGGTCGTCGCGGGCACCGAGTGCACACCAGCACCATTCCGTGGTCGGACAGGGAATCTGCCGAACAAGCTCTGCTGCAGCGCTGTTCGGAGTTCTTCGACTCTTTCTCCGACGGTACGTGGAACGTGATCTGGGCCGCCGGTGCGGGTGTGAACGGAACCAGCGCAGCGCAATTCGCCGAAGAGAACGGTCTGATCCGAGCCGTGTCGGCGCGCATCGAAAGTGCCGCCGGCGACCGCGCGGGCACCGGAACCGTGTTCCTCGCTTCGTCCGCCGGAGGCGTCTACGCCGGCGCGACCGGAGCCCCGCATCACGAAGGGACACTGCCGGTTCCGTTGGGCGACTACGGCTTCGCGAAACTGCAATCCGAGGCCATCGCAACCGAGTTCGGTGAACGCACCGGGATCAACGTGACCATCGGGCGGTTCGCGAACCTCTACGGGCCCGGCCAGAACCTCGCGAAACCGCAGGGCCTGATCTCACACCTGTGCCGGGGCTACCTCATGGCCTCACCCGTCTCCATCTACGTACCGATGGACACGTTGCGTGACTATCTCTACGTGTCCGACGCGGCAGAGATGGTCGCCGACACCCTCGGTATGTCTGCCACGCAACGACACTCGCCGACGATCAAGATCTTCGCCTCCGGTGAGGCCGTCACCATCGGCTCGATCCTCGGAGCCTGCCGGACGGTGTTCCGCCGTCGACCGAACGTGGTGCTGGCGGCGTCGCCGCTCGCGGTGTTCCAAGGTCGCGATCTCCGACTGCGCTCGACGGTCTGGCCGCAGATCGATCGTCGAACGCACCGCACGTTGCCCGCAGGAATCGCCTCCACACTGTTCGCGACCCGTGAGGCATTGGGGGTCGGTCGATGACCGAACCACAGACCCCCGCTCCCCCGGCCGGGATGAACGGCGCACCGGGGCCGCTGATGCGCATCGTCAAGAATCAGAAGATCGCGTTCCTGCTCGTCGGTGGCGTCAACACTGCACTGGGTACCGCGTGGTTCATCTTGTGGCAGTTGCTGATCGGTGAGCGATACGGATATCACGCCGCGATCGTGCTCGGCTACCTCTGCAACGTGCTGTGCGCGTTCGCGATGTACCGATACCTGGTGTTCCGCGTGCGTGGGCACTTCCTACGCGATCTGCTGCGCTTCTTCGTCGTGAACTTCGGCGCGTTCGTCGCCAACATCTCTCTGATGACGATCGCCGTATCCGTCTTCCACTTCCCGCCCATCCCTTCACAATTGGTCGTCACAGCAGTGATGGCAGTCGTCAGCTTCTTCGGCTACCGCGACTTCTCGTTCCGCAGAAAGAGCCAGGCCCCCACACCATGACACCCCGTGTATCCGTCGTCGTCCCGGCGTACAACAACGCCGAGTACCTGGCCGAGACCATCGATTCGATTCTCGCCCAGACCTTCACGGACTTCGAGCTGGTCATCGCCGATCATTCGTCGTCCGACGACACCCTCGCCGTCGCGCAGAAATTCGACGACCCGCGTATTCGTGTGCTGACGACCCCGGCCGGTGGCGGCGCGCAGGCCAACTGGAATCGGGTCACCGAAGAGGCCACCGGCGAATTGATCAAACTCGTCTGCGGCGACGACACCATCGCGCCCACCGCGTTGGCGACTCAGGTCCAGGCATTCGACGACAACCCGACCGCCGTTCTGGTCGCCTCTCAGCGGACGTTGATCGACGCCTACGGCAAGACGGTGATCGCCGCCCGCGGGCTCGGCGGCCTGCACGGAACGGTCTCGGGTCGAGTTGCCGCGCGAACCGCAGTCCGAGCCGGCGCCAACATCTTCGGCGAACCCGGCGGCGTCATGATGAAGCTCGCGGAGCTCCGCGAAATCGGGCTGTGGGACAACAGCCATCCCTACCTGATCGATCAGGCCACGTTCATCGCTGTCGCGCTCCGCGGCGACATCGTGGCAATTCCCCGACCACTGGCATCGTTCCGCATCAACTCGGGGCAGTGGAGTGTGGAGCTTGCGACGCAGCAGGCACGTCAGGCCGCCGACTTCCACCGCTCACTACAGGCCAGCGACCCGAGCCTGTTGTCCGACAACGACGTTCGCATCGGAAACGCCAAGGCACTGATGACGTCGTTCATGCGTCGCGCGGTGTACCTGCTGCTGCGCCACCGGATGTCGCGCAGCAGCTAGGCCCTGCTTCAGGGCAGGACCGACTCCTTCGCCGCATAGACGGCCTCGGTGGCGTCCTTCTGCGGTCGCCACCACTGCTCGTTCTCGCGGTACCAGTCGATGGTCGCCTTCAGGCCGGCACGGAAGTCGACATACGTTGGCGTCCAACCCAGTTCGGTGCGGAGCTTGGTCGAGTCGATGGCGTAACGCAGGTCGTGGCCGGGGCGGTCGGTGACGAAGTCGAAGGCGTCGGGTGCGTTGCCGGTCTCTTCGAGAATCGCTTCGAGGACGGTGCGGTTGTTCGCTTCGCCGTCGGCTCCGATGAGGTAGGTCTCGCCGATGCGGCCGCCGTCGATGATGGCCCAGACGGCGCTGTTGTGATCGTCGACGTGGATCCAGTCGCGCACGTTCTGCCCTGCCCCGTAGAGCTTGGGCCGGGAGCCGCTGAGGATGTTGGTGATCTGACGCGGAATGAACTTCTCCACGTGCTGGTACGGACCGTAGTTGTTGGAGCAGTTGGAGATGGTGGAGCGGACGCCGAACGAACGCGTCCAGGCCCGCACCAGCAGATCACTCGACGCCTTGGTGGACGAGTACGGGCTCGACGGGTTGTACGGAGTGGACTCGGTGAACCGCGCCGGGTCGTCGAGTTCGAGGTCGCCGTAGACCTCGTCGGTGGAGATGTGGTGGTAGCGGACGTCGTGTTCGCGGACCGCATTGAGCAAGGTGGTGGTACCGATGACGTTGGTGTGCACGAACGGCCACGGATCGGTCAACGAGTTGTCGTTGTGGGATTCGGCGGCGAAGTGCACGACCAGGTCCGTCTCGCGCACGAGGCGGTCGACGAGATCGGCGTCGGCGATGTCGCCGTGCACGAACTCGATTCGATCGGCCACCGGATCGAGGGAAGCCTTGTTACCGGCGTAGGTGAGCTTGTCGAGCACGGTGACCTGGGAATCGGGACGCTGCGCGAGGGTCTGATGTACGAAGTTCGCGCCGATGAACCCGGCCCCACCCGTGACGAGAATTCTCATGAACAGGCACTTTACCGGGGGATGCTCGTGCGGGCCGATCTTGTCTGCCACGCGTGCTAGCTTCTGCTCGACTTCGGGGGAGTAGTAATCGGATGGGTCTGGGGAAGATTCTTGTTCGTCTCGCGACATCGATAGCGCTGTTGTTCGGCCTCATGTGGGCAATCCCGCAGCTGGCACCGGAAGTGCCCGAACCGTACGAGGGAGTGCCGTGTCGGCCCTACCGAATCACGTAGGCCGATGTCGCCAACTCGGTTGAGTGATCGGCCGTCGGAACTGTCAGGAGCCTCGGACAGTGCGGCCGGCGAAAGCCGCCAAACGCTCGTACGCGTTCGCGTCGTCGGGTGCCGGTTGCTCTGGATCGAAGGCACCACCGCGCCGTTCGTCGGTCATGTTCGCCGACATGAACACCATCCCCTCCTCGGGCACGGTCTGGTCGAGATCATCGGTGCCGCGACCGAGTGCGGTCGCGAGATCCCACGCGTGCACCGAGAGTTCCGCGGCAACCATGCCGAGCGGCAGCGGCGAACCTGCGTCGATCTCGGCCAGCAGTTCGCGAGTCCGCTCGGTCCACAGCGGAATCGGATCCGAGGACGACTCGGGTGACGCTGACCAGTCGATATCTCCACCCCGAGCCATGGTCACCAGGTTGGCAGCGGTGTTCACCAGGTGATCGGTCAGGTCAGCGACGGTCCACTCGGTGCAGGGCGTCGCCGATGCGCGTTCGGCTTCGGTCACTGTGGAGAGCAGAGCGGTGACCTGATCGATACCGGTGGCGATCTGGTTCGTCGTCGTCACGTGGCTTGTCCTCGGTTCTCGGTGGTCAGTCGGTCCCGTTCCCCACAGCTGCGGGGCAGGACGAAGTTTAGAGGCGGATTCCACATCGCGCGCGGAAACGGAGCGGCACAAGCGAGCGGGTGATCGGAGGGTCTGGAAGACTTCGCCGTCATGCGGGGAATCATTCTGGCGGGCGGCACGGGCTCGCGTCTTCATCCGATCACGATGGGCGTCAGCAAGCAGCTGGTCCC
>NZ_NPFV01000010.1:0-262123 GCF_002259365.1 Rhodococcus sp. 14-2496-1d | reverse complement strand
GCGCAACGACTTCACCGGCCGCGGCGAGAACAAGCGCGAGGAACTCGCCGCGTTCCTCGAAGACCTCGAGCGTCAGGCCACCAAGTTCGAGGAGATGCGTGATCGCTCCTTCGCCCGCGAACGTGCGAAGGCCGAGTCGCGCGCGTCCTGACCGTCCGATGTGAGCGGAACTTCGTAGTCTGCTACGAAGTTCCATTCACATAGGGTGTGGTGTGAACGAATTCTGGGACCGCATCTCCGCGGTGAGTCCTGATCCACCGGTATGGATCGTCCAAGTTGCTGCTGTGATTGCACTCGTCATCGTCGTGTTGCCGCAGACGTGGCGGATCGCGCGCAACGTGGTGACCATCGCGCACGAGGGTGCGCACCTGTTCGTTGCGCTGATCACCGGTCGTCAGCTTATGGGCCTGCGCTTGCATTCGGACACCTCGGGCGTCGCGATCTCGAAGGGCAAGCCCACCGGGCTCGGCGTCATCGCCATGACTTTCGCCGGCTATGTCGGGCCGTCGCTACTCGGTCTCGGTGCCGCGTTCGTGCTCGGGACTCAGCATGCGTCCGCGGTGCTGTGGATCGGTATCGTCTCGATCGCGTTGATGCTGTTGATGATTCGCAACATCTACGGATTGCTCTCCCTGGTCACCGTCGGGGCCGCCCTGTTCGTCGTGTCCTGGTGGGGCACCGGTGAACAACAGGTCGCCGCGGCGTACTTCATCACGTTCTTCCTGCTGATCGCCGGTCCGCGTCCCGTGCTCGAACTGCAGAAATCGCGCAGCGCAGGACGGGCGCGGGACTCCGACGCCGATCAGCTGGCCCGGTTGACCTTCCTGCCCGGCATCGTCTGGGTCGGGCTGTTCCTGCTCGTCACCGTCGGCTCATTGGCATTGGGCGCGTGGCGAATTCTGATGCCGGTGCAGTGACGGCGGGCCTGGGCATCTCAACTGTTCGGCTGCGGATTCTCCGTCAATATCCCGACCAGTCGCGCGACTCGGGCCGCTCGGGTCTGCTCGCGCGCCGCGTTGTCGATCGGCATCAACAATTGACGTCGCTCGCTCGGCCGCTTCCGCTCCCAGGCCGGTGTGCACTGCGCGTTCCTCATCGCCTCCTCGAGGTCCTTCGGAACCGGCACCAGATCGGGGTCGGCCGGCTCGAACTCGCACGAGACCAGATCACCGGGGCGAATGCCCAACCGGCGTTGAAGACCTGCACCGATGTAGACGAAGGACCCGGGCATCACATTCGAATCTGCCTTGTTGAGACCGAGATTGAGACTCGAGCCCTCGATCGAACCGTCGATCCGGCGAGTCGGCCACCGTTCCGCCGCCTCGACCAAACCAGTCGGTACACGAATGATCGTGTACGTGTTCTTACCCCACGTCATCGGCTCGAGCACTCCGTCGAACCGGATGCGGTCACTCACCGATGCCTCGCGCCGTCGACACAACACCGAAGGGAATGTCGCCCACGATCGCAGCATAATCGAGTGCAAAGTCTTCGAGCCGATGACGGACCTTCGAGGCAGTGAGGGAAGGGGTACGCATGGCCGTCATGGACGACGCACCGAGGGTGCATGCCGAGACACGTGCGCAGTGGCGGACATGGCTGACCGAACATCACGCGACGGTGCAATCTGCGTGGCTGGTGTCGTGGAAGAAGGCCACCGGAAAGCCGGCGATCAGCTACGACGACGCCGTGTCGGAAGCCCTTGCGGTGGGGTGGGTTGACAGTCGACCCCGCAAGCTCGACGACGAGCGAACCATGTTGTATTTCTCGCCCCGGAAACCCGCGAGCGCGTGGTCCCGTCCGAACAAGATTCGCGTCGAAGCCCTCCGTGAAGCAGGTTTGATGCTCCCGGCGGGGGAGCGCGCCGTCGAGGCTGCCGTGGCCAACGGATCGTGGACCGTACTCGACGAGGTCGAGGATCTGATCGTTCCCGACGACCTTGCGGCTGCATTCTCCGAATACGTTGATGCGGAGAACAATTGGAACCGATTCCCTCCGTCCGCGCGTCGCGGAATTCTGGAGTGGATCGCCACAGCCAAGCGGCCGGAGACCCGCGCCGCTCGAGTACACGAGACTGCTCGGCTCGCATCGATCGGCGAGCGCGCAGCTCGTTGGCAACCCAAGCGCGATCGACAGTGATGGAGCGCGCCACCGATGACTGGGCCGAGTGTCGATCATCGGGTCACGTCTCGCCCCGCTAGAACACCACCCACAGCAGCGACGCGAGTGCGAAGATCGCCAATCCGAGCGTGGTTTCCATGACGGTCCAGGTCTTGAGGGTCGTCTTCTCGTCCATGCCGAAGAAGCGGCTGACGAGCCAGAAGCCGGAATCGTTGACGTGAGAGAGGACGGTCGCTCCGGCGGCCAGTGCGAACACCAACAGTGCGATCTTGAAGTTGCTCAGATCCAGCTCGGCCACCTGCACCGAGATCAGCCCGGCGGTGGTGGTCAATGCCACGGTCGCCGAACCCTGCGCGACGCGTAGAGCGGTGGCGATCAGGAAGGCCTGCAGCAGAATCGGCAACCCGATGTCGGACAACGAGGCGGTGAGGGATTGCCCGATGCCACTGGCGCGCAGTACTCCACCGAACATGCCGCCGGCGCCGGTGATCAGGATGATCGAGCAGATGGGTCCGAGAGCCTGGTCCATGTACTTGGCACCGTCGGCTACGGGGAAGCGTCCCGGCGCGAGGATGAACAGGGCCAGCAGCAGGGTGATGAGCAGTGCTATCGGGGTCTGACCGATGAGCGTCAGCGCCGCGGCCCAGGTCTCGTCCCCGGTCAGTACGCCCGAAGTGGTCAGTGTGTTGACCACGGTATTGAGCGAGATCAGCACCAGCGGCGTCAGCAGGATGAACAGCACCGCACCGAACTTCGGCGCGGGGTCTCGGAGGCCGGCCATTTCCTTGTCGTGTTCGTCGGTGTCGGCTGCGCCGTCGGAGAAGAGGTCGGCGGGCAGGGTGTGGAACCGCTTACCGAGCTGCGTGCCGACGAGGTAGGAGCCGACGAACCAGGAGACGACGGCGACGGGGACGCCGACCAGCAGTACCGATCCGATGTCGCCGCCGAGAAGTTCGGTGGCTGCGACGGGACCGGGGTGCGGGGGAACGATGGCGTGCATCGCGGCGAAAGCGCCTGCCGTCGGGAGGGCGTACAGCAGCACGGATCCGCCGAACCGTCTGGCGACGGTGAAGATGATCGGCAGGAAGACGACCAGGCCGGCGTCGAAGAAGATGGGGAAGCCGAAGATCATTGCGGCGACACCCAGGGCGAGCGGGGCGCGCTTGGCCCCGAATCGGTTGATCAGGGTGTCGGCCAATACCTGTGCGCCACCGGTGATTTCGAGCAGTCTGCCGACCATCACACCCAAGGCGACGAGCAGGGCAACAGATCCGAGTGTGGAACTGAAGCCCGAGAGCAGGGCCGACGGCACTTCCGCCAGCGGAATTCCCGCCGCGACAGCGGTGACCGCGCTGACCAGGACGAGTGAGACGAAGGCGTGCAACTTCACCTTCATGATGAGGAACAGCAAGATTGCTACAGCTGCGGCTGCGATCAGCAGCAAAACAGTCGTTCCGTATGCCGGTTCGATCGGATCCATGGGGGTTACCTCGTTCGTTCGGCTCGAATTTCGACCATATCGGACAGTCTGCAAGCCGCGTGGGGTTACGAGCTCCGGTCGTCGGTCGACTCGGTTGCTGTGGAGTACGGTGCGAGTATGAGTGATGGGGATCACGTAACGGGTGGGGACGGCGCCGGAGACTCGACGGGGGAACCGACGAAGGAACAGCTGCGCGAGCAAGCGCAGCGGTACGCCGCCGCTGCGCGGATGAAGATGAAGGAGCGACGGGCGAACTCGTCCGGTGGTCTCGGAGCCGTTGTTGCCGAACGTGCAGGCGGCTGGGACCTCGACGACCAGAACACCGCCGCGATGGACCGTCAGCAGCGGCTGTGGAACGGGGTGATGGATCGGTACTTCCGAATGGAGATCGACGGTTGGGAGACCATCCCCGAGTCGCCGGTGCTGGTCGTGGGGGTGCACTCGGGTGCGCCGTTCGTGTGGGACGCGTGGACGGTCGGCGCGCAATGGTGGCGACACTTCGGCGAGAAGCGGATTCTGCACGGCACCGCGCACGATGCACTGATGGCGTTCCCGTTGATCGGCAAAGTCTTTCGATCCATGGGCGTGCTGCCCGCGGCACCGGACTCGATGTCGACGGCGTTGGCCGAGGGCCGGGACGTCATCGTGTGGCCGGGTGGTGAGGTCGATTCGTTGCGGCCCTGGAGCAAGCGAGACGAGGCGACGCTGGGCGGCCGAACCGGCTTCATCAAGCTCGCCATCCGGACGGGTGTACCCATAGTGCCGGTGGCGACCGTGGGTGGGGCCGACGCGATGCCGGTGCTCATCCGTGGTGACAAGCTGGCGAAGGTGCTCAAGCTGGACAAGATCGCACGGTTGAAGGTGTTCCCGATCGCGATCTCTCTTCCGTGGATCATCGCGCCCGCCGCGCTGCCGCAGATTCCGTTGCCCGCGAAGATTCGTACGCGTTTCATGCCGCCGGTGGAACTGGACCACGATCCGGCTCGGTGCGAGGACGAGGCGTACGTCGACGCCAAGTACGACGAGGTACGTGCGAGCATCCAGTCCGGGATGGACGCCCTCGCCAGCAAGCGAAAGTTTCCCGTCTTCGGTTGATTTCTCGTCGGCCCGGCAACACGGACCGAACCTGACCGCGATCGTTTCTAGCGTCTCCGTCGTAGGGATTCACCGCTACGACGAGGGGCGTCACACATGATCGAAACATCGGGACTGACCAAGACTTTCCGGCAAGGCAAGAAGACCGTGGAGGCGGTGCGCGGCATCGATCTGGCGATCGGTGAGGGAGAACTGGTGGCGCTGCTCGGACCCAACGGGGCCGGCAAGTCGACCACGCTGCGCATGCTGACCACCCTGTTGTCACCGACTTCGGGCTCGGCGCGAATCGCCGGATTCGACGTGACGAAGGATCGAGATCGCGTCCGGCGCAGCCTCGGCTACGTGGGGCAGGGCAACGGCGCGGGCCACAATCAACGCGTCCGCGACGAGCTCGTCGTGCAGGGCCTGTGTTATGGCATGACACGTCCCCGATCACGCAGTCGCGCAGACGAATTGATCGAGGCGCTCGAGCTCGGCGAGCTCGCTGCCCGTACGGTCTCGACCCTTTCCGGCGGGCAGCGTCGCCGGCTCGACATCGCACTGGGGCTGGTGCATCGACCGCCCCTGTTGTTCCTCGACGAGCCGACCACCGGAATGGATCCGCAGAGCCGAGCGAACCTGTGGGACCACATTCTCCGGCTCAGACGCGAGATGGGTACCACCATCGTGCTCACCACGCACTATCTCGACGAGGCCGATTCCATGGCCGAGCGGGTGATCGTCGTCGACCGTGGCACCGTCATCGCCGATGACACCGCCACGGCGCTCAAGTCCGAACTGGCAGGCGACCTCGTGGTCCTCACCGTGTCCGACGCGTCGGCGCTGGCTGCGTTGATCGGCGGTGTGGCCGGAGTCAGAGACGTGACTGTTGCGGGTTCGCGGTTGAACATCCGAGTCGAGCGCGCCGAGGTGGTTCTGCCGCAGATAGTGCGTCTGAGTCAATCCCACGGCATCGAAGTACTGACCGCCGACATGACGCGGCCGACCCTCGACGACGTGTTCCTCGGTCTCACCGGGCGCAGCCTTCGCGAGAGCGCTGCGGCGGCCACGCCTTCACTCGAAAGCGCCGGCACGGCAGGAGAACTCCGATGAACGTACTCTCCGGAAGCACGTTGGTGATGGGCCGCGAACTGCGGCCGATGGTTCGCGATCCGTTCACCGTCATCTTCAGTCTCGTCCAACCGCTGATTCTCCTGGCATTGTTCGGCCCGCTGCTCACCGACGTTCCCGGCCTCGGGGCCGGAAGTGTGTGGGACTGGTTCGTTCCCGGTGTGCTTGCAATGATCACCATCTTCGGAACGTCCATGACGGGCTCGAATCTGTTGGCCGAATTGCAGCAGGGGTCTCACGAACGAATGTTGGTGACACCGTTGCCGCGATCGGCGCTGCTGGTCGGGCGCGCGTTCAAGGAAATGGTGCCGCTGGCCGCTCAGGCCGTGCTGATCGTTCTGGTGGCATTGCCGCTCGGCCTGTCCGTGAATCCGATCGGTGCCGCCGTCGGAATCGTGCTGCTCGGTGTGTTCGGCGTCGGACTCGGCGCACTGTCCTATGCATTGGCTTTGGCTGTGCGCGGACAGGATTGGGTGTTCTGGTCCATCCAGCAGACGCTGATGTTCCCGCTGCTCATACTGTCGGGCACGATGCTGCCGCTGACGGCCGCACCGGGGTGGATGCAGTTCCTGGTCGACATCAACCCTCTCGGATATCTCGTGGACGCCGAACGTGCTCTGTTCGCCGGCGACTTCGCGAGTTCGACGGTGCCGGCAGGTGTCGTCGCGGCCGCGGCCACTGCGGTGGTCGGACTTGCCGTCGGGATCCGGGCTATGGGTTCGAAGCGGGTGTGAGGCTAAGCTCGCGTCATGGATCGGCCTGCGGTAATTCTCGAAAACGATGTGACCGTGTACGACTTCTACCTGCGTCACCAGCAGAATCGTCAGGTCGCGAGGTTGGCCTATGCCACCCTTGCCCGTCGCTTCCGCCCGCGGGTGTCGTATCCCGACGGTGCCCGTGAGGAGCTGCGTCGTCTCGTCTACGACAACACGCGTCTGCTCATCGCGGTCAATCATCTGACCGAGAACGATCCGTACACGCTCGCAGCGGCGGCATGGTCGTCGCCGCTGCGTCCGGTCATCGGCCGCACTCGGGTACTGGCCAAGGACGAGCTGTTCCAGGAACCCAAGCAGCGCAAGCGAATCGACATGATGGGTGGAATCCCTGTCTTCCGCGGCAAGAATCACGGAATGCGCGCGGTCAGCGCTGCGGGCAGCCGCATGATGGATGTCAGCGCAGAGCGCATGAAGCGGGGCGACGACCTCGCAGTGTTCCCGGAGGGAACCTGCAACCTCGAGGATCCGACGACGGTGCAGCACGTCGGCAGCGGTATCGGACACATCGCGATGCGGGCGCGCAAGCTCGGGGTCGAGCCGGTGCTGATCTGCATCGGTCTGAGCTACGGCCCCGGTGCGCCGAGAGTGAAGCGGGCGAGCGTCTACATCGATTCACCCATCACCGAACTGCCCGAGAAGCCGATCGACATCACGCGGGTGGTGGCGCAAGGAATGCAGAAGGCGCTCGACGGTGCGGTGGCTGCGTACTGACTGCGCCGGCGGGGTTGGTAGAAACAGATGACAGGTAATTCGATTCGGCGTTGTGTCAGGAGATATTCGTGAGCGATCAGATCAAGACGGCCATTGTCACCGGTAGTGCGCGTGGAATCGGCGCTGCGGTGGCGAAGCGGCTGGCCAAGGATGGTTTCGGAGTCGCCGTGGTGGACCTCGACGAGGCCGCGTGCAGCGACACCGTCGGCGCGATCCAGGCTGCCGGTGGGCAGGCAGTGGCCATCGGTGCCAATGTCGCCGACGAAGAATCGGTCCAGACTGCGGTCGATCGCATCGCGAGCGAGTTCGGTGCGCCGACCGTACTGATCAACAACGCAGGCATCACCCGCGACAACCTGTTGTTCAAGATGACGGTGCAGGACTGGGATTCCGTTCTCGGCGTACACCTGCGTGGATCGTTCCTGATGACCCGCGCGGTCCAGAAGCACATGATCGACGCCAAATGGGGTCGCATCGTCAACCTGTCGAGCACGTCCGCCCTCGGCAACCGCGGCCAGGCCAACTACTCCGCCGCCAAGGCCGGAATGCAGGGCTTCACCAAGACCCTCGCCATCGAACTCGGCAAGTTCGGTGTCACCGCCAACGCCATCGCCCCCGGGTTCATCGAGACGGAGATGACGGCGGCCACCGCAGAACGTGTCGGCATGCCTTTCGAGGACTTCAAAGCTGCTGCGGCGTCACAGATTCCGGTCAATCGCGTCGGTCACCCCGACGACATCGCGCACCTGGCATCGTTCTTCGTCAGCGAGGGCGCCGGCTTCATCTCGGGTCAGGTCGTCTACGCCGCCGGTGGGCCGAAGGACTGACCTCTCCAGATGCGTGAATGGACCATTCACGAGCCCAGACGGGTGTGAATGGTCCATTCACGCAGAACGGATGTCGACTACGGCGTCGGCATGCCACCGTTGACGTTCAACGTCTCGCCGGAGACGTAGCCCGATTCGGCCGAAGACAGGTAGACGTAGGCACCGGCGATCTCGGCGGGCTGCCCGGCGCGTCCCAGCGGTGTTTCCTTGCCGAAGTCCGGCAGTGCCGAGGTCGGCTGCCCGCCGGCGGCCTGCAGCGGTGTCCAGAACGGTCCCGGAGCGACGACATTGACGCGAATTCCCTTGGGTGCCAACTGCTGCGCGAGCGCCTTGCTGATGGTGTTGATGGCCATCTTCGTGGTCGCGTAATCCACCAGACCGGGTGAGGGTGTGTACGCCTGGATCGAACTGGTGTTGACGATGGTGGAGCCGGCGGGCATGTGCGGCACCGCTTCCTGGATGATCCAGAACAGTGCGTAGACGTTGGTTTTGAACGTCTGGTCGAATTGCTCGGACGTCAGGTCGGCCAGGTCTTCGACGAACTGCTGCTTACCGGCCACGTTGATCAGCAGGTCGAGCCCACCGAGCTCGTCGACGGTGGTGCGCACGATTCCGCGCGCGGCCTGTTCGTCGGTGATATCTGCCGGTGCCAGGACCGCGGTTCGGCCGGCGTCGCGGATCGACTGCGCAACTTCCTGCGCGTCTTTTTCCTCCGACGGCAGGTAGTTGAGCACCACGTCGGCACCCTCGCGCGCGACGGCAATCGCTGCTGCACGTCCGATCCCGGAATCGGCACCGGTTATCAGGGCCTTGCGGCCGGTCAGTCGGCCGGATCCACGGTACGTCTGCTCACCGTGGTCGGCGAGAGGCCGAAGATCTGCCGCGAGACCGGGCGGATCCTGGTGCTGTTCCGGGAAGCCGTCCTGACTGTACTGCGTGACGGGGTTGGTGAAGGTGTACTGATCGCTCACTGAGGAATCGTCCTTCGAGTGCAACGTACTGCGTGAGGAACCTCTGCTCGATTCCGTGTGCTCGACGCATGCCCCGATGCGGTCGGCCACAAACTGTGACCGACCGGACAGGGTTCGGAGGGTGAGCGTGTCCGGTCTCAGGGCAGGATCGAGTCGACGTAGCCACCGTCGACGCGCAGTGCGCCGCCTGTGGTTGCGGAAGCCTGTTCCGAGCTCAGATACACGATCATGTTGCCGATTTCCTTCGGCTCGATCAGGCGTCCGATGAGCGATTGGGGCCGGTGTTCCTTCATGAATTGCGCCTGTGCCTCGTCCCAGGGCAGTTCGTCACCGACGAGTTCGCCGACGAACTTCTCGACACCCTCGGTGTGGGTGGGTCCGACGATGACAGAATTGACCGTAACGCCGGTTCCTGCAGCAGCTTTCGCGAATCCACGGGTCACCGCGAGCAGGGCGGTCTTGGTCATTCCGTAATGGATCATCTCCTCGGGAATGACGACCGCGGAATCGCTGCAGATGTTCTGAATTCGGCCCCAGCCTGCCTCGGTCATCGCAGGCAGATACGTGCGGATGAGTCGAATGGCCGAGAGCACATTGACCTCGAAATAACGTCGCCATTCGTCGTCGTCGATGTCGAGGGCGGGTTTGGCTCCGAAGATGCCGAGGTTGTTCACCAGAATGTCGACGACGGGGACCTTTTCGACCAGCGTCTCCACCCCGTCGGCCGTCGCCAGATCGGCGGGCACGACGACCACCCGCGCACCGGGCACGTCCTTCAGCAACTGTTCCTCGGCCGAATCGAGCGCCGACGCGCTGCGGCCGTTGAGGACGACGCGTGCACCTGCGCGGGCCAATTCGGTGGCAATGGCCAGACCGATGCCTTGGCTGGAGCCGGAGATCAATGCGGTCCGGCCGTCGAGATCGATGTTCATGAAGCCTCCCAGTGTCGTGGAACGACTCCAGTGTGCGCCTTTCGGAAGACGTGAATGGTCCATTCACCGGCCCTGACGGGGGTGAATGGACCATTCACGCAGACGCGGGGGCCTACTACGAATACGTGTAGAAACCCTTACCGGTTTTGCGACCCAGCATTCCGGCGTCCACCATGCGCTGCAGCAGCGGCGGCGGAGCGTAGTGCGGCTCGCGGAATTCCGCGTAGAGCGACTCGGCGACCGCGAGGGTGACGTCGAGGCCGACGGTGTCCGTCAGGCGCAACGGGCCCATGGGGTGTGCACAACCGTTGACCATGCCCTCGTCGATGTCCTCGGCACTGGCGAAGCCGGACTCGAGCATGCGGATGGCCGAGACCATGTACGGGATGAGCAAGGCGTTGACGATGAATCCGGCGCGATCGCCTGCGCGAATCGTCTTCTTGCCCAGCGTGTTGCCGGCGTAATCCGTCACCGCTGCAACGGTTTCCTCGCTGGTGAGCAGGCTGACGACGATCTCGACCAACGGCAGTACCGGCACCGGGTTGAAGAAGTGCACTCCGACGACCTTGTCGGGACGCTTGGTCGCGTTGGCCATCTTGATGACCGGGATCGACGAGGTGTTGGTCGCCAGGATTCCCTCGGGCTTGACGATGGAATCGAGCTTGCCGAACAGATCGAGCTTGAGCGATTCGATCTCCGGTGCCGCCTCCACCACGAGGTCGCGGTCGGCGAAGTCGTTTATGTCGAGTGTCAACGTGATTGCGGCCCGGGCCTTCTCGGCTGCGTCGGCTTCGATGCGACCGGATTTGACGGCGCGGGCGAAGGACTTGTCGAGGCGGGCTTCGGCGGCGTCGGCCGTCGCCTGGCTCGTCTCCAGAATCAGTACCGAACTGCCGGAGCGAGCGCACATCTCGGCGATGCCGGCTCCCATGGTGCCGCCGCCGATGACGCCTACGAGGTCGATGTCGCTCATTTGAGCAGCGCCCGCGACATGACGACACGCTGAATCTGGTTGGTGCCCTCGTAGATCTGGGTGATCTTGGCGTCGCGCATCATGCGCTCGACCGGGAAGTCGGTGGTGTAACCGGCGCCGCCGAAGAGCTGCACGGCGTCGGTGGTGACCTCCATGGCCACGTCCGAGGCGAAGCACTTCGCTGCCGCGGAGATGAACCCGAGGTTCTTCTCGCCGCGCTCGGCGCGGGCTGCGGAGCTGTAGACCATCAGTCGAGCCGCTTCGACCTTCATCGCCATGTCGGCGAGCATGAACTGCACTGCCTGGAAGCTCGAGATCGAGGTACCGAACTGCTTGCGGTCCTTGGTGTATGCGATGGCTGCGTCGAGGGCACCCTGTGCCAGGCCGACGGCCTGCGCGCCGATGGTGGGGCGAGTGTGGTCGAGCGTTTCCAGCGCGGTCTTGAAGCCGGTACCTGGCTCTCCGATGATGCGATCGCCGGGAATCTTGCAGTTCTCGAAGTACAGCTCGGCGGTGGGTGAGCCCTTGATGCCGAGCTTCTTCTCCTTGGGTCCGACGACGAATCCCTCGTCGTCCTTGTGCACGATGAACGACGAGATGCCGTTGGCACCCTTGTCGGGATCGGTCACGGCCATCACGGTGTACCACTCGGACTTGCCGCCGTTGGTGATCCAACACTTGGAGCCGTTGAGGATCCAGTCGTCACCGTCGGCCTTGGCGCGGGTGCGCATGCTGGCCGCGTCGGATCCCGCTTCGCGCTCGGACAGGGCGTACGACGCCATCGCGCCGCCGGCCAGGGACGGCAGAACCTGCTTCTTGAGTTCCTCGGAGCCCTTGAGGATCAGCCCCATCGTGCCGAGCTTGTTGACCGCGGGGATCAGTGAGGACGAGCCGCAGACGCGGGCGACCTCTTCGATGACGATGCAGGCGGCGACGGAATCGGCACCCTGGCCGTCGTATTCCTCGGGAACGTGGATGGCGTTGAAGCCCGAGGCGTTCAGCGCTTTGAGTGCTTCCTCGGGGAAGCGGGAGTCCTCGTCGACCTCTTTGGCGTACGGAGCGATCTCCTTCTCCGAGAGGGCCCGAATGGCCGCGCGCAGTTCGTCGTGCTCTTCGGGCGATTGATACAGATCGAAGTCGGGATTTCCGGCCATGTCGGCCACGCTCCTCGGTGTGTCGGGGGTAGCACTGCCCGGAGGGGGCACTCAGTGCCAAGGATTGCCCCAGTGTACGTCTGAATACGTACCTGTTCAAGGCCGGGTCTTCGGCATCCGGCACTCAGTGCCATTCGGTCCGGATCGATCAGGCGCTTGTGTGATCGGCCAACGCGTCGACGACTTTGGTGACGGACGTGCCTCGGGGGAACGACGCGACGACGATCTCACCGGAGAACTGCGCGCGTACCTGCGCGAGTGCCGAACGCAGATCCTCGACCGACGTCGGCAGGCCGTCGCGAATCATCCGACGAAGGATGTAGTTGTGCGTTGCGGTCACCGTGGCCGAGAACTGCAGGATCTCCAGGTGCGGGTGATCGGGCAGAACGCGCTGCAGATATTCGACGAAGAGTCTGTCGTAGCGAAACACGGTGACGATTTCTCGGTCACGCAGAGCGGGGATCTTGTGGACCACCTGGTAACGCAGGCGCGACATGTCCCGCCACTCGGAAAACCGCTCGTACACCAACTGCGCGGCATCGCACACGGCCCGCCACGGATCGCCCTCGTTCGATTCGAGAAACGCACCGGCCTGCTCCAGCAGAATTTCGTGGTCGGCGAAGACGACGTCTTCCTTGGCGCGGAACTGGCGAAAGAATGTCCGACGCGAGATTCCGGCGGCACCGGCTATGTCGTCCACCGTCGTCGACTCGTAGCCCTTGACGGAGAACAGGTCGAGGGCCGCGGTGGCCACGGTGAGCCTGAAGTCGGTGGATTCTTCGGGTTCTCCGCTCATGGGAGAGAAGGTAGCCGAGTTTCGGGACGAGCAGGGAGGACGTTGTCTTCCGTGCGTTGGTTGCTAGTGTTCGCAAGTAGCCTGCTGCGCGGCGGCGGGTGCCACGGGAGGACTTCATGGCCACGGAATCGAGCCGGCCGCTGTACAGAATGAAAGCCGACTTCTTCAAGACATTGGCGCATCCTGCGCGCATTCGGGTACTGGAGTTGCTGAGCGAGCGCGAGCATGCCGTCTCCGAGCTGCTTCCGGAAATCGGCATCGAGCCGGCCAATCTGTCTCAGCAGTTGTCCATCCTGCGGCGCGCCGGTCTCATCGAAGGCACTCGGGAAGGCCTGTCGGTGTCCTACACGCTGACGTCGCCCAAGGTGGCCGACCTGTTGCTCGTTGCGCGGGAGATACTCACGGGAGTGGTGGCCAACCAGGCCGAGTTGCTGGAGGGCGAGTCCGGGGCACGCACCTGACCCGACGGTTTCGGATGGTTTGGCTCACGTTGCTGTTCACCTGATTCATTACTTGCTAAACTTAGCAATCAACTGGATCAGGATCGATGAGTTCTCAGAGAGCGTCACATGTCCGAACCGACGAAATCCGACCGTAAGACCGACGCCTCCAGGGCTCTGACGGCGCTCTTGCCCAGATGGAGCGAGTGGAAACCAGCCTTCCGCGCGCCCGGTGCGGATCTGCTGGCGGGTCTGATCGTGGCCCTGGTCGCGCTGCCTTTGGCGCTCGGCTTCGGCGTCAGTACCGGGCTGGGGGCCGCGGCCGGCCTGACCACGGCGATCATCGCGGGAGTCGTCGCCGCTGTGTTCGGCGGATCACGGTTCCAGGTGTCCGGACCGACCGGTGCCATGACGGTGGTGCTCGTCCCGATCGTCGCCGAGTACGGTCCGACGGGCGTACTCGCCGTCGGGCTGATGGCCGGGGTAATTCTACTCGTGCTCGCCGCGGCCGGCGTCGGTCGAGCCGTCCGGTACATGCCGGCACCCGTCATCGAAGGGTTCACCGCAGGCATCGCCGTCGTCATTGCGCTGCAACAGGTTCCGTCGGCCCTCGGTATCACCGACGCCGAGGGTGAGAAGGTGTGGCAATCCGCGTTCGACGCGGTGCGCTCGTTCGTCTCGCACGCGAGCGTCCTGACACCCGCCGTGGCCGTCACCGTCGCGATCGTCATGCTCGTCGGAGGCCGACTGGCTCCGAAGATCCCGTTCTCTCTGGTCGCGGTCGCCGGAGCAACGGTCGTCACCCGATTGTTCGACCTCGACATCGCCCGCATCGGCACCATCCCGTCGTCGCTGTCCGCTCCGAACCTGAGCTTCTTCCACCTCGGTGACGTGACGGCGTTGTTGGCTCCGGCGCTGGCCGTCGCAGCGCTGGCGGCCCTGGAATCGCTGCTGTCCGCGACCGCGGCGGACTCGATGGGCGTCGGTGCCCGGCACAACCCGGACCGTGAACTGTTCGGGCAAGGCCTGGCGAACATCGCCGCGCCGTTGTTCGGCGGGATCCCGGCCACCGGTGCCATCGCCCGCACCGCCGTCAACGTCCGATCCGGAGCGCGCACCAGGCTCGCCGCACTCACTCACGCCGTGATTCTCGCCGCGATCATGTACTCCGCCGCGGGATTGGTGGCCGACATTCCACTCGCGGCTCTGGCCGGGGTGCTCCTGGCGACGACGGTACGCATGGTCGAAACTGCCTCCATCCGAGCAATTTCCCGCGCCGGTCGTGGGGACACCGTGGTGATGGCGTCGACCTTTCTCGTCACGGTCGTCTTCGACCTGGTGACGGCCGTGGCGGTCGGCGTCGGGTTCGCTGCGGTGCTCGCACTGCGCGCGGTCGCGCGATCGGCCACGGTCGAGCAGGTGCCTCTGGATGCACTCGACGCGGTCTCGGAGGAAGAAGGCAATCTGCTTCGCGAACACATCGTCGCCTACCGAATCGACGGCGCGTTGTTCTTCGGAGCCGCGCACAGCTTTCTGCTCGAGCTCGCCGACGTGTCGGACGTGAAAGTGGTGATCCTGCGCATGTCACGAGTGACCACGATCGATGCCACCGGAGCCATCGTGCTCAAGGACACGATCACCGAACTCGAACACCGCCACATCACCGTCCTGATCTCCGCGGCCAAACCCGAACACCTGCGACCGCTGACTGCGCTGGGTGTGTTCACCACCAAGGACGACGAGGCGCGCCGTGTTTTCGAGACCACCCCGCAGGCCATCGCCTATGCACGCACCGTCGTGACCGAGGCAGCCGAACACCGCGGGTAGGGTCCAAGTCACACTTGCGTAGGAAAGGACCGCTCATCGTGGCTCTCGTTGCAGGAATCGACTCCTCCACTCAATCGTGCAAGGTATTCGTTCGTGATGCCGAATCGGGAGAGTTGGTGCGCCAGGGGCGAGCCTCCCATCCCGACGGCACCGAGATCGACCCGCAGCGCTGGAAGGATGCGCTCGACGAGGCGGTGGCGGCAGCAGGCGGACTCGACGATGTGGACGCAGTATCGGTCGGTGCGCAGCAACACGGCATGGTGTGTCTCGACGAGACGGGAACTGTGGTCCGTAACGCTCTGCTGTGGAACGACACTCGGTCGGCGCAGGCCGCAACCGACTTGGTGTCGGAGTTGGGGAAGGAGACCGGCGTCGACGGCGGGCAGGCGTGGGCCGACGCCGTCGGAGTGGTTCCGTTGGCCTCGATCACCGTCGCCAAGCTGCGATGGCTCGCCGACCACGAGCCGGAGAACGCCGATCGCACTGCGGCCGTGTGTCTTCCGCACGATTGGCTCAGCTGGCAGCTCGGCGGCGCATCCGGGCTCGATTCCCTGGCCACGGATCGGGGCGACGCCAGCGGTACCGGGTACTTCTCCGCCGCCTCGAACGAGTATCGAACCGATCTGTTGCAGTTGGGTTTTCGTGGGCGCAACCCGCAGCTTCCGCGGGTCGCGGCACCGAACGAGACCATCGGCCGACTCCGCAGCGGTGCACTGGTCGGACCGGGTACCGGAGACAACGCCGCCGCGGCCCTCGCCCTCGATGCCCAGCCCGGTGACGTGGTGGTCTCGGTGGGCACTTCCGGTGTCGTATCGGCCGTGACATCGGTTGCGGCAGCCGATGGTTCGGGTCTGGTCGCGGGATTCGCCGACGCCACCGGCCGGCAGTTGCCGTTGGTGTGCACCCTCAACGCTGCCCGGGTGCTCGATGCGACGGCGCGTCTGCTGGGCGTCGACCACGACGAACTGTCTCGGTTGGCGCTGTCGACGACCAGCGATGGCCTGGTGTTGGTGCCGTACCTCGAGGGTGAGCGCACCCCCAACCGTCCCGATGCATCCGGCGCGATTCACGGCCTGCGACTGAACAACTCGACGCCCGGCCACCTTGCGCGCGCCGCAATCGAGGGACTGCTGTGCGGTTTGGCCGACGGTATCGACCACCTGCGTGCGCAGGGTGTGGAGACGAAACGGGTGCTACTCATCGGCGGAGGCGCGAAGTCCGCCGCGTTGCGGGCATTGGCTCCGGCGATTCTCGGAGTTCCGGTGACCGTGCCCGAGCCGGGTGAATACGTCGCCGACGGTGCCGCGCGTCAGGCCGCGTGGACCCTGGCCGGCACCACTGAGCCGCCGACCTGGGCACAGGCACCGTCGCAGACCTACGAGGCCGACCCGACCCCGGCGGTGCGGGAGCGCTACGCCGAGGTGCGGGATCTGACCGAGGGCACCACCCCCATGTGAGCGAAACTTCGTAGCCCACTACGAAGTTCCACACACGTGCGGCGGAGCCGCTCTGGCGCTCAGGGAATCAGGCGCGCGTCGCGGTAACGCTGGATCACCGAGGCGATGGCATCCGGGGTGGATCGGAAGCCCAGGAAACCTGCCTTCTTGGACTTGTTCATGTCGGTCAGGCATTCCATGTCGCGGCCGAGGTCACCGTCGGTGTGCCACCACGACGCCAGCCGGGTGACGTCGCTTTCGACCAGATCGTGCTTGTCGGCGATGCGCTTCCACGCGGCGGCCGCGTCGGACATGCGGGGTTCGAGGGGGCGCGGCTCGGTGTCGAAGCCCTCGGGCTCGACGCCGAAGTGCGCGGCGAACTGCGGCCACAGCCAGCGCCAGCGGAAGACGTCACCGTTGGCGATGTTGAACGCCTCGTTGTGTCCGTTGTCGTCGGTTGCGGCCCACACCATCTGCTCGGCGAGCAGGTCGGCATCGGTGAGGTCGGTCAGCCCGTTCCACTGTGTCTCGGAGCCGGGGAAGACGAACTTCTCGCCGAGTTCCTTGCAGATCGACGCGTACACGGACAGCGTGAGCATCATGTTCATCGCGTTGCCGACGGCGAAGCCGGAGATGGTGTGGGCGCGGTGCACACTCCAGCCGAATCCGAACTTCTCGGCACCGGCGAACAGTTCGTCCTCCTGCGCGTAGTAGAAGTTGGGGGTGTCGAGTCGATCCTCGGTCTCGTGGAACGGGGTCTCGGCCATCACGGACTCGCCGTAGGCGTCGAACGGTCCGAGGTAGTGCTTGAGTCCGGTCATCAACGCGACGTGCTTCACCGAGTCGAGGGGGCCGAGCACGTTCAGCACATTGCGCAGAGTTGCCGAGTTGACCTCGATGTTCTCCTGCTCCGAGTCCTTCTTCATCCAGGCGGTGAAGAACACGACCTCGGGGCGGACGTCCTTCAGTGCCTCTTCGAGCGAGGCCGGGTCGAGCAGATCGGCCGCCACGGGGACGACGCCGTCGATGGGGACACTGCCGCTGCGGCTCAGTCCGTAGGTGGTCCAGCCTGCATCGAGTGCGGCGCGGCACAGGGCCTGCCCGGAAATACCGGTGGCACCGACGATCAGCGCGCGCGTGTTGTTCGTAGTCATCCGTGCTGTCTACCCAATGGAACCGGAGCGACACGTGACACGGCACTCACATCAGGGCGAGTACCTGTTGAACGACGAGCACGAGCGCCCCGACGGCGGAGACGGTGATCGCGACGATCCGCAGGCGTCGGCGATCGAGAACTCGATTGACCACCCGCGACAGCAGAAAGCCGAGAACAGTCGCCGGGGCCAGGAACACGAACAGCGTCGCGGTGTGGACATCCACTGCGCCGGCCACTGCCAGCACCGCCAGCGAGATGAGCGAGCCGACGAGGAAGAAGCAGCTCATGGTGCTGCGCAGTTCGGCCCCGGTGTTGCGTTGCCACACCAGCGCCATCGGCGGCCCGCCGATGGAGGTGGCCGTTCCCAGAATTCCCGACGCGGCCCCGGCCACCATCAGATTTCGTCTGTGCGGCAGGGGGACCCAGCCGAACGACGTCAGTGCGACACCGCCCAGCACCACCAGTGCCAGCAGAATCGCCAGTCCGCGTTCGGGCAGCAGGACGAGCAACAATGCGCCCACCGCCGAACCGGGGAGGCGACCGGCGAGCGCCCACCCGGCACCCGAGAGGTCGAGGGAGGTGCGATCGCGAACCAGAACGAGCACACTGACGACGACGGCGAGCATGATCAGCGTTGCCGGGATGAGGCCGGGGTCGACGATCGCCACGATCGGCGCGGCGAGCATGCCCATGCCGAATCCGATCGACGCCTGCATCGCCGATGCGAAAAAGATCGCCAGCGCGACGACGACGAAGCCGGTGATGCTCAGGTGTGTTGCCATCACGTCCCGGCAGCGACGAGGCCGAGATTGCCTGCTGCGAGCGGGTAATGGCATTCGGCGATGTGATCGGCCTCGTCGGTGTCGAGCGCCACCGGGGGTGCCTCACTGGCGCACAAGTCGGTCGCCTTCCAGCAGCGCGTGCGGAATCGGCATCCCGACGGCGGGTTCAGCGGCGACGGTACCTCGCCCTTCAGCAGGATCTTCGTCCCGCGCGTCGACGCGTCGAGTGTGGGTGCGGCCGACATCAATGCCGCTGTGTACGGGTGAGCCGGACGGTCGAACACTGCTTCGGTGGCCCCGGATTCGACGATGCGGCCGAGGTACATCACCGCGACGCGGTCGGCGACGTGTCGGACGACCGACAGGTCGTGCGAGATGAACACGTACGAGATGCCGAGTTGCTTCTGCAGGTCGTTGAGCAGGTTGAGCACCTGCGCCTGTACCGAGAGGTCGAGTGCGGAGACCGGCTCGTCGCAGATGATCACGTCGGGGTTCAGTGCCAGAGCGCGCGCGATGCCGAGGCGTTGGCGTTGACCGCCGGAGAATTCCTGCGGGAAGCGGTTCTCGTCGCTCGGCCGAAGACCCACCAGATGCAGCAGCTCACGTACGCGCGCGGAGCGGTCGCGTCGAGTCCTGTACAGGCTCTTGTGGGTTCGCCACGGCTCGCCGATGATGTCCCCGGCGGTCATTCGTGAGTTGAGCGAACCGTACGGGTCCTGGAAGACCATCTGTACCCGCCGACGCCACGCGAGCAGTTCCTTGCCGCGCAGCGCGAACGGATCCGTGCCGTCGAACGCGACGGTGCCCGAGTCGGGTCGTTCGAGCATCATCAGGGTGCGCGCGAGAGTGGACTTGCCGCAGCCGGATTCGCCGACGAGGCCGAGGGTTTCACCGCGTCGCAGGTCCAGGTCGATGGCGTCGAGGGCGCGGAGCTTGCCGCGGCCGACGTCGAAGGTCTTGTTCAGGCCGCGGACGGTCAACAGTTGCTCAGACATGGGTGGATACCTCGTTCGGGAAGTGGCATGCCGACATCCGGCCGCTGCCGACGGATTCGAGCGGGGGACGAGTACTGATGCAGATCTCGCGGGCCAACGGGCAGCGGGCCTGATAGACGCACCCGTCGGGAATGGAGTGCAGGTCCGGTGGGGTGCCGCCGATCGACTTCAGATTCTCACCGCGGACTGCGTGGACGGGTACCGAGTCCAGTAGGCCCTTGGTGTACGGGTGTCGCGGTGCGCCGAACACCTCGGACACCGGTCCGGTCTCGACGACGTTGCCCGCGTACATGATCGCGACTCGGTCGGCCTCCTCGGCCACCAGGGCGAGATCGTGGGTGATGAGTACGACGGCCATGTCGTGTTCGGTGCGTAGTTCCTTGAGCAACGCCATGATCTGGGCCTGCACCGTCACGTCGAGGGCGGTGGTCGGTTCGTCGGCGAGCAGTACCGACGGACTCAGGGCGACGGCCATCGCGATCAGCAGGCGTTGACGCATGCCGCCGGAGAACTGGTGGGGATAGGAGTCGGCACGGGATTCGGGCTCGGGGATACCCACGCGGGCCATCAGCGCGATGGCCTCTGCTCGTGCCTGCTTGCCGGACATGCCGCGATGGATCCGAAACGGTTCGGCCAGTTGGGTTCCCACGGTGTAGACCGGATTGAGGGCGGTCAGTGCGTCCTGGAAGACGATGGCCAGTTCGGTGGCCGCGACCGTGCGTCGCACCTTGGTCTTGGCCGTCACCAGGTCGATCTCGCCCATCTCGACCGAACCGCCGGTGATGTCTGCGATCGGTTCGAGCAACCCGACGATGGCCTGTGCCGTCATGGACTTGCCGCAGCCGGATTCACCCAGCAGGGCCAGGGTTTCGCCGCGGCGGGCGGTGAAGGTGACGTCGTCCACGGCGCGGATGACGCCGGACGGGGTCCGCAGATCGACGGTCAGTCCACGCACGTCCAGGGCCACGCTGCCGGTATCGGCGCGTCGAGGTGCGGTTGCCGGTGCGCTCATGAGACGACCTTTCGTACGGGGAGCAGGCGAGATCGCTTGGAGCGGGGCACATTGAGTCGCCAGCGCTGCGCTGGATCGGTAGCGATCCGCGCCCACGCGGCGAGCACGGTGGCCGAGACGGTGGTCAGCACGATGGCCAGGCCGGGGAAGAACGAGAGCCACCACGCGGTCTGCAGGTAGGTGCGGCCCTGCGAGACCATCAGGCCCCACGAGACGTCCGGCGGCTGAATGCCGATGCCGAGGAAGCTCAGTGACGACTCGGCGAGAATGACGAAGCAGAAGTCCAGGGTCGCGACGGTGAGCAGGGTCGGTAGCAGGATGGGGGCCACGTGGCGTCTGATCACCGATCCGCTCTTCGCGCCGAATGTTCGTGCGGCATCGACGAACAACCGACTCTGCAGCTCGGCCGACTCCGCGCGGGCGGTGCGCAGGTAGATCGGGATGCGGGTGACCGTCAGGACCAGAACGATGTTGGCGGCGCTGGGGGAGAACACGTAGAGCACGACGACCGCCATCAGCAGGGACGGGAAGCTCAGGATCACGTCGGCAACGCGCATCGCCGCGGTCTCGCGCCAGCCTCGATGGAAGCCGGCCCACATACCGATGAACGAGCCGATGATCGCCGAGAGGATGACGGCGGGAACGGCAACCGAGAGTGTGGTTCTACTGGCCACGATCAACCGGGCGAGCATGCTGCGGCCCAGTGGATCGGTGCCGAGGATGTTCATCCACCCGGTGTCGAGGGTGAACGGTGGCAGGTTGGAGCGGTCGAGGTCCTGATCGGTTGCCGAGTCGCCGACCAGCATCGGGCCGAAGACCGCGGTGAGGAAGACCAGCACCAGGATCGCGGCGGCGACGGTGGCGACCCTGTCGCGTAGCAGCAGCTTCCACAGCGGGGCCGACGCCTTGCGGGCTTCCACCGGACTCTGGGGTGGAACATCCTCGGGCTCGGATGTTTTCGGTGCTTCGAAGTCGAGTGACATCAGTTTCTCCTAGACCTTCACCTTGTCGCGAACCCGGGCGTCGAGCAGTGCGTAGCAGGCGTCGATGACGATGTTGAGCACGAAGATGGACACCGCCGTCAACAGCACGGCCGCCTGGAGAACCGCGAAGTCGCGCTGCAGGATGGCGTCGATCATCAGTTTTCCGATGCCCGGCCAGCCGAAGATGGCCTCGACGACCACCGCTCCGTTGACGAGACCCACCATCAGGTCGCCTGCGACCGTCAGCGCCGGTGCGGCTGCGTTACGCAGGGCGTGGTGGGTGACGACCCGGAGATCGCCTGCCCCTTTGCTTCTCGCGAGTCGCACGTACGGTGCCGACAGTGCCGAGACCATTGCGCCGCGCACCACCTGGGTGAGGACTCCGAGGGGACGAATGAGCAGAGTCGCGATCGGCAGTATCCAGGAGAGCATTCCGTTGTCGACACCGGAGGTGGGCAGCCAGCCGAACAGGATGGCGAAGACGTAGACGCCCATGATGGCGAACCAGAAATCGGGAATGCTGGCTGCGGTCATCGACAGCAGGCTCGAGATGCGATCGGCCAGCGAGTTGGGCCGGTACGCGGCCCAGCAGCCGATGATCACGGCGCCGAGGATCGCGAGGAACATCGTCGCGAACGCCAGCTGCAGTGTCGCCGGGAATGCGCGCAGTGCCATCGCCGACGCGTCCTCGCCGGTACGGAGCGACTGCCCGAAGTCGAGTTGCACGACGCCCTTGAAGTAGTCCAGCAGCTGCGTCAGCACCGGCTGATCGAATCCGTTGGTGGCGCGGAACGCCTCGCGCTGGGCCTGAGTTGCCGACTCGGGTAGGTACAGGCTGGTGGGGTCGCCGGTGAGCCGAGCGAGGAAGAACACGCCGAGCAGGACGACGAACAGCGGAACGAGGCTGGTGTAGATCCGTCTGCGGAGAAATCTGAACATGTCAGGGCCTCTCGGTATCGGCGCGAGTCATCGCGGCGAGATGCATTTCGTCGACCGTGGCCGAGTTGGGGGTGTAGTCGACCGAGGACGCCTTGGCGAGCACACCGTTCATGTGCGCGATGTAGGCCATCTGCATGATGTCCTTCGGTTCGTCGGCGAACACCTGCGCGTACGCGTCCTGCCTGTCCTCTCCGGTCAGTGCGCCCGCCGCGGCGATCTCTTTGTCGAATTCCGCTGTGCCGTAGGCGCTCTGGAATCCGTCGCTGGTGAAGTACTGGTCGACTGTGAAGGCCGAGTCGCCGGCCTGGTTACCGTGCTGAATGACCAGCAGGTAGGGCCCGACGTCCGGAAACGGGCGTTCCTGATATTCGGCAGTGCCGGCGGCGTCCATCATTTCGATCTTGACGTTCATGCCGATCTTGGACAGCGAGTTCTGGATCACCTCGACTGTTTCGTTGATCTTGGGGAACTGTCCGGTGCGCCCGATGAGTCGAATCTCGGTGTCCACGGGTACGCCGTCGGCGCGGGCCTCGTCGATCAGCGTGCGGGCCCGGTCCATGTCGTAGGGCCACGGCGTCAAGTCCTCGTTGAATCCCACGACACCCTCGGAGATGAGTTGCGCTGCAGGCGAGCCGAGTCCGCGGAACAGTGCTTTGACGATGCCGCCGCGGTTGATCGCGTAGTTGATCGCCTGCCGCACCCGCATGTCGTCCAGCGGCGGCTGCGCTGCCTGGATGCGGAGCGCCGTGGTCTCGTTGTTGGGGTAAGCGACTCCCAGGTCACCTGCCCCGTCCTCCGGGCCGACCGATGTTGCGATCTCGGCCTCGCCGTTGGTCACCATCGAGGCGCGGACGCTTCCCTCGCTGCGCCACTGGTATTCGGCCCTGGCGTATTCGGGCTTCGGACCCCAGTAGGTCTCGTTGCGAACGAGTGAGAGCTTCTGGCCGTAGTCCCAGCGTTCGATCGCGAACGGTCCCGTTCCGATCGGTTCACGCACGCGCTCGGTGTAGCTGGCTGTGCGTGGGACCATCTCGACGAACGACAGACGTAGCGGCAGGATGGGGTCGGGTTCCGGGGACTGCACAGTCAGTGTCATCGGATCGACTGCGTTCACCACCAGGTTCGCGTCACCGAACACATAACCTTCGACGTTGCAGCCCAGTTCCGAATTGACCGTGCGGTCGATGGAGAACGCGGCGTCCTCGGCTTCGAAGGGACTGCCGTCGCTGAAGGTCACGCCGGGGTGGATCGTGAACGTCCACTCCGTGTCCGAGGTCTGTTCCCACGAGTCGGCGAGCTTGGGCTCGAGATCGCCGGTGCTGGGGTTGCGTTCCATGAGGGGCTCGGTGATGTTCGAGCGGGTGACGACCCCGACCGACGTGAGCGAGACATCGCACGCCTCGAGGGTCGGCGGTTCCTGCGGCAGAACGATGCGCAGAGTATCTGCGCGAGCGGCTCCACCGTTGTTGGAGTTGGCGACGGTGCAGCCGCTCACGATCAATGAAAGTGACAGTGCGCCAACGGCTGATGCGATGACGCGATGGTTCCGTCCCTGCTGCACGAAGAGTGCAGGGCTCATGGTGGCCTCCAGTGGGAAAAAGGATCCGCGTCTGCATGTCGCAGCCGAATCTGTGACGGTAGACACACGGTAGGAGCGTGCGATCTTCATCGTCAACCGGACGAAAACCGGTTTTCGAGCAGTTTCGTGGGTCACACCGGACGCTTCGATGGGGTTTGGGTCACAGGCATGGGGGACTGACCAGGCCCGATGCAGGTCGGGGTGGTCGAGGCGGCATCGGCAATGGGTCGTTCATGCCGTTTGGGTATCGGTCCATGTTATTTCCGTGTTGGACAGGTATTCGAGAAGCGGCATACCGTACAGGAAACGCGCACGTTCCACCATCTCGCGAGGAGAACAATGGTCACCGTCAGCTCAGAGAAAACCTCTGTGTCGCAGCAGGATTCGCAACAGGGCGGTCGAGTGCTCCGAGTGGGACCACTCAAACCGTCGTTGATGGACACCTTGGTTTCCGAGTACGACGCGCTGGTTCTTCCCGAGGGCGACGAGCGCGAGGACTTTCTGGCCGCACACGGCAGTTCGATCACCGCGGTCGTCACCTCCGGCCGGACCGGAGTCGATGCTGCGCTGATGGACCGGTTGCCCCAGCTCGGAGCCGTCGTCAACTTCGGTGTCGGCTACGACACCACCGACGTCGACGCCGCAGCCGAACGCGGAATCACCGTGAGCAACACCCCCGACGTGCTGACCGATTGCGTGGCGGACCTGGCTGTCGGCTTGCTGATCGATACCGTGCGCGGGCTCTCGTCCGCCGAGCGATTCGTGCGTGCCGGCCGCTGGCCCGCCGAGGGCAACACGCCACTGACGCGTCAGGTCACCGGCACGCGCGTCGGAATCATCGGACTCGGCCGCATCGGTTCGGCAATTGCCGATCGGCTCAGAGGGTTTCGCTGCGAGATCTGGTACCACAATCGTAACGAGATCGACGGTTCGCCGTATGTCTACGCTGCCGGCCCGAGAGCGCTCGCGGAGAACGTCGACGTGCTGATCATCGCCGCGTCCGGCGGCTCGGGAACTGCGCATCTGGTCGACCGAGCTGTGCTCGAAGCGCTGGGGCCGCAGGGTTATTTGATCAACGTGGCGCGCGGAAGCGTTGTCGACGAGGAAGCGCTGATCGAGTTGCTTGCAGCGGGGCAGCTCGCCGGTGCCGGCCTGGACGTCTTTGCCCACGAACCGAACGTGCCCGACGCTCTGGTGGCGATGGACAACGTGGTGCTGCTGCCGCACGTGGGTAGCGCAACGGTGGAGACCCGCGCCGCGATGGAAGCGCTCACGCTCGAGAACCTCGATCGCTTCCTGGTCGACGGCACCCTCGTCACCCCGGTGACGAAGTGACCGTCGTCGTCGGCTACTCGCCGACCATCGAAGGAAAAGGCGCACTGCCCTTCGCATTTCGTGAGGCACTCATGCGCGAAACGGACTTGCTCATCGTGGCCGAGAACGACAGCGCAGGCGAGGCGGACTTCGCTGCCACCGTCGAATCGGCTCGCGAGGAGGCGTCGGCGCTCGGTGTCACGACGAAGATCCACGACAACGAAGCAGGCCGCTCGCATGCCGACAATCTGATCGACCTCTCGTTCGACGAGCAGGCTCAGCTCGTCGTCATCGGCATCCGGCGTCGATCACCCGTCGGAAAATTGTTCATGGGCAGCATCTCTCAGCGCGTCCTGCTCGAGGCACACTGCCCGGTGACGGCCGTCAAGCCGCCGGTGGGGTTGCCGCGCTGAGTGCGCGTCATCGGCGGGTCCTGCCGTGTCGAATCACATCGATCACGCAAACGGGGACCTCACACCGCTTTTATCGACTGCGCGCCCCCGCTATGACCTGATCGGGGGCGCGCAGTCGGTGAAAAGGGCGCTCACTTGCGGTTTCGGGCACGCTCGGCAACTCGATCAGCGGCGCATCACGACCACTCCCGCGTCGGCAGCACATCGGTCATGAAACGGTGCAACGCCGGGTTGTCGTTGTCCGGCCGCCAGGCTGCGTCGAGCTCGACAGGCCGTTCCTTGACGGTCCGAACCGGCCGAAACACAACACCTTTCGGACGCATGGTCGACGCGGACTCCGGCACCAGTGCCAATCCGATGCCCGAGCGGACGAGGACCAGCATGGTGTGGACCTGGGTCACGTACTGCACGTAGCGCGGGGTGACGCCGACGATGGTGAACGTGCTGATCAGCAGTTCGTGGAAGTACCGCGCATCGACGGGTGAGTACATGATGATCGGCTGCTCGTCGAAGTCCTCCACCGTCAGTTCGGCCTTCTCGGCAAGAGGATGGTCGTGGGGCATGGCGGCGATCAACGACTCGTGCAGCACCGGCCGCGATGCGATACCCGGCCGCTTGAGTGGTGGCCTGGCCAATCCGAGATCCAGATCGCCGACGGCCAAGGATTCCATCTGCACCGACGAGACCATCTCGCGGAGAACAAGTTTCACGTCGGGAAGTTTGTCGCGTGCGGCGTCGAGCAACTGCGGCAGCACCGCGTGCGCCGATGCGCCGGTGAATCCGACGACCACCGTTCCCAGGTCTCCGGTGGGCACACGTCGCACCGTCAGCAATGCGCCCTCGGCGAGGTCGAGGATGCGTCGAGCCTCGGGAAGGAACGCCAGGCCCGCGGCGGTCAGGGTGACCGACCGGCTCGTGCGGTCGATGAGCTGCACTCCCACTTCGCTTTCGAGCTGTTGAATCTGCCTGCTCAGCGGTGGTTGTGTCATGTGCAGCCGCTCGGCAGCCCGGCCGAAGTGCAACTCCTCGGCGACAGCGATGAAGCAGGACAGCCTGTTGAGCGAGAACATCCATTCATTCCTTGCATCGCGCTGGGAAGTTTCGGCGTGTTTCTCGTATGAATCTAGCGCACCTCGTCGAAGCCCCGACGATTGACAACCTTCTCTCCGGTAAGAGTAGAGTTGCCGCCGGAGCGGACGCCGAACCTGTCGCAGTCCCTCGCACCCATCGAACGGAGTTGTCGTGTCTCGAGCTGCCCAGGTGCCTGCCACCGCCGTCGAAGACGTCTCGGTGCTGGGCGCGTTGCGCTCACCGAGGCGACTGAAAACCGAGGTTCTCGCTGGGCTGGTGGTGGCGCTGGCGTTGATCCCGGAAGCCATTTCGTTCTCGATCATCGCCGGTGTCGATCCCCGCGTCGGGCTGTTCGCGTCGTTCACGATGGCCGTCACCATCTCCATCGTCGGTGGCCGACCGGCGATGATCTCTGCGGCCACCGGGGCGATCGCCCTGGTTGTCGCCCCGTTGGCCCGTGAATACGGCCTCGACTACCTCATCGCCGCGGTGATCCTCGGCGGCGTCCTGCAGATCGTGTTGAGCGTCCTCGGTGTCGCCAAACTCATGCGGTTCATCCCGCGCAGCGTCATGGTCGGATTCGTCAACGCGCTGGCGATCCTGATCTTCACCTCGCAGGTGCCGTACCTGATCGGGGTGCCGTGGTTGGTGTACCCGATGGTCGCGGTCGGACTGCTCGTCATGTTCTTCCTACCGAAGCTCACCTCCGTCGTGCCTGCACCTCTGATCGCGATCGTGATACTCACCGCCGTCACTCTCGTCTTCGCGCTGGCCGTCCCGGACGTGGGCGACGAGGGCGAGCTGCCGTCCTCGCTGCCGTCGTTCCTGATACCGGACGTGCCGTTCACGTTCGACACGCTGTCGATCATCGCGCCGTTCGCACTGGCCATCGCCCTTGTCGGTCTGCTCGAATCGCTGATGACGGCCAAGCTCGTCGACGACATCACCGATTCGCACTCCGACAAGACTCGTGAGGGATGGGGTCAGGGTGTGGCGAATCTGGTCACCGGGTTCACCGGCGGTATGGGTGGCTGCGCGATGATCGGCCAGACCATGATCAACGTCAAGGTCTCCGGTGCTCGAACCCGTATCTCGACGTTTCTCGCCGGCACCTTCCTGCTGATCCTGGTGGTCGGGCTCGGTGACATCGTCGCGCTCATTCCGATGGCCGCGCTGGTCGCCGTGATGATCATGGTGTCGGTCGGCACCTTCGACTGGCACAGCATTCACCCGAAGACGTTGCGGCGCATGCCCAAGAGCGAAACTCTCGTCATGGTTGTCACGGTCGCTGTCACCGTGGTCACCCACAACCTGGCCTACGGCGTCGTCGTCGGTGTCGTCACCGCGATGGTGCTGTTCGCCAGGAGGGTTGCGCACCTGACCGAGGTGGTCGATGTGGCTCATCCGGACGAGGACACGCGCGTCTACGCGGTGAAGGGCGAGCTGTTTTTCGCGTCGAGCAACGATCTGATCTATCAGTTCGACTACGTCGGAGATCCGAAGAACGTCGTCATCGACATGTCCGAGTCGCACATCTGGGACGCCTCGACCGTGGCGACTCTCGACGCCATCACCACCAAGTACGCGGCGAAGGGCAAGACGGTGGAGATCGTCGGTATGAACGCGCCATCGGTCGAGCGGCACGATCGTCTCAGTGGAAACCTGGGCGGCGAGCACTGACTAGGGTGGACGCTCGGGCGAGGAGAGGCGGCTTATGGCAGACGACGGCACACACATGCAGATCGGACAGGTGGCTCAACGCACCGAGCTGTCCATCCGCACGGTTCGTCATTACGACGACGTCGGCCTGGTCACCCCCTCTGCCCGCTCGGCCGGTGGTTTTCGGCTGTACACCGAGACCGACGTCGAGCGTCTGCTCGTAATCCGCCGGATGAAGCCGCTCGACTTCACCCTGGCCGAGATGAAACAGCTCCTGGAATCCCTCGACATCCTCGGAGACGAGAACGCGGCCGACGACGCGAGGTCGTCGGCCGCGGCCTTCGTTCGTGAATGTCATACCAAGGCCGAGGACAGCTGCCGCACGCTGCGGCGGCAGCTCGCCTACGCAGAGGAACTGACCGAGGTGCTGTCGACTCGCGGAGCAGTAGTGCGGAGCGAGTAGGTTCGGCCCTAGCGGCCGAAGCTACTGCATCCGGGTCGAACCGGAATTCCCGCGAGGCGGTCGTCCAACCACGCGAACGCAGCGGGAGCTCCGGTGCCGGCCACGATGCTGTGTTCACCCAGGTATTCCTCGAGGCGGACGTCGGCTCCGCGTGAACACCACTTGTCGAACACGGCCTCCGGACCTTCCTTCGGAATCCAGAACTCCTGCTGTCCGTGATACATGAACACCGGTGCCGTCGGAGTTCCGCCGTCTCCCAACCGATTCCGATCGGCAACCGCGAGCGCCAGCGGTGAATTGAACGCATCGGGAGTGATGGACAGTGACTCGATGCGGATCGGAGCAACGATTCCGAACGGAGCGATCCCGACGATGCACAGGTCCTTCGACGCCTGTGCGAGCCGCCACCCGTCGTCGTTGTAGAGCGAGAGCATCTCGGGGTACTCGCGCGCAACGCCGATCGCTGCCGCGAGGAACACCGCCGACGCGGCGTTGCCGTTCATGGACTGACGGAGCAGCGCGAAGTCGGTGGGGGTTCCGCCGAACGCTGCGCCGACGATGTTCAGTTCGGGGGCGTAGGCCGGAGCCTCCTGCACGGCCCAGCCCGATGCGATCGCCCCGCCCGAATAGCCCGTGATGCCCAGGGGCGCAGTCGGATCGAGGCCGATCGCGGCGGTCGTGACCGCTCCGCGCAGACCGTCGAGTACGGCATGTGCCGCCATCGGTCCGACGGCGTACGCATGGCGCGGCCCCTGATGGTCGGTGACGACGACGGCGTAGCCCCGCGCCAGAAGCAGTTGCACGGGTGCCAATTCCGCAGCGATGCCGCGTTGCATGGTCCACGATGGCTCGCACGTGGCACCGAGCGAATCGATGGCCATGTTGTAGGCGACAACAGGGCGCGGACCGGGCGAGGTCCAGGGCGCGGTCGGGACGATGACGCTGGTGACGATGGCAGCGGGGCGGTCCTTCGCGTCGGTCGAGGCGACCAGCAGTTGGGTGGTGGTGACCGGGGTGACAAGTGGTCCGACGGTGACGCTGCGGGTCCGTAGAACTGTTCCGGGAGCGGCTGTTTCGTATCCGGGCGGCGGAACGACCCACGGATCGTCGAGTGGTGTCGCGGCGATCGATTCGGCGGTGCGCGGTGGATTCTGGAAATCGCCGAGTGGATCGGCAGCCGCCGACCATTGCCCGCCCGACACCACCAGTGACACCGCAGCGACCACCGCCGCATACCGACGGCCGAACTTCGCGTACTTCCCCATCGAGACCCCCCGGTCGACGTTCCGGATCGTTACCGGAGCTATTCACACGACTCTAGGGGCAGGAATCATCCACAGGGGCCGAACGCACAATTTGCTCGGATCGGGCGGGGGGACCGGCTACCCGGCACGACAGGCCGGCCTGGCGTACCGGGCAGCAGCCGTTCCACGCGCGACTTTCGTGCGGTCACTCACCTCGCCACCGAGAAGACGTGCTCTAGCCGTCGACGACGACCGGAACGATGAGGGGCTGACGGCCCAGGGTCTGCTTGGCCCAGCGCGCCGACTCCTGCACGATGCGCTTTTCGATGTGCTCGCGAGAGGCCACGTTCACGTCGCTCTCGCGGGTGAGGGTCTTGCCGATCGCCTTGGCCAACGAGTCGAAAGCGTTGGCCTCGTGCGCGAATCCGCGTCCGATGAAGTCGACGTCGTCGACCAGCAGGCCGGTATCGGGATCGACGATGGCGATGACGGTCAGGACGCCCTCGTTGGCGAGCAGCCGGCGCTCGGCCAACGAATCCTCGGTCACCCCACCGACGGCACTGCCGTCGACGTAGATCAGTTCGATGGGGACACTTCCGGTGATCTGTGCGACGCCGTCGAACAGGTCGATGACGCTTCCGTTCTCGGCGATCAGCACACGATCACGCGGTACGCCGGTCCTGATCGCGAGATCGGCATTGGCGCGTAGGTGTCGCGCTTCACCGTGGACGGGAAGCACATTGGCGGGTTCGAGGATGTTGTAGCAGTAGACGAGCTCGCCCGCGCTGGCGTGGCCGGAGACGTGCACCTTGGCATTTCCCTTGTGCACCACGCGTGCACCCTTCTCGACGAGACCGTTGATGACGCGGTAGATCGCGTTCTCGTTACCGGGGATCAAGCTGCTGGCCATCAGTACGGTGTCGCCGTCGCCCACCTTGATCTGGTGTTCGCCCGACGCCATCCGCGAGAGGGCGGCGAGGGGCTCGCCCTGCGATCCGGTGCAGATCAGCGTGATCTTGTGCGCCGGAAGCCGGTTGAGCTTCGGCAGATCGACCACGAGCCCGTCGGGTACGTCGAGGTAGCTCAGATCGGTGGCGATCTTCATGTTGCGCACCATCGATCGCCCCACGAACGCAACCTTGCGGCCCTGCGCATGCGCGGCGTCGAGCACCTGCTGAATGCGGTGGACGTGACTGGCGAAGCTCGAGACGATCACGCGTCCCGACGTTTCGCGGAACACCTTCTCGATGGCCGGGACCAGATCGCGTTCGGAGACCATGAACCCGGGAACCTCGGCGTTGGTGGAGTCGACGAGGAGAAGATCGAGCCCTTCCTCGCCGAGGCGCGCGAAGCTACGCAGGTCGGTGATGCGACCGTCGAGCGGGAACTGATCCATCTTGAAGTCGCCGGTGTGCAGCACCAGGCCTGCGTCGGTACGGATGGCGATGGCGAGGCCGTCGGGGATCGAATGGTTGACGGCGACGAACTCGAGCTCGAACGGACCTTCCTGACGCGTCTGCCCCGCTTCGACCTCGATCAGCGTCGTCGAGACCTTGAACTCGTCGAACTTGGCGGCCAGGAAATGCAGCGTCAGCCGCGACGCGATGACGGGAATGTCACCGCGCTCGCGCAGCAGGTACGGGACGCCGCCGATGTGGTCCTCGTGCCCGTGCGTCAGGACGATCGCCACGACGTCGTCGAGGCGGTCCCGGATGCAACTCCAGTCGGGCAGGATGACGTCGACGCCGGGCTGGTGCTCCTCGGGGAACAACACACCACAGTCGACGATGAGCAGTTTTCCGTCGAACTCGAACACGGTCATGTTCCGGCCGATCTCGCCCAGACCGCCGGTTGCGATCACGCGAAGGTGCCCGGCCTGGAGTGCGGAAGAGGCTCGCTTTCTCGGAGCGGCGGGGGATTTCCGGTTACGTGGTGATCGCGACATGCGTCCAACGCTACGGGTGGGTCTCGACCTGCGTCGACCCCGGTCCGCACACCAACGGTTGCGCACGCGCGGAGGCGCAGTCTTCGACCATTTTCGGGCGATCGTGATTCGGACGTGCGGTTGGGGTGGTAGACGTCGAGCATGCGCTCACTGGTGATCACACAGAACATCACTGTCGACGGAGTCATCGAGGCGACCGACGACTGGTTCGCTCGGGCAGGCGGGGACCCCGAGCTCGACGCGGCGCTGGCCGCGCAGAGAGACGAGTCGGATGGATTCTTGTTGGGGCGCTCGACCTTCGAGAGTATGCGCGACTACTGGGGTCCGAAAACCGATGACACAACCGGTGTGACCGATCACCTGAACCGCGTCGCGAAGTACGTCGTGTCCTCGACGCTGACAGACCCCGGGTGGGTGAACTCGACCGTGCTGTCCGGCCGACTGATCGACGAGGTCACGAGGATCAAGAATTCGAGCGGATCGGACATCGTCTGCACGGGGAGTATCACCCTGTGTCGGGAGTTGATCGCGTTGGACCTCGTGGACGAATACCGGTTGTTCCAGTTCCCTTACGTGCGCGGGCACGGCGAACGATTGTTCGACGGAACTCCGTCGCAGTGGTTGCGCCTCCTGGAGTGCAGAGCATTTCCGTCGGGGGCGTCCCTGGTGCGGTACGCGGCCCGTCGGTGACTTCTGGCGGGTCGACTCGATTCCATTGCGGAATCACGCGTCATCACTTTAAAGTGATGACGCGCGTCATCGGATGCCGCGCCCGTGGGAGGGGTCAGTCGATATGCAGATGCACAGTGTGGTCATCATCGGCAGCGGCTTCGGTGGCCAGTGCGCCGCCAAGGCCTTGCTCGATCGCGGGATCGACGACTTCGTCATTCTCGAGAGGCGTCCTTTCCTCGGCGGCACGTGGAAGCAGAACCGCTACCCGGGCGCAGCCGTCGACGTGCAGAGTCCGCTGTACTCGATCGCCTCCGAGCCGTTCGAGTGGTCGCGCATGTTCGCCGAACGCGAGGAACTGGAGCGATACACCGACCACGTGCTCGAATCGAACGGTCTGCCGGCTCGTACGCATGTCGACACCGACGTCCGGAAGATCGAATGGGCGGGAGACCACTGGACCATCACCACCTCGCGGGGTGACTACGCGGCGAAGTTCGTCGTCAACGCGTCGGGACCACTCAGTACACCCGTCGTACCGCCGTTCCCCGGGCGAGAGAAGTTCCAGGGCACCCAGTTCCACACCAACGACTGGCACACCGAGTACGACCACGTCGGCAAGAGAGTGGCGATCGTAGGCAGCGGTGCCAGCGCCGCACAGGTGATCCCCGCGATCCAACCCGAGGTGGAGCAGCTGCACGTCTTTCAGCGCACCCCGCACTGGGTGATGCCGCGCCACGATCGTGAATTCACGGCGATCCAGCGAAAGCTGTTGCGCATCGAACCGATTCGAAGGGCGGTTCGCGCCGGCATCTACTGGACGCTCGAGACCCGCATCATCGGGTTCAAGTACTCGCGGCGAATGCTCAAAGCCCTAGCTCAGCGAACTGCTCTGAAACACATCGAGTCTCAGGTTCCGGACACCGAACTTCGGGCCAAGGTCACCCCGGACTTCACCATCGGTTGCAAACGAGTGCTGCTGTCCAACACGCTCTATCCGGCACTCGGGAAATCGAACGTCACTCTGCACGACAGGAACGACGGTATCGCCGAGATCACCGAAACCGGAATCGTCACCACCACCGGCGAACACGTCGACGTCGATCTCCTGGTGTGGTCCACCGGATACGACGCCACCGACGGCGTCATCTCGTACCCGGTGATCGGACGCAACGGCCGGGCCCTGTCCGAGGTCTGGGATCCGTACCCGCGCGCCTACCTCGGCACCACGATTCCCGGCTTTCCCAATCTCTTCGTCGTCACCGGACCGAACACCGGTATCGGCCACACCTCCGCCATCTTCCTCATCGAGGCGCAGATGGAGTACATCGTGCGGGCGATCGACGCCGTCAGGCACAGTGGGGCACTGGCGATCGAGGTCACTGCAGATGCAGAACAGGCCTACACCGACAAGATTCACCGCGAGATGGAGGGCACCGTCTGGAAGGACGGCGGCTGCCACAGCTGGTATCAGTCCAAATCCGGGCACGTCGTGGCGATGTTCCCCGGCTTCAGCTTCACCTTCCGCCGGTGGGCCAAGCGATTTCGTCCGCAGGAACACCACATTCACTTCTCGCCCACCGAGGCGACCGCGAAAGACGAGGTGTCGGCATGAAGGATCACTCGGGCCAGGTAGCGCTGATCACGGGAGCGGCAGGCGGCATCGGTTCCGCCGTTGCGTCGGCGCTGCATCGACGCGGTGCGTCGATCGTCCTCGTCGACATGAAATCGACCGACCTCGAGTCCGTGGCGGCGAAACTTGGCAACCAGCGCGTGGCGATCGCCTACGCCGACGTCACCGTGCGGGAGCAGCTCGACGCGGCCGTCGCCACCGCGATCGAGACCTTCGGCACGCTCGACATCGTTATGGCCAACGCCGGAATCTCCAGCGGTGCACAGGCATCGACCATACGGTCCGTCGAAGACGGAGTTTTCGAGCGCGTCATCGGCGTCAACCTGATCGGCGTGTGGAACACGGTGCGTGCCGCCCTCCCACACATCGTCGAGTCAGGCGGCTACGTATTGATCACCTCGTCCACGTACGCGTACCTCAACGGCCTGGCGAATGCACCGTACGCGGCATCGAAGGCAGCGGTCGAACAGCTCGGGCGTGCTCTGCGCGCGGAACTTGCGGGCACGAAAGCGACAGCGGGAGTGCTGTATCCGGGATGGGTCGCGACGCCGATCGCCGAGGTCGCATTCGGCGGCGACGACGTCGCGACAGCCATGATCGACCGCGCCTTCCCCACGCCGCTACTCCGCCCGATCACCCCGGACAAGCTCGCCCGGGTGGCCGTTCGAGGGATCGGACGAAGAGCTGCGCGCATTGCCGTACCTGGTCGCTGGATTCCGATCTCGATACTGCGCGGCATCGTGAACCCGATCATGGACGCCGCGATGGAGCGGGACGCCGAATTGATCCGTCTGACTGCCGAACTGGATGCCCGACGGTCATGAGCGCAGTGTCCGATGCTCCCGGGCGGGCCTACGGCGGTGAGAGTGCCGTCGACCGCGACGACCGAAGGCGGCGGCAACTGCTGGATGCTGGACTGCGGGTGTTCGGCAGCGTCGGATACCGAGCGGCCACCGTGCGCGGACTGTGCCGCGAGGCCAAGATCGCCGACCGGCACTTCTATCAGTACTTCGACAGGACCGAGGATCTCCTGCTCGCGGTCTACGCCGAATGCATTGCACACCTCACTGATTCGGTGTCCGACACGATGGCGGAGATCGATTCCGACGGCGACCTCAGGGCCGCCGCCGAACAGTTGCTCGATCCCTTCTTTCGGGTCGTCGAGGACCCACACCTGGCCCGGGTGGTGTGGATGGAGGTGCTCGGGGTCAGTCCGCGCGTCGAGCAGACGTATCTGACGGTGATGCAGCAGTTCGGGACGCTGTTGCTCGGCTACCTCCGCACGTTCGCGGGCGACGTGGAGTCGGGGCCCGATGTGGATATCGACCTGCTCGCCACCGCCGCGATCGGCGGAATCAGCCACACCGCGATGACCTGGTACCAGAGCGGTTACGCCGCGGAACGGCGCATCGTCGTCGCCACCATCGCGACCATGCTCGCCAACATCGTCGCGCCGTTGACGAACGCCGACCCTGCCGAGCAGTAGCTCTACTGCGCCGGCACAACCCTTTTCAGGAACGCGAGCTGCTCGTCGACGATGACCGGAAACAGCGGTTGCACATAGGGATCGAAGTGTCCGCCCTTGTGGATGTGCACGGTGGCGTCGGGAATTCTCGCTGCGACCTTCACGGTGACGTACGCCGGTGTGACCACGTCGTCGGACATGATCTGCAACAGCACCGGGCATCGGATGGACGACGCGGTGCGGCCGGGTGAGTACAGCCCGATGCGCAGGAGTATCCGTGCGGCAACGTTTTCCGGGTAGTCGCCCTCGCTCAGGCCGGATTCGAGGAGGAGTCGGTCGCGTCCGGGAACGGCGTCGGGTGAGGTCATGACAGCCAGATCACCGGGATTGCCGACCGAGTCCACGTATCGGGGTGATCGTCCGCGCAAAGCGCGGATCCGGTCGATCACCGCTGACGGGGCCAGCTGGAGAGTGCGCCGAAGCCCGGTCGCGCGCACGGCCGCGATTCCGTCCACGTGTGGGATCTGGGCGATGACGGCCGCGAAGTTCTCGCCTGCGCCGGCCCGAGTGAGCACGTGTCCGCCTGCGAAGGAAGTACCCCAACCGACGATGCGATCCGAGTCGACGCCCTCGAGTGTTCGTGCGTAGGCGACGGCGTTGCGCCAGTCGACGAGTTGCTTGCCGATGTCGAGCAGCTGTCGCGGCTCCCCGTCGCTGTCACCGAAGTGCCGGTAGTCGAAGACGAGAACGGTGTAACCGGCGCGGGCGAAGACCTCTGCGTAGGCGAAGAGGCGAACGACGCGTGGGGTGCCGAAGCCGTGGGCCATGACGACGGCAGGGGTATCCCCGCTGGATTCGGCGGGTCGGTACACCGCGACGGCGCAACGGACCCCTTCCGAGTCGAACCATTCGTCGGTTCGGGTGTACCCGGTCTGGTTGTCGGCACTCATGTCGGTCGTCCCTTTTTCGGATTCTTGATCGGCATTCAAGAAGCTAGCAGCCTCTTGAATGCCGATCAAGATAGGATCGCGGAATGCCGCGCAACCGTCGACCCGTCGATCGCGCCGAGAAGCGTTCCGAGATCGTGAACGCAGCTCGGTCGCTGTTCGTCGACGACGGTTACGAGCACACCCCGATGGGGCGGATCGCCACCGCTGCCGGAGTGACGACCAATACGATCTATTGGTACTTCGGTGACAAGGACGAGCTACTGGTCGGCGTGCTGGACCAGATCCATGCCGACGCGCTGAGCCGGTTCGTTGCCCTCGCCGACAAGTCGGTGACCGAGCAGGTTCTCTGGGTCGTGGACGAGCTGGAGAAATATCACCGACTGGTCGACACGGTCCACTCGCGCACCTCGGTATCGGCCTGTATAGACAAGTGGCACAACGACTTCCATGCGCTGTGGGAGCAGTGGATCGCCGTCGAACTGCGCAACGACGGGGTCGCCGACACCGACATCGAGCCGGCGACCCGCATGATCGTCTTCGTCATCGAGGCCATGTTGACACACCCGCAGGACGAGGCATCGAAACGGACGATGATCGATCTGCTGTTCCGCAAGGTCGGTGCTTCGAGCTGACCTAGTCGTGGACGGTCGTGCGATTTCGGCCGAGGTTCTTCGATTCGTACAGCGCCCGATCGGCTCGGCCGAGAGTGGTGCGGGCGGACTCGGTGCCCTGCCTACCCGCCACTCCCACCGAGATCGTCAGATCCGACGGCAGCTCGGCCCGGACGCAGTCGACGGCGGTGCTCAACTCGGCGACCGAGCCCGACGTGCACAGCACCGTGAACTCGTCGCCGCCGGAGCGGCTGAGCAGGTACTGCCGAGGCAGGCACGTGCGGAGAGCGGACGAGACGAGCTCGAGTGCGTGATCGCCTGCCGCGTGCCCGAAGTCGTCGTTGATCACCTTGAACCGATCGATGTCCACGACAGCGATCGCATCGATTCTCGAACTGCCTCTGGTGCCGGGCCGCGCATCCAGTTCACGGCTGAGCCGTCGCTGATTCGAGAGCCCGGTGAGGTGGTCGATCTCGGAGTTCGACGCCACGCTCTGTACCCACGCCGCAGAAATGGCGATCGCGATCAACACGAGCTCGGCGTTGATCACCAGCGCAGGATCGATCTCTCCCACCACGATGCCCAGATACGCGATGTAGAGCGCATTGAGCACGGTCGTCCGACGTGCGACGCGATGAGGAAGCACGATGAATGCGGGCGTCACCAGCAGCAGTTGCAGAAAGATTCCGGACAGTGCGACGGTGTGCCCGCCCGCTGCGGTGCAGAACAGCGCGATACTGGTCAGTCCCGACAGGTGCATCATCAGATACAGGCGACGGGAGAGCACCGGTGCCGCGGCGATCATGTACACGCCCAGTCCGCACCACGACACCGCAAGGGCGAGCAGGATCGGAGCGGCCCGAGGACCTTCTGTCGCGATCGAGGTGACACCGACAAGGCCGCTGACCAGACAGTTGACGCCGGACGTACGAGCCACCGAGGCAGGGGAATACTGCCAGCCACTGTTCACAGGACGAACCTCTCGCACAGATCCCCACGACCTCGGGCGAGTTTAGCGCTGTGCGGGTGCAGGGACTCGCTTTACCAGCGCGGGCAGGTGTTCTGGAAGCTCGGATCGATGCTCTGCATGTATCCGGTGTCGTCGCGATCCCGGATTCCGCAATCGAGGTACTGCTGATGCAGCGCCGCCAGAGCATCCTCGTCGATCTCGATGCCCAGACCCGGGGCCGTGGGAACGGCCACTGCCCCGTCGACGAAGTTCAGGACACCCGGAACGATGACATCCTCGTCCTTCCACGGCCAGTGAGTGTCGCAGGCGTAGGTGAGGTTGGGCGTTGCCGCAGCGAGGTGCACCATCGCGGCCAGGCTGATGCCGAGGTGGCTGTTGGAGTGCATCGACAAGCCCATCTCGAAGGTCTCGCAGATTCCGGCGAGCAGCCTCGAACGCTGCAGACCTCCCCAGTAGTGGTGGTCGGACAGCACCACCTGAACCGAGTCCTTCTTTACGGCCGGCTTCAGGTGATCGAATGCGACGACGCACATGTTGGTCGCCAGTGGCATCTTCGCCTCCCGCGCGACTTCTGCCATACCCTCCAGCCCCGGAGTCGGGTCTTCCAGATATTGGACGATGCCGTCGAGTTCGGCCGCGACGCGGATGGACGTGTCGACCGTCCACGCCGCGTTGGGGTCGAGCCGAAGCGGCAGCTCGGGGAACGCTTCCCGTAGTGCCTTGATTCCGGCGATCTCCTCATCGGGCGGAAAGACACCACCCTTGACCTTGATGGCCTCGAAGCCGTACTTGTCGATCATCTTTCGGGCCTGCCGTACCAGACCGGCAGGGTCGACTGCCTCGCCCCACTCGTCCGGCTGTCCACCGGGATGCGCTGCCCACTTGTAGAACAGATACGCACTGAACGGAACCGAATCGCGAACCTTCCCGCCGAGCAGATCCGACACCGGCCGACCGAGCACTTTCCCCTGCACGTCCAGGCAGGCGATCTCGAACGGTGAGAAAACTCGGTCGGTGGTGCTGGCAGTGGTGATCATTCCTGCCACGCCGTCTCCGCCGGTGATCGACAGCGTCCCCAGTACGGTGTCGACAGCGTCTCGAACGGCGTTGAGTGCGAACACATCCAGGCCGGTGATGGCCTGCGCGGCCGCGTCGAGTCGGGCGAGATGCGCAGTGTCGGCGTAGGTCTCACCGAGGCCGACGACACCGGCATCGGTGTCGAGCTGAATGATCGCGCGCAGTGCGTAGGGCTGGTGCACGCCGACGGTGTTGAGCAACGGAGGATCGACGAAGGCGATCGGGGTGATCCGAGCGCCGGTGATCAGGACCGGATCCTGCATCAGTGCACCGCGAGCTCGTCGGCCAGCACGGCCCGGCCGGCGGCGACGATCGCGGTCAGTTCCTCGAGGTGCGGGGCACTGATGTCCACCAGTGGCGGACGAACCGGGCCTGCCTCGATCCCTTCCATCGTCACGCCCGCCTTGATGAGAGAGACGGCGTAGCCGGGAACCTTGTCGCGCAGGCGAACCAGCGGGTGGAAGAACTCGCGAAGCAGTGCGGCAGTGAGCTCGTCGTTGCCGCTGTCGAGCGAACGATAGAACGCCAGGGCCAGTTCGGGTGCGAACGCGAACGTCGCAGACGAGTACAGCGTGACCCCGATCGCGCGGTATGCCTGCTGCGAGACCTCCGCGGTGGGCAGACCGTTGAAGAACTGGAAAGACTTGCCCGACGGTTCCAGCGCGTCCAGCACCGCGCGGACTATGCGGCCGACCTGGTCGAGATCTCCTGTGCCGTCCTTGAATCCGACGACAGTAGGCAGCTGCGCCACTTCGACTGCCGAGTCCTCGGTGAAGCGGGCATTGCCGCGGTTGTAGACGATCAAGGGCAGATCCGACGCGGCGGCAACGGCCTTGGTGTAGTTGACCAGGCCGGCCTGCGGCATCGTCACCAGGTAGGGCGGGAGCAGCAGGATGCCGTCAGCACCGTTCGACTTCGCGCTCGCCGCGAATGCCTTTGCCTGGGCGACGGATCCGCCTGCACCGGCATAGACCGGTACGCGACCCGCGACGACGTCGACTGCGGTGCGCACGATCTTGCCGAACTCCTCGGTTTCGAGGGCGTGGAATTCGCCGGTGCCGCAGGCGATGAACACTCCACCGGGTCCGGCGTCGACACCCTTCGCGATATGAGCGGCCAGCAGGTCGTAATCGACTTCACCGGAAGCGGTGAACGGGGTGACGGGGAAGAACAGGACTCCGTCGAGCATGGGGATCTCCTCGAGAATGTGGGTGGGGTGGATCAGTCTTGGGTGAGCCGGCCGTCGATGCGGCGGAAGATCCCGTCGGGATTGCCGACGGCAATTGCGCTGGGCAGCAGGGAAGTCGGCACGTCCTGGTAGGAAACAGGACGCAGGAAGCGTTCGATGGCGAGCGATCCGACCGATGTCGTGCGGGAGTTGGACGTGGCGGGGAAGGGGCCGCCGTGCACCATCGCGTGGCCGACCTCGACGCCGGTGGGCCATCCGTCGAACAGGATGCGCCCGGCCTTGAGTTCGAGAACCGAGAGGAGCTTGCCTGCCTCGGCATGATCGGACTCGTCGCCGTGCACGGTCGCGGTCAGCTGGCCTTCGAGCAGCGCGGCGACATCCCGGACCTGCTGTGCATCGGTGCAGCGAACGATGAGGCTCGACGCGCCGAAGACCTCGGCCTGCGCGGCCTCGGAGGTGAGGAACGTGTCGGCGTCGGTGTCGAACAGTGCTGCGCGGCAGGCATTCGGCGCGTCCGTTTCGGTACCACGGGCGATCTCGGTGACCGAACCGGACAGTGTGGCGACACCGTCCGCGTAACTCGACGCGATGTTCGGGGTCAACATCGTGGTGGGAGTCGATTCCTGCACCGCTGTGGTGGCCGCGTCGGTGAAGGACTGCAGGCCTGGGCCGTCGACGGCGATCACGAGGCCGGGGTTGGTGCAGAACTGCCCCGAGCCCATCGTGAGCGATGCGACGAAGGCGCGGCCGAGTTCGGCCCCGCGGGAGGCGAGTGCGCCGTCCATGACGAACACCGGGTTGATGGAACTCATCTCCGCGTACACCGGGATGGGCTCGCGACGACCGGCCGCCGCAGCCACGAGGGCCGTTCCACCCGAACGGGATCCGGTGAATCCGACGGCCTTGATGCGCGGATCGGTCACCAGAGCGGTACCGAGTCCGCGGCCGGAGCCGAACAGGAGTGAGAATGTGCCCGAGGGCATTCCGGTGGAGGCCACAGCGTCGGCAATTGCTCGACCGACCAGCTCGGACGTTCCGGGATGGGCATCGTGGGCCTTGACCACCACGGGGCAGCCTGCCGCGAGCGCAGAAGCGGTGTCGCCGCCGGCGACGGAGAAGGCGAGCGGGAAGTTGCTGGCCCCGAACACTGCAACCGGGCCCAACGGAATCTGCCGCTGGCGGATGTCGGGGCGGGGCAGTGGCGTGCGCTCGGGCAGTGCCGGATCGATGCGGGCACCGTTCCAACTACCCTCGCGCAGAACGGAAGCGAACAGGCGTAGCTGTCCGGTGGTGCGGCCGACCTCGCCGGTGATGCGGGCCAACGGGAGTCCTGACTCGGCAACGGTGCGCTCGATCAGAGTGTCGCCGAGAGCGGCGATATTGTCGGCAATGGTCTCGAGGAACTGAGCTCGAGTCTCCGAGGACGTGGCGCGGTAGTCGGCGAACGCCTCGGCCGCTGCGGCACAGGCCCTCTCGACGTCGGCATTGTCTCCGTGCCCGTATGCGGGTTCGAGATCCTCGCCGGTGCTGGGGTCGACTCCGTGAATCTGCGTGCCGGCACCGAAGACCGGGACGCCGGCGATGATCATCCGGCCGGTGAGGTGGGTGGACTGTGTCGTCGACGCTGTCATGGGGTGACTCCTAGGGCTGTGGTGCGGTACGTGCGCTGACACCAGGGCGTGACCTGGCTCATAGATCACCACGCTAGAAGCCCGATCGATACATGTCCAAGTCGAAAAAAGTCGTATTTGATTCAGTCTCGGTATCGATGTTGCTGCCAGGCCCGATGAGCACCGGCTGCGGATGCCGATACCTCTACTGCATCGGTCGATGCGTAGATGGTCTTGGACATGCATCGATCCTCGGTCCTACTGTTTCATGTGAGCCCAATCACTGGGCCGATCCATGCCTGTGCCGGTCACACTCACGCACTGGTCGCGGGAAACCGCTCGAGCTACAGAACGGAGCGATCGATGCCGATCACTCTCCCGCCGACACCGGCCGTCGACTCTGCCGTTGCGAAGATATTTCGTCGAGTCGTCCCGTTGTTCATCATCATGCTGATCTGCAATCAGCTGAACCGATCGAATATCGGATACGCCCGTGAGTACCTGGAAGCCGACGTCGGTATCGGTGCTGCGGCATACGGATTCGGAGCAGGCGTCTTCTTCATCGCGTATGCGCTCTTCGAGCTTCCGAGCAACGTGATGATGGAGAAGTTCGGGGCCAAGATCTGGCTGACCCGCATCATGGTCAGTTGGGGCACCATCTCGTTCGCCATGGCCTTCGTCAACGGTCCCGAGATGTTCTACATCCTGCGGTTCCTGCTCGGTGCAGCCGAGGCCGGATTCTTCCCGGCCATCATCTTCTACTTCGCCAAGTGGTTGCCCAACAGCCACCGCGGCCGTGCCACAGCACTGTTCGTCGCCGGATCCTCGGTTGCCGCTGCGATCTCCGGCCCACTGTCGGGTCCGCTGCTCTCGCTCGACGGCCTCTTCGGAGCCCGCGGCTGGCAGTACCTGTTCGGCATCGAAGGTCTGCTGTCCGTGGTGGTCGGCATCATCGCCTATTTCCTCATCGACTCGCACGTCAAGGACGCGAAGTGGCTGACCGATGAAGAGAAGCACGATCTGAACGCTGCCATCGCCGTCGAGGAAGCAGAGAAGGCGCGTACCTCCGGCATGGGCGACGGCCGGTCGCGCTGGAAGATGTTGCTCGATCCCAAGCTGCTGCTCTTCGTCTGGATCTACTTCGCGATCCAGCTGTCGATCTACGCCAACACTTTCTGGCTCCCGTCCATCGTCCGGCGCATCGACGGAACCAACGACATCACCGTCGGCCTACTGTCGTCGCTGCCGTGGATCTGCGCCGTGTTCGCCATGTACTACATGTCCAAGATCGGCGACCGCACCGGAAACCGTCGACCACTGTTGATCATCGCGCTGCTCACCGCGGCTGTGGGTACGTTGGCGGCCGCAGTGGCGTCACCGTGGATTGCGCTGATCTTCCTGTGCATCGCAGCCATGGGATTCAAGAGCGCCAGCCCACTGTTCTGGTCGTTCCCGCAGTCGACTCTGCATCCGATGGTGCTCGCGGCCGCTATCGCCGTCATCAACTCGGTAGGCAACCTCGGCGGCTTCGTCGCACCGTTCGGCTTCGGATTGATCCAGGAAGCAACAGGTTCGGTGACCTGGGGTCTCTATGCGCTGGCCGGCGCGTCTGCTCTCGCCGCGCTGTCCGTTCTGCTCATCGAGAAGCCGCGCGGGGTGGTGGCCGAGACCAAGGGCCGGGACGCGCCCGTCACCCTGACCAAATAGCATTCGACATCACCGGCCGAGAGGGTCCGATCATGAACTCCAAGAACAGCACCCCCGTCGTCAGCGAGATGCGCGTCATACCCATCGCGGGCCACGACGACATGCTGCTCAATCTCAGCGGTGCGCATGCACCGTACTTCACTCGCAATCTGGTGGTGCTCACCGACTCGGACGGGCGCACCGGCGTCGGCGAAGTGCCGGGAGGAGAGGCGATTCGGCAGACTCTCGAGGATGCGCGCGTGCTGGTCGAGGGCAAGGGCGTCGGCCACTACAACGCGATTCTCGCCGAGATGCGTCGCGCGTTCGCCGATCGGGATTCCGGTGGCCGCGGGGCGCAGACGTTCGATCTGCGGATTGCGATCCATGCGGTGACCGCAGTGGAATCGGCACTGTTGGATCTGCTCGGACAGCACCTCGGTGTCAGTGTCGCAGCACTGTTGGGGGACGGGCAGCAGCGCGAGAAGGTGCAGGCTCTGGGCTACCTGTTCTTCGTCGCCGACCGGAACAAGACCGACCTCGCCTACCGCGGCGCCGCCGACGAGGCCGCCGGAGCCGACGACTGGATGCGTATCAGGCACGAGGAGGCCATGGATCCCGAGTCGATCGTGCGCCTTGCCGAGGCCGCGCAGGCGCGGTACGGATTCCAGGACTTCAAGCTCAAGGGTGGAGCGCTGCCGGCGGCCGAGGAAGCCGCTGCGGTACGTGCCCTTGCCGAACGGTTCCCGGAGGCGCGAATCACCTTGGATCCCAACGGCGGGTGGTTGCTGAAGGATGCGATCGAGACCTGCCGCGGACTGCGCGATGTGCTCGCCTACGCCGAGGATCCCGTCGGACCCGAGGGCGGCTTCTCCGGACGTGAGGTGATGACGGAGTTCAAGCGCGCCACCGGGCTACAGACAGCGACCAACATGATCGCCACCGACTGGCGCGAGATGGGCCACACCATCCGGTCCGGTGCCGTGGACATTCCGTTGGCCGACCCGCACTTCTGGACGATGGCCGGTTCGGTGCGCGTAGCGCAGCTGTGTGACGCCTGGGGCCTGACGTGGGGTTCGCACTCCAACAATCACTTCGACGTCTCACTGGCCATGTTCACCCATGTCGCCGCAGCAGCTCCTGGCACGATCACCGCCATCGACACTCACTGGATCTGGCAGGACGGGCAACGAGTCACCAAGGAGCCGTTCACCATCGAGGACGGCTACCTCACCGTCCCCGACAAGCCCGGCCTCGGAGTGGAACTCGACTTCGAACGGATCGACGCGGCACACGAGCTGTACCAGAAGGAGGGGCTCGGTGCCCGCGACGATGCCATCGGCATGCAGTACTTGATCGAGGGATGGACGTTCGACAGCAAGCGACCGGCTCTGGTGCGATGAAGATCGTCGTCGGCGATCGAAATGTGCTGCCGCATCGTGAGCAGTTCGAGGCCGGGCTACCCGTCGGCACCGAGGTCGTCTGGTGTGTTCCGTTCGACGAGAGTCGCGTCGTCGAGGAGCTTGCCGATGCGGACGTGTACGTCGGCGGCAAGTTCAGTGCGGCCATGGGTGCCGCTGCGCCGAGGCTGCGGATGGTGCACGTTGCCGGCGCGGGAACGGACAATGTCGACCGCTCCGGATTGGGGCGCGATGTGCAGGTGTGCAACACCTTTCACCACGAGCAGTCGATCGCCGAGTACGTCGTGTCGGCGACGGTGATGCTGCGGCGACAGTTCCTGCAGCAGGACCGCGCACTCCGCTCGGGAGTGTTCGCCACCTCGGTCTACGACCCGAGAATCGCGCAACCTCTCTCGCTGAGCGGTGCTCGTATCGGATTCGTCGGTTTCGGGCACATCGGTAGGCGGACGTGGCAGTTGTTCCGGACCTACGGGGCGGTGGGGGCAGCGGTCACCGGTAGTGGACACGCACCGGACGAGGGTCTCGAATGGCACTCCACGACAGATGATCTGGGGAAGCTGGCCGACTTCGCCGATGTTCTCGTGGTCTCTGCACCGCTGAACGAGCACACCCGCGGCATGATCGGTGCCGACGAACTGGGAAGGCTCGGCACCGACGGGGTGCTCGTCAATGTCGGTCGCGGTCCCCTGGTGCAGGAACAGCCGCTGTTCGACGCGTTGTCACGCAAACGGATTGCCGCGGCCGCGATCGACGTCTGGTACCGCTACCCGGGTCCCGACGGGTTGGGAGAGCCGAGCTCGTTGCCCTTCCGCGATCTCGACAACGTGCTGATGACACCCCACTCGTCGGGCGTCACGCATCACACGTTCGTCGGCCGGGTCGGAGATATCGCGTCGAACATCGATGCACTGGCGGCATCGATCCGCCGGTAAACGGTGTTGGACGTGTATTGCGGGTCGAAATAGGCTGTGAAGCAAAGTAATCGACGATTTCAGGAGTTGCAGATGACCGTAGACGTCGACAAGCCCACCAGCGGACTCTCTGCCCCGAATGCAGCGATCACGGCGCTGGCCCCCGGGGCCGCGAGCATCGACCGCATCGCGGAGGTGACGCTGTCCTCGATCGTGCTACCGCTGAAGAATCCGATCAGCGACGCCAAGGTGCTCACCGGTCGGCAGAAGGCGATGACCGAGGTGGTCTTCCTGTTCGCCGAGATTCGTACCGAACAGGGCCATGAGGGAATCGGTTTCGGATACTCCAAGCGCGCCGGCGGACCCGCCCAGTTCGCACATGCCCAGGAGATCGCCCCGGTTCTCATCGGAGAAGATCCGAACGACATCGGCAAGATCTGGACCAAGTTGGTGTGGGCCGGTGCCTCGGTGGGCCGCAGTGGCGTTGCCACGCAGGCGATTGCCGCGATCGACATCGCGCTGTGGGATCTCAAGGCCAAGCGCGCCGGGTTGCCGCTGGCCAAGCTGATCGGGTCGTCACGAGATTCGGTGCAGACGTACAACACCTCGGGCGGGTTCCTGCACACGCCAATCGAGGAGGTCATGGAGAACGCTGCCATGTCGCTGGCGAACGGCATCGGGGGTATCAAACTGAAGGTGGGACAGCCGGATTGGCGTACCGACATCGCCCGCGTCACTGCGGTGCGTGAGTTTCTCGGCGACGATGTTCCGCTGATGGTCGACGCCAACCAGCAGTGGGATCGGCCGACGGCGCAACGTATGGGGCGAATCCTGGAGCAGTTCGACCTTGTCTGGATCGAGGAGCCCCTCGATGCCTACGACGCCGAGGGGCATGCGCAGCTCGCCCGTAGTCTCGACACCTCGATCGCGACGGGCGAGATGCTGGCCAGCGTCGGCGAGCACGTCCGCCTCATCGAGGCCGGTTCGGTGGACATCCTGCAGCCCGACGCACCCCGCATCGGCGGAATCACTCAGTTCCTGAAATTGGCCTCGCTGGCCGAGCACCACAACCTGCAACTGGCACCGCACTTCGCGATGGAGATCCACCTGCACCTCGCGGCGGTGTACCCCCTGCAGACCTGGGTGGAGCACTTCGACTGGCTCGACCCACTGTTCGATGAGCACCTCGAGACCCGGGACGGACGCATGCATCTGTCCGCACGCCCGGGTCTGGGCTTCACGCTCAGCGAGCAGGGTCGTGCGTGGACCGTCGCGAAGGCAGTGGTGCGCTGACGCGCAGGTGAGCGGAAACTCGACCCCTGCTACGAAGTTTCGTGCACGTGCCGCGCAGCGGCTCGTCCCACCGGTACTGTCTCTCGAGTGACAGACGCTCACCAGGCATCGCGTTGGTCCGCGATCTTCCGGCTCACCCCGGTCCGGGTCATGGCCACGGGATTCGCGCTCGCCATCGTGATAGGTGCAGGCGTGCTGGCGCTACCGGTGGCCACTGTGCCCGGCAGCGAGACCGGGTTTCTGCAGGCGTTGTTCACCTCCACCTCCGCCGTCAGCCTGACGGGTCTGATCGTGGTGGACACCCCGGTGTACTGGACGGGTTTCGGTCAGGGCGCGATCCTCGCCCTGATTCAGATCGGCGGGTTCGGGATCATGACGATCGCGTCCCTGGTCGGATTGTTCCTGGCCGACCGAATAGGGCTTCGCGGCAGGCTCAATGCCGCAGCAGAAGTTCGGACATCAGGGCTGGGCGACGTTCGAAGCGTCGTCATCGGGGTGTTCCGTACCAGTCTGATCATCGAGAGTGTCGTCGCGATCGCCCTGGCGGCGCGCTTCTTTCTCGGATACGACGAGCCCTTCGGTCGCGCCCTCTGGCTGGGGACCTTCCATGCGGTCTCCGCGTTCAACAACGCCGGCTTCGCCCTGTTCAGCGACAACATGATCGGGTTCGCCACCGATCCGTGGATCTGTATCCCACTGTTGATTGCGGTGGTGTTGGGCGGCATCGGATTTCCGGTTCTCTTCGAGATCGCCCGTCGAGTTCGGTCTCGCGCCAAGGGGCGTCGGTCGCCTCAGCGTTGGTCGTTGCACACTCGCCTGACGCTGACCGTCACCGGAATTCTGTTGGTTCTCGGCCCGACGGTCGTGCTGCTGTTCGAGTGGTCCAGAACCCTGGGCGAATTCGGGCTCTGGGACAAGATGCTGGTCGCGACTTTCCAGGGCGTCATGCCTCGCACCGCAGGGTTCAACAGTGTCGACTACGCCGACGTCGACAACGCGACCTTGCTCGTCACCGACGTCCTGATGTTCATCGGCGGTGGCAGCGGCGGCACCGCAGGTGGCATCAAGGTCACCACGTTCGCCCTGCTGCTGTTCGTCATCCTGGCCGAGATCCGCGGTGATCGTGAGGTGACGGTGTTCGACCGTCGGATCGACGCGCGAGTGCAGCGGCAGGCATTGACCGTCGCGCTGATCGGGGTCGCGCTGGTCATGCTCCCGGTCGTGGCACTCCTGGCCGGCACGGACTTCGACCTCGACGTCCTGTTGTTCGAGGTCGTGTCGGCGTTCGCGACGGTAGGCCTGTCCACCGGAATCACCGCACAGTTGCCCGGCTGGGGTCAGGTGATTCTGATCGTCCTGATGTACCTGGGTCGCATCGGTTCCATCACTCTGGTCAGCGCCCTTGCCGCCCGCGACCGCGGCCGGCGCTACACGCTCCCCACGGAAAGGCCGTTCATTGGCTAGGAAACCGTCCTCCGATGTCGTCGTCGTCCTCGGTCTCGGCCGCTTCGGCAAGTCCCTGGCACTGGAACTGATGGGCCAGGGCGTCGAGGTCCTCGGCGTCGACAGTGACGACGCCGTTGTACAACGCGTGGCAGACCGTTTGACTCACGCTGTGGTGGCCGATACCACCGACGAGGAGTCTCTTCGGCAGTTGTCGGTGCACGAGTACGACCGTGCCGTCGTGGGCATCGGGTCCAATCTCGAAGCCAGCCTGCTCACCGCATCGGCACTGGTGAATCTGTCGCTGCCGACCATCTGGGCCAAAGCGCTCAGCAACGCGCACGCCAAGATTCTCACCCAGATCGGCGTGCACCATGTGGTCAGGCCCGAGCACGACATGGGCAAGCGTGTCGCCCACCTGGTCCGCGGCCGGATGATGGACTACATCGAATTCGACGACGGTTTCGCCATGATCAAAACCTCTCCGCCCGCCTCCATCATCGGAAAGAAATTGGGCGAAAGCGCAATACGCACCAAGCACCGTGTCACCGTCGTCGCGGTCAAGCGTCAGGGCGAGGGATTCACCTACGCCACGGCAGACACGGTGATCGGGGCAGGCGATACCGTCATCGTCTCCGGTCAGGTTCGAGACGCCGAACGATTCAGTGAGTCGACCTGAGTGATTCCAGTGTCGCTCGCGCGCCCTGCTCCTGCAGAGACGCCAGTTGTTTCGTGTACTCGGCGACGAAGCATTCGTTGTCGATCAGATCCCCGAACACCGCGCGGTTCGCGATGAACGCCGTTGGATTCTCGCGCTGACTCTGCGCGATCGGCACCAGTGAATCCTTCAACTGGTCGACGATTTCGATGGGCTCACCGGACTCGTCGACGGCCTCGGCGTAGCGAGCCCAGCTGGCCACCACTGCGGTGGAGCGGGCGATCTCACCGCCGGTCTCGAGGTTCTTGCGGATGACAGGCAAGAGCCACTTGGGAATTCGGTCCGAGGACTCGGCACACAGGCGGGCGACGGTATCGCGGATCTCGGGATTGGAGAACCGCTCGATCAGCGTTCGCTTGTAGTCGGTCAGATCGATGCCGGGGACCGGCTGCAGCGTCGGGGTTGCCTCCTCGTCCATGTAGGCAAGCAGGAACTCCGAGAAGAGCGAATCCTGGCACACCTCGTGGACGAGCCGATAGCCACTGAGGTAACCGAAGTACGCGAGCGCCTGGTGACTGGCATTGAGCAACCGCAGCTTCATCAGCTCGTAGGGGGTGACGTCCTCGACCACCTGCACGCCCACGTCTTCCAGCGGCGGACGGCCGAGGGTGAAGTTGTCCTCGAGCACCCACTGCGTGAACGGCTCGCCCGCGACGGGCCACTGATCGTCGATGGCATAGCGCAGCGAAAGCTGTTCGGTCACTTCCGGTGTCGTGACCGGCGTGATGCGATCGACCATCGAATTGGGGAACGCGCCTTCTGCCTGGATCCAGTCGGCCAACGCCGGATCCTTCAGGCGCGCGAACGTCGTGAACGTCGACTGCGCCATATGGCCGTTGCCCTCGATGTTGTCGCAGGACATGATGGTGAACGGGGCCATGCCGCGGTCCTTGCGTCGCGCCAACGCCTCGGTGACGAGACCGAATGTCGTTGCGGGAACAGCGCCGTCGGCAAGGTCGGCAACGATTGCGGGATTGTCCGCGTCGAACTCGCCCGTCGTCGCGGAGAAGTTGTAGCCACCCTCGGTGATGGTGAGCGAGACGATCTTCGTCGTGTCGGCGGCCATCTTCTCGATCACGGCCTCGGCGTCGTCCGGCGCGAAGAGATACTCGACGATGGAACCGATGACACGGGTATCCCACGTGCCGTCGGAATGCTTGAGCGCCAACGTGTACAGGCAGTCCTGTGCGTGCATGACGTCGTTCATTCGTCGGTCACCGGGCAGTACCCCGACGCCGCAGATTCCCCAGTCCAGCGCCTGTCCCTGCTGCAGCAGGCGGTCGACGTACATCGCCTGGTGCGCTCGATGGAAGCCACCGACACCGAAATGCACGATGCCCACCGTCACCTCGGATCGGTCGTACGTCGGGACAGCGACGTCCTCGATGAAGTCGGCGAGGTTCTGCGAGTTCAACTTCATGCGTTGGTCTCCTTCGAAAGTCGTGGAATCACTACGGCTTTGATGCTTCCGGGTTGCCTGTCGGCGTTCAATGCATCCTCGACGCCATCGAGTCCGAACCTCGCCGTCACCATCGCGTCGAGATCCACCATGCCCGACGCCACCAGCGCTCGTGCGATCGGCCATGTGTTGGCGTAGCGAAAGACGCCGGTGAGCAGCAGTTCTCGGTTCTGGATCCGCGAGATCGGCAGCGGGTAGTCCGACCCGCCCATGCCGACGAGGACGACCGTGCCTGCGGGTCGTACGGCGTGGATGCCGTCGACCACGGCTCGGGCCGCACCGGATGCGTCGATGAAAGCGTCGACCGTCAGTGCGCGCACGTCCTCGGCGGCGGGGTCGAGTACGCGCGTCGCGCCGAACCTCTCCGCGTTGGCGCGGCGCGAAGCGTCGATGTCGGTGACGATGACCTCGGTGGCACCGAATGCGCGCGCGACCTGCGCGGTGACGAGCCCGACGGGACCTGCGCCCGCGATGAGCACGCTCGAGCCCGCGGAGATGCGTGCCTTCTGGGCCGACGCGATGCCGACCGACAGTGGCTCGAAGAGAGCTGCGGCCTCGTCGGAGATGTCGTCGGGGACGTCGTGGGCGAAGGTCGATTGGATCAGCACGTACTCCGCGAGCGCACCGTCGATGGGCGGCGTCGCGAAGAACTCCATGGCCGGGCACAGGTTGTAGCGGCCTGCCCGGGACGGTGCGCTGGTGGGATCGGGGCGCTGCGGCTCGATGGACACGCGCTGCCCGACGCGGGTGTCGGAGACCTCGGAGCCCACGGCCACGATGACGCCCGCTGCTTCGTGCCCGAGTACGAGCGGACCGTCGACGACGTAGTCGCCGATGTGTCCTTCGCGGTAGTAGTGCGCGTCGGAACCGCACACTCCGACTGCCGTGACCTGCACGAGGACCTCGTCGTGCGCGGGCGTGGGGACGGGCCGTTCTTCGAGTCGTATCTCCTGCACTCCGGTCAGGACGCTGGCCTGCATGGATTGTGGCACGGGTCGCTGGTGGCGAGGGGGTGTTGTGTAGATCACACCTTAATGTTAGCTTAGTGAGCAGATGAACACGAGTTGAGCATCTGCTCACATTTCAGGGAGGCGGACATGGACGGATCGACGTCCGGCACCGGGGGAGCGAAGCCTTCGCGGTCCGGAGAGGATCTACGCCTGGCTCTGCGCGCCGCAACCATGTACCACCTCGAAGGCGCGACTCAGGCCGAGATCGCCGTGAAGCTCGGCGTCTCGCGCCCGACAGCAGGCCGGCTCGTTGCACGGGCTCGCACCCAGGGTCTGGTGACGATCGAGATCAACGTTCCCGACGATCTCCAGGGCACCGTCCACGCCGAACTCGAACGGGAACTCGAGGCGCAGTTCGGATTGACCGAGGTGCTCGTCGTATCGGACGTCATCGACGGCACCGATGCCGGCTACGGGTCCCTGGGTCGCGCGGCGGCGACGTTGCTCTCGCGTCGCCTCAAGGATCAGGACGTTCTCGGCTTCACCTGGGGACCCGAGACGGTGGCGGTTGCGAGCTCGTTGAAGACGCGATCCACCAAATGTGCTGCGGTGGTGCAACTCGACGGTTCCATCACTTCGGCCGACTACCAGACCGGCGTCGAATACACGCTCGGGCGGTGTGCTGCGTACCTGCAGGCGACACCCATCAGGCTCAATGCGCCGCTGTACGCAGATCAGGCGACGGTTGTTGCGTTGGAGCAGGATTCGGTGATCTCACGCGCCCTCAAGGCCGGGACCGATGCCGATGTGATGATGTACGGCATCGGTCCCGTTTCCACGTCCACCACGTTGTTCGAGGGCAGCTTCATCGACCTCGAGGTGCTCGACGAACTGCGTCGACTCGGTGCGGTCGGTGAGATCGGCGGCCGGTTCTACGACGCCGAAGGCAACGACACCGGAGGATCGCTTCCCGGCCGAACCGTCTCGGTGGGACTCGACGCCATCAGGGCCTGCGATCGGGCTGTGCTCGTCACCGGCGGACAGCGCAAACACGAAGCGTTGCTCGGTGCTCTGCGGGGTGGCCTGGCCTCGATCCTGGTCACCGATATCGAAAGTGCACGTTGGCTCGTTGCGCAAGCTCCAGCAACGGCGACCTCCAATGGAAAGGTATTTCAGTGAGGGTATTACCGAAAGTGGTTGTCGCGGGCTCGCTCGCGACGACCTTGGTTCTGTCCGGATGTGCCGGTGCCGGCTCGTTCGGTGGTGACGGTGACGGTACGACGATCACCGTTGCGATCGTCTCGAATTCGCAGATGTCCGACGCCATCTCGCTTGCTCCGGAGTTCGAGGCGGAAAACCCTGGCATCAACCTGAAGTTCGTGTCGCTGTCGGAGAACGAGGCCCGTGCCAAGATCACGGCCTCGGTCGCGACCGGTGGCGGCGAGTTCGACGTGGTGATGATCAGCAACTTCGAGACCCCGCAGTGGGCCGAGAACGGTTGGCTGACCAACCTTTCCGAGTACGCGGACGCCACGCCGGGGTACGACGAGGACGACTTCATCCCGACGTTGAAGGAGTCGCTGTCGTACGAGGGCAGCATGTACTCCGTGCCGTTCTACGGTGAGTCGTCGTTCCTGATGTACCGCAAGGATCTCATGGAGGCCGCAGGCATCACGATGCCGGAGGAGCCGACGTGGCAGCAGGTGGCCGATGCCGCCGCGGCACTCGACAGCCCCGGCCTCTCCGGAATCTGCCTGCGCGGCAAGCCCGGTTGGGGTGAGGTGCTCGCGCCGCTCAACACCGTCATCAACGCGTTCGGCGGCCGCTGGTACGACGAGAACTGGAACGCTCAGTTGAACAGTCCCGAGGTACGAGAAGCCGTGCAGTTCTACGTCGACACCGTGCGTGAGCACGGTCAGGCCGGCGCGGCCACCAGTGGCTTCAGCGAGTGCGGAACGCAACTCTCGCAGGGCAACACCGCAATGTGGTACGACGCCACCTCGGCCGTCTCGGTACTCGAGGACCCGTCGTCGAGCAATGTCGTCGGGCAGATCGGTTACGCCAAGGCCCCGTCGGCGGCCAAGGGCGACAACGGTTGGTTGTACTCCTGGGCCCTCGGAATCCCCAAGACCAGCGAGGCTCCCGACGACGCGTGGAAGTTCGTCTCGTGGATGACCAGCAAGGAGTACCTGAACAAGGTCGGTAACGAACTCGGTTGGGAGCGGGTGCCTCCCGGTAGTCGCCTGTCGACCTACGAGATTCCCGAGTACGCGGAGGCGTCGGCGGCCTACGGTCAGCTGACCCTCGACTCCATCGACAGTGCCGACCCGAACAACCCCACCGTGGATCCGGTTCCGTACACCGGAGTCCAATTCCTGACCATTCCGGAGTTCCAGGACCTCGGTACCCGGGTCAGTCAACAGATCAGTGCCGCAGTCGCCGGGCAGATCAGTGTCGACGACGCTCTCGATCAAGCGCAGCAATACGCCGAAGTGGTCGGCAGGACCTACCAGGAGGACCAGGGATGACCACCACCGAAGAACGGACGGCTCCGGCCGGACCGGAGAAGTTCGTACCGAGACCGAGGACGATCTCCAAGGCCGAGGGGTGGCGTCGGCGCGGACCGCTGTTGCCCGCCTTGGTGTTCGCCATCATCGTCACCCAGATTCCGTTCCTGTTCACGCTGTACTACTCGACGCAGTCCTGGAACCTCGTTCGTCCCGGTTCGCGTGAGTTCAACGGTCTGAACAACTACATCGACGTCTTCCGCGACAGTCAGTTCCGCGAGGTCGCGATGAACACCGTGATCATGATCGTCGGAACGGTGATCATCTCGGTGGTGCTCGGTCTGGCCCTGGCGTTGCTGCTCGATCGAAAGTTCATCGGGCGCAGCCTCATTCGCACGCTGCTGATCACCCCGTTCCTCGTCACCCCGGTCGCCGGTGCGCTGATCTGGAAGACCACGATGTTCGATCCCGTCTTCGGTCTGATCAATTTCGCGCTGAGCCCGTTCGGGGTCGGCGAGATCGACTGGGTCTCGCGGTTCCCGCTGGCCGCGGTCATGACGAACCTGGTGTGGCAGTGGACGCCGTTCATGATGCTGCTCATCCTCGCCGGGCTGCAGTCCATGCCCAAGGACATCGCCGAGGCCGCACGCGTCGACGGGGCGGGCCCGTTCAAACTCTTCCGCGAGTTGACGTTGCCGCACCTGCGCCGGTTCATCGAACTGGGCACGGTTCTCGGTGCCATCTACCTCGTCAACACCTTCGACGCCGTCTACATGATGACCTCCGGTGGACCGGGAGTCGCGTCGGCCAACCTGCCGTTCTACATCTACCAACGGGCCTTCCTCGGATTCGACATCGGTCAGGCCGCGGCCATGGGTGTCGTCACCGTGGTGGCGACCATCATCCTCAGCACTCTGGCGCTGAGACTGATCTTCAAGAGCTTCAGCGCAAACGAGGAGGCGGCGTGATGAGCACGGCAACCACGAGCAAGAACAAGGCCGTCACACAGACCTCCGACGGCCAGGAGATCCGCAAGAAGAGCAAGTGGGGCCCGGGCACGGTCTGGTCGTTCGTCGCCTGGGTGGCCGGCATCGCCTTCTTCTTCCCGGTGCTCTGGATGGTCATCACCGGCTTCAAGCAGGAGGCCGACGCCTACTCCAACCCGCCGAAGCTGATCTTCACCCCCACCCTCGATCAGTACCGAGGTGTCCTCGAGAGCGGCATCGGCACCACCCTGCTGAACTCGGCGTTCGCGACGATCGTGTCGACGATTCTGGTTCTGCTGCTGGGTGTTCCAGCGGCGTTTGCGCTGTCGCTGCGGCCGGTCAAGAAGACCCAGGACGTGCTGTTCTTCTTCATCTCCACCAAGATGCTGCCCGTCGTGGCCGTCATCGTTCCGCTGTACGTCATCGTCGGTGACATCGGCATGCTCGACAACATCTGGGCCCTGGTGGTCCTCTACACCGCGATGAATCTTCCGATCGCCGTATGGATGATGCGTTCGTTCTTCATGGAGGTGCCGGCCGAACTGCTCGAGGCCGCCAGCATGGACGGTGCGTCGCTGTGGACCTCGGTACGCGAGGTGATCCTGCCGCTCGTCTCTCCCGGTATCGCGGCGACGTCGTTGATCTGCGTGATCTTCTCGTGGAACGAGTTCTTCTTCGCCGTCAACCTCACTGCCGTTCAGGCCCAGACGATTCCGGTGTACCTCGTCGGATTCATCACCGGCCAGGGCCTGTACTGGGCCCAGCTGTCCGCCGCTGCGACGTTCGCAGCACTCCCCGTCGTCCTTGCCGGATGGTTCGCGCAGAACAAGCTCGTGCGCGGTCTGTCCTTCGGCGCCATCAAATAGGAGAAAGTCTCATGGCTGCAATCAAGTACAAGAAGGCATCCTGCGTCTACGAAGGTGCCGATTCGCTCGCCGTCGATTCCCTCGACCTCGAGATCGAGGACGGCGAGTTCGTCGTCCTGGTCGGACCCTCCGGCTCCGGCAAGTCCACCGCCCTGCGCATGCTCGCCGGTCTCGAAGAGATCGACGGTGGCGCAATCGAAATCGGCGGCAAGAACATGGTGGGCGTTCCGTCCAAGGACCGCGACATCGCCATGGTCTTCCAGAACTACGCGCTCTACCCCAACAAGACCGTCGGGGAGAACATGGGCTTCGCGCTCAAGATGCGCGGAGTGAGCCTCGAGAAGCGTCAGGCACGCGTCGCGGAAGCGGCCCGTCTGCTCGATCTCACTGAGTACCTCGACCGCAAGCCCGGCAAGCTCTCGGGCGGCCAGCGTCAGCGAGTTGCCATGGGCCGCGCAATCGTTCGCGAACCGCAGGTGTTCTGCATGGACGAGCCGCTGTCCAACCTCGACGCCAAGCTACGGGTGCAGACGCGTACGCAGATCGCGGCGCTGCAGCGCAGACTCGGCACCACGACGGTCTACGTCACCCACGATCAGGTCGAGGCCATGACGATGGGCGATCGCGTCGCCGTCCTGCGCGGCGGCAAACTGCAGCAGTTCGCCTCTCCCACAGACCTGTACGACAACCCCGTCAACGCGTTCGTCGCAGGATTCATCGGCTCCCCGGCGATGAACCTGATGACGGTACCCATCGGCTCGGGCGGCGTGCAGATCGGCAAGTTCCTGCTCCCGCTCGAACGCGACGAACTGACCAAGCTCGCGAGCCTGGGAATCGACGAGGTCACCATCGGAATGCGGCCCGAGAATCTCGGCATCGTGCACGGTGGCGGTGAAGGATTCGAAGGAAAGGTCGATCTCATCGAGGAGTTGGGCAGCGAGTCCTACGTCTACGCACACCTCGACGACCCGAAGGTCAAGGGGCTCGACGGGGGACCGGTGTCGTTGGTGGCGCGTTCGGCAGTACGTGCCCCGGCGAGGATCGGCGAGAGCATCGGCCTGACACGCCTCGACGGTGCGATCCACCTCTTCCACCCCGAGACGGGGGAGCGCATCTAACGCGGCTGGTACGCGGTCTTTCGCGCGAGGATCAGTGCCGTCAGAAGCGCGGCACCCCAGAGCAGGAAGATGCCGTCGAAGAACAAGTGCCCGTACTTGACACTTCGATTCTCGTCCGATGCGATCGAGCCGATCACCGCGCCGACGAACGACGCCCGCCCCAGAGGATCAGCAGCACCGAGCCGGGCCAGGAGATGCCGAGGATCAACGACGGCATCCTGGTCCGGTTCTGTGCTGCCAGGCGCGGCCGGTTCATGTACGCCAGGGCCGGAAGAATCGCCGCGCCGAGTTCGACCAACGCGAGCACCAGCAGTGCCGTTCGCGCTGCCGCCGGGTCGCTGTCGACCCACTCCGTGGCGAAGGCACCGACGGTATCGAGCATCCACCGTCCACCTGCGGCCCAATAGCCGGAAAATGCTTCGTGGACTGTCCCCAGTGCACCTGCGATCGCGAAGTATCCGATGGCCACGGTGGTCGAGGCCAGCCGAGTTGCCACCCCCGTTCAGGGGTAGCGAGCAATTGTTCATCTCACCTACCGTGACGGTGATGGGCATCACACGCGCAGGAGGAAACATGGCCGAATCGGCATACACGGCATTCAGGAACGCTCGCGATCTACTGCTCGACGCCTACGGCGAGTACGACCGCGCCGTCGACACTTTCGAGTGGCCGTCGTTCGGTGAGACGTTCAACTGGGCGATCGACTGGTTCGACGCGATCGCACGAGGCAACGACGGCACCGCGCTGTGGATAGTCGAGGAGGACGGCAGCGAGGCCAAGTACAGCTTCGACGACATCGCTCGTCGCTCCGACCAGGTTGCCCGGTGGCTCGAACAGCAGGGAATCGGCCGCGGTGACTCGGTGATCCTGATGCTCGGCAATCAGGTGGAGTTGTGGGAAGCAATGCTCGCGGTCATGAAGCTGGGCGCGGTCCTGATGCCGACCACCACGGCCATCGGATCCTCGGACCTGACCGACCGCGTGGTACGCGGCAATGCGCGAGCAGTGATCGTGAACCCCTCGGACACCGGCAAATTCGACGATGTCCCCGGTGACTACCTGCGTATCGCCACCTCCGCCTCCGACGGTTGGGTCGACTATTCCGGGGCCCGTGATGTCGAAGCTCGATCGTTCGAGTCGGTGACCGCTCCCACCGACCGACTGCTGATGTACTTCACCTCCGGCACCACCAGCAAGCCCAAACTCGTCGAGCACACTCAGATCTCCTATCCCGTAGGGCATCTGAGCACCATGTACTTCCTCGGGCTGCGCCCGGGAGACGTGCACCTGAACATCAGCTCCCCGGGGTGGGCCAAGCACGCGTGGAGTTGCTTCTTCGCCCCGTGGATCGCCGAGGCGACCATCTTCATCTACAACTACGGCAAGTTCGACGCGAAAGCACTGCTCGAGCAGATCCGGCGCGCCGAGGTGACGACGTTCTGCGCACCACCGACCGTGTGGCGCATGCTGATTCAGGCCGATCTCGCCGGCGGCGGCGGCTCGCTCCGAGAGGCGATCGGAGCCGGTGAACCGCTCAATCCCGAGGTGATCTCGAGGGTCCAGCAGGAGTGGGGCCTGAGTATCCGCGACGGGTTCGGGCAGACGGAAACCACTGCACTGGTGGCCAACACGCCCGGTGCGGTACTCAAGTCCGGCTCCATGGGTAGGCCGTTGCCGGGCGTCCCGGTGGTGATCGTCGACCCCACCACCGGCGAACTCGCCGACGAGGGCGAGATCTGCCTCGACCTGGCCCAGCACCCGTTCAACCTGATGACCGGCTACCTCGGTGACCCCGAACGCAATGCCGCCGTCATGGCCGACGGTTACTACCACACCGGCGACGTCGCATCACGGGACTCCGAGGGGTACATCACCTACGTCGGCCGCACCGATGACGTGTTCAAGGCCTCGGATTACAAGATCTCCCCGTTCGAGCTCGAAAGCGTACTCATCGAACACCCCGCCGTTGCCGAGGCAGCAGTGGTGCCCGCCCCCGACGAGACGCGACTGGCCGTTCCCAAGGCATACGTGGCATTGGCGTCGGGCTGGGAACCCAACGAGGACACCGCATTCGAGATCTTGAAATACGCACGCGAGCACCTGGCTCCGTTCCTGCGCGTGCGTCGCATCGAATTCTTCGAGCTACCGAAAACGATCTCCGGCAAGATCCGCCGTGTGGAATTGCGCGCTCGTGAGGATGCGGCCGTGGGTCCGCTGGAGACCGAGTGGCGCGACGACCAGTTTCCTGCGCTGAAGAGGTGATGTGACTGTCCACAATTTGCCTGCGGAGACGGGATCCCGATTCTCGAGGCGAATTGTGGACGCTCAGGTCACCTGCCCCAGAACCGTTCGAGGACGCCGAGCACTTCTGCGGACGCCGCCATCGTCGTCGCATGATCGAATCCGCGGATGACATGCAATTCGGAGTTCGGTACCAACGCTGCGGCAGCGCGCGTGTCGTCGAGCCGGGTGCCGTCCTGCGAGCCGACGTAGAACAGCGACGGCTGGGTGAAGTGCTGCAACGTCTCGTCCGGTATTCCGGGATCGGCGTCATTGGCTCGGATGTACGCAGCCATTGCCTGAGCGTCGTTGGCGGAGAACACCGCTCGCGTACCGGGATCGATCGGGAACATGCGGTGGTTGTTCCACGCCTCGAGGAACCCGTCCATGCCACTGTGCTCCAACACATCCGCGCATCCCGGGAAGAACAGGCGATCGAACGCTCCGGCCTGAGCGCCGTGACTACCGCCGCCCACGGCCAGTGATCGCACTCGTTCGGGCCTCGCCGCGGTCAACGCCAAGCCCGCCCGGGCCCCGAACGAATAGCCGAGATAGTCGACGGTGTCGACACCCACTGCGTCGAGCACCGCAGTCAGATCGCCGACGATGATGCTCATCGCATACGCGTCGGGAGTATGGGGCTTGTCGCTGCGGCCGTGCCCGCGACTGTCGATCAGAATCAACTGCCGACTGCCGCGCAGCGCCTTCACATACCCGAACGTCCGCCAGATCGTGTGCGTCAGAAAACTGCCGTGCACCATCAACAGGGGTGGGCCTGACCCCACCACCGTGTACGCAATCCGTGTCCCATCGTCTGCATTCGAGGCGTACTCCACCCCGCGATTCTTGCCCACTGCGCCTGTGGGTCGCTCCGCAGGCTCCACTCCGGTCCACTCAATGTGACATTGACCCCCGAAAAGGCCACTGAACGTCACATTGACTCCTCACGGGTGGGCGCTTCTCTGGTGGGCGCTTCTTCGGGTGACTCGACGGTCGGGGTGAGGTCGATGGTGCGGGTCGGGCCGATGGCGTCGAGGAACGGTCGATCGTGGCTTGCGACGATCAGTGCACCTTCGAATGTCTCGAGTGCGTCGATGAGGTGTTGTCGGCTGGTGATGTCGAGGTTGTTGGTTGGCTCGTCGAGCATCAGTAGTTTCGGAGCGGGCTCTGCCAGCAGAATTCGTGCCAGTGCGGCGCGCAGTCGCTCTCCTCCGGAGAGGGTCGCGACGACGGCGTCGGCGTCGGATCCGCGGAACAGGAAGCGCGCGAGTTGGCCTCGGATTCGTTCGGCGGTGGCCTGTGGCGCGACGTCTGCGACGTTGTCGGCGACGGTGCGAGCCTCGTCGAAGATGTCGAGTCGCTGCGGTAGGTACTTCCACGGAACCTCGGCTCCGGTGGCGTCCAGAGCCCGTAGCAGTGTGGTCTTGCCGCTGCCGTTCGGCCCGACCAGAGCGATTCGTTCGGGACCGACGACAGTGAGCTCGTCGTGGGTCAGAACGACCTGTCCGGGATGGACTTTCGTTGCCGGGAGGTCGACGCGTATCTCGCGGTCGTCGCGCACGAGGTCCTCGGCGGCCGAGAGCGACGATCTGGCGTCGTCGACGCGATCGGTGTGGGTACCGCGTAGCTTTCCGGCCGATTCCTGTGCGGCGCGTTTTCGCGCACCCATGATGATCTTGGGTTCGCGCTTCTGCTCTTCCATCTTCTTGCCGTACCGCAGACGGCGGTCGAGTTTGATTCGGGTGTCGATCAATTCGCGTTCCTGCTTGCGGACGTCGTTCTTCGCGTCGCGGACCGTTGCCCGCGCCGCCTCCTGTTCGGCGTCGATCACCGAGCGATAGTGCCGGTAGTTGCCGCCGAACATGCGCAGCCGCGAGACTCCACTGCGCTCTGCCCGCACCTCGGCGATGGAGTCGACGCGTTCGAGCAGTTCGAGGTCGTGAGTGCACACGATCAGCACACCCGAATACCCGTCGACCGCTGTGTACAACCGTTGTCGCGCAACCCGATCGAGGTTGTTGGTCGGTTCGTCCAGCAGTAGTACGTCGGGCTCGGCCAGTAGCTCCGCGGTGAGAGCGAGCAGCGTGGCCTCGCCGCCCGACAGGGTGCCGATTCGGCGATCCAGGTCGTGGAGGGACTCGACGACGCTGCCGAGGCCGAGCTTGTCCAGCAACGCCAGAGCGCGTTCCTCGATGTCCCAGGCCGACCCGACGACTGCGAAGTCTTCCTCGTCGGCGGAACCGGATTCGATGCGATGCAATGCTTCTCGCACCGAATCGATGGCCAGTACCCGATCCACGGGTAGATCGGGGTCCAGTGTGATGTCCTGTCGCAGGTAGCCCAAGACGCCCGGCATCGTGATGGAACCTCGTTGCGGTACCAATTCCCCGGCGAGCAACCTCAGTAAGGTCGACTTCCCCGCGCCGTTGGAACCGACGAGACCTGTTGTGCCGCTGGTAAAGATGGCCGACAAGGCGTCGAACACGGGGTCGCCGTCGGGCCAGGAGAACGTCAGGTTCGAGACAGAAAGGGAGGATGAGTGAGGCATGGGCGCTCCAAAGGTGTGCATGCGGACGATCTGCAGGCGTCTAGGACCTTTGGAAGAGCAATGGCCTCTCCGAATCTGTGGGCAGCAGGGCAGGACCCACGCTAACCCCGAACCCCGCGAGCGCGCAATCGAATTAGATCGTCGGACCCTTCTTGCGTAGATCGTCGACCGTCTCCATGGCGCCGCGGAGCTCGTCCAACCACTCCTGGGTGTGTTCTCCGACCAGCTTGACGGCCCACGCGAGGGCGTCCGCGCGGGAGCGAGCGACGCCGGCGTCGACGAGGGTGTCCAGGACGCGACGCTCGGGCTGACGCAGGCGGGTCATGACCGGTACCGCGAGGTGGGTGAACAGGACCACGTCGGATCCGGTCCTCACACCCCAGGCGACCTTGCGTCCGTATCGCTTCTCGGCCTCGGCGGCGATCTGCATGCGGTCGCCGCGGGTCGTTTCTCGGAACCGTGCGATGCGACCCTCGTTGGTGGCCGGTGAAGTGTCCGGCTCTGCAGGCAATGTTCCGACGACGACGATCTCCTCTCGGTCGACCTCGACCGAGGCGGCACCGTCGAACCAGGTGTCCGGGAGTCGGCCACCGAACCAGTCGGCGGCGTCGGTGGCGTCCGGAATGTCTGCGTGCTGCCAGCCGCCGGGGCGGCCGAACGAGCGTCCGTTGGGTTTCATGAGGACTCCTTCGGTTGTGTTGTAAGACTGATTACATAATTACACCTCCTTTCGAGATCGTGCCACCAGTGTTTCGCGTACGCACTGGGGCATGATCGACCCCGTGCGCACTTCGAGAAGACCCACGACTCTGGCCGCGATCGTGTCCGTACTGGCATTGGTGCTCGCCGCCTGCGGTCAGAGTGGGCCCGATCAGCCGCAGACTGTCGCCGAGCAGTTCGCCGCCGCGGTCAACAGTGCGAACATCGACCAAGCGGCTGCGTTGACCACCGATCCGGCCGGCGCGACGGCAGCCCTCACCGAGCTGTACGACGGGCTTTCGGCGGGCGGAACGGTGACGGCAACTCCCGATTTCGAGGCCACCGACGCCAACGCCGATACCGGCACGTTCACGTTGAATGCCGGTTGGCGCTTCTCGACGACCACCGACGGCACCGCCGAACCCGACGGCGAGCCGAAGGAATGGAACTACACGACCTCGGCGACCGCGGCGGAGACCGAGCAGGGTTGGAAGATCACGTGGGATCCGGCGATGTTGGTGCCGGGCCTGACGGCCGACTCGTCGGTGCGCTTCACACCGACCGACGCGCTCGTCGCGCCGCGCATCTTCGACGGCAACGGCGTCGAGCTGATGTCGCAGCAGGTGGTCACACTGGTCAACGTCGATGCGACGGCCGATCCCGTGGCTGTCGCGAACCTCGTCGGATCCGTCGTCCCGGGTATCACCGCCGAGTACGTCACCTCGACTGTGGCTGCAGCGCAGGGGAATTCGGCCACCATCGTATTGCTTCGTCAGGCGGACATCGACCCCATCGGTGCTCAGCTCGCGACCGTTCCCGGAGTCACCCTGGCCCCGCAGACGCGGTTGCTCGCCACCGACCGCAACCTGGTGTCGCCGGTCCTCAACGACCTCACGACGCTGTGGGAGCAGGAGCAGGCGGCCAATCGTGGATGGGCTGTACAGGCTGTTGCAGCGGACGGCACCGTCACTCCGCTGGCGGGACGCGATGCCGGAACCGGCGACGATATTGCGACCACCCTGGATTCGGCACTGCAACTCAAAGCCGAGAATGCCCTTGCGTCGCTGCCGCAGCAGGCGGCCATCGTCGCGCTTCGGCCGTCGACGGGGGCGGTTCTGGCAGTGGCGCAGAATGCCGCCGCCGATGCCGAGGGCCCGATCGCGCTGACCGGCCTGTACCCGCCGGGGTCGACGTTCAAGACGGTGACCACCTCGGCTGCACTGCAGTCCGGTGCCGTCACCCCCGATACCGTGCTGCCGTGCCCGGCGACGGAGAACATCGAAGGCAGGCAGATCCCGAACGACGACAACTTCGATCTCGGCGACGTGCCGCTCCACACCGCCTTCGCCAAGTCCTGCAACACGACGATGGGCCGCCTCGGTGTGGCACTCCCGCCGAACGGACTGACCGACGCGGCCGCGCAGTACGGCCTCGGCGTCGACTACGTCACCCCCGGTCTGACGACCGTCACCGGCTCGGTCCCGTCGGCCGACACCCCGGCGCAGCGCGTGGAGTCCGCCATCGGTCAGGGGCAGGTGACCGCGTCGCCGTTCGGAATGGCGCTGGTCGCGTCGTCGATCGCGAACAACGGATTGCTGCCGCCGACGGTCGTCGTCGGAGAGCCGGGCGTGGGCAACATGCAGCCGGCAGCGGTGAACCCGCAGGTCACCGAGCAGATCAAGACCATGATGCGCGAGACGATCACCGGCGGCACAGCGACGGCTCTCAATGACATCCCCGGGTTGCTCGGCAAGACCGGCACCGCGGAGTTCGGTGCCAACAACGAAGGCGCCCACGGTTGGTTCGTCGGGATCTCGGGCGATCTCGCGTTCGCGGTGTTCGTGAACGACGCGGGCAGTTCGGGCCCGGCCATCGAGGCTGCGGGTCGTTTTCTGCGGTGAATCGGCTGCGGCCGAGTCTCAATCGTGACCGGCTCGTATGAATCCCGTGCTTGTTACTCGTGTGACTACAGTGAATATTGTGACTCATGAGTTCTATGAGTCGTGCCCGTCGTGGCCCGCGCAAGGTCCGCGGTCGCTACCTCGTCGCCGTTGCAGCATCGGCGACGTTGACGGTCTCGGCAGTGTTCTGGATGGTCGATCGCCCGCCGAGCGAGGCCGAGGTGCTGGTCTCGAAGTTCGTCGACGCCCTGGACAACCGCGATGTCGCGGCCGCTGCCGCGATGACGACCTACCCGAACGCCGCGACGGCCGCGCTGAACCAGATGTTCGACGGCTTGTCGGCCGGTGGCACGTCCACCGGTGACTTCGACCTGACCCAGTACATGGACCTCTCGGACGAGAGTGGATTCTTCACCCTCGCGTCCGCCTGGAACTTCGGTGAGGGCAAGGACTGGAAGTACAGCGCACAGGGCTCGACCAAGAAGCTCAGCGTGGGTTGGCGCATCGCGTGGGATCCGGCCACCCTCGTCCCCGACCTCACCTCGGGCGGATCGGTCCGCTACACCCGGACCGACGCCGCCCCGCCGCTGATCTTCGACGCCGCGAACAACGTGCTGATGAGCGAGCGCACCATCAACGCCATCTCCCTCGACCCGGCGCAGATGAGCGATCCGGCCACGTCCACGGCGCAACTAGCGGATGTCATCGACGTCGTCGCCCCGCTCATCACCTCCGAATCGATGCTGGCCGAACTGAATTCGGCCGGCGGCGCACCGATCACCGCCGTGACCTTGCGTGACGACGACTTCGCCGTCCTCGAAGACGACCTGCGCGCCGTGCCGGGCGTCGTGGTCTCGCCGCAACCCAAACTGATCGTCGACGATCGTCGGATCACCTCTCCCGTGCTGGATTCGCTGCGCGCCGCATGGCAGGAAGGACGCGACGCCACCGCAGGCTGGGCCGTCGACACCTACACCGTCGACGGAACGGGCGAACGCCGCGTCGGATTCCAAGGACCGGGCGGGCCGGACCTGCACGCGACACTCGATCCGCGCATCCAGTTGGCAGCCGAGAATGCGGTCGTCATGGCGGGATCGTCGGCGTCGATCGTCGCCGTGTCCACCTCGACCGGCGCGATTCTCGCTGCGGCACAGAACAGTTACGCCAACGAGCAGGGCGACGTGGTGTTCGGGGGCTCCTACCCGGCAGGCACCGCGTCTGAGCTCGTGCGGGCCGTGCAGTCCGATCGCGGCGACGACAGTGCCGAAGACGCAGCTGCCGGCTTGGGTCTCGGTATCAACTACTCGATGCCAGGGCTCGACGCCCACACAGGATCTCCCGCCGCCAGCCGCAGTGCGATCGACGGCATCAGGACCGTGTCCACTGCCTCCGGTGACGAGGCGACCGTGACTCCGTTCGGACTCGCGCAGATGGCAGCCGCGATCTCTCGGGGCAGCGCTCCGACTCCGGCGATCGTCGCGGGGCAGACTGCAGTCGCCGATCGAGAGTCCCAGGCAATGGGGTCGGATGCGGTAAACCGGTTGCGCGGCATACTCGCCGACTCGTCGAGCAGTAGCGGTCTCGACACGTTCGACGGTGTGCAGGGATTCGCCGGGGACAGTGGCGACGACCGCTTCGTCCTCGCCACCAGTGGTGACGTCGCATTCGCGGTGTACATCGAGGACGCGGACGGTGGTGACCAGGCAGTGCGGATGACGAGCCGGTTGCTGCAGGAGATGGCGAACCCCGTCGAATGAGCCTGAGGTTCAGGCCAGATAGTTAGGCGCGGTAGTTTCATTCGGTGACTGTGCTCGATTTCGGACTTCTGGTGGTGGCCGGGTTCTTCGCCGGGCTCATCGGGTTCGTCACCGGGCTCGCATCGCTCGTGTCCTACCCTGCTCTGCTCGCAGTGGGTTTGCCTGCGGTATCGGCGAACGTGACGAACACTGTTGCGTTGGTCGCGGCCGGTGTCGGAGCGACGGTGAGCTCCTCGGCCGAGCTGGCCAAGGACGGTAAGCAGTTGGTTCGCTACGCGATCTACTCGGCGCTGGGCGGCACCACGGGTGCGATTCTGCTGCTCAACACGCCGGACGGTTCGTTCGAGGTGGTCGTGCCGTTCCTGGTCGCTATGGCAGCCATCGCGCTACTGCTGCAGCCGAGTATCCGAAAGCTGTCCGGAGGCAGGCAGTTTCCGACGCTCTATCCGCTGGCGCTGTTCGCGGTCGCGATCTACGGCGGCTACTTCGGGGCCGGGGCCGGGGTCATCTTCCTCGCGCTGGCATTGATCTGCACGGCGGATACGTTCTGGCGCGCAAGCGTTCTGAAGAGCTTCTTCCTCGGTATCGCGAACCTGATTGCCGCGATCATCTTTTCGTTCTCCGGTCAGGTGAACTGGTGGGCTGCGCTCGCGCTGGCGATCGGTTGCTTCGCCGGCGGTGCCTGCGGGCCACCGACGGTCAAGGTGATCTCGCCGATCATTCTGCGTATTGCGGTCGGGATTCTGGGGCTCGGTCTCGCCGGGTGGCTGGGGTATCAGGCCTTCGGCTGACGGTCGGTGTTCGGCATGCTCAGCGCAGCCAGCCCGACGGCGGTCAGCGCCAGAAGGCCGAGAATCACGTACGCACCCGAGTAGCTTCCGGTCCATTCGGCGAGCACGGCACCGGCCCAGGGGGCCGAGGCCATCGCGATGACGATCGGCGCAGACATGATGCCGCTCAGATGCCCGTACTGGCTCGGACCCCAGCGATCGGTGATGGCGGTGGCCTGGACGAGTGTGAACAGTCCGCGCGCGAGTCCGGCACCGATCGCGACGGCGATCAGCGCCACGACCGAGGTGGCGACGCCGAGCAGGATGGTCGACAGGGCAGTTGCGGCGATGATCCCTACGGTCCTGGTTCGGGTACCGGCGAAGCGTTGCAACGGAAGGTAACCGATGCGGCCGAGCACCTGCCCGGCTCCGCCGAGACCGAGAGCCGTTGCCGCGAGAGCGGTATCGGCACCGTGTTCGATCAGCAGCGGAACCAGATTGAAGATTCCGGCGAACGCGACGAAGCCGGTGACGCTCATCGCTGCGGTGAGCATGACGAACGGACGACTACGGACGGTCTGTGCAGCAGGTACTGCTCGCGCGTGCCCGGACTCACCCGTCGACGGCCACTGTCCGCGCAACCCGATCGAGTGCGCGGGAACGGTGACGATCAGTAGGACGACTGCGAGTACGAGATACGTTCGACGCCAATCGGAGTGGCTCGACAGGATCGCCGTCAGCGGAGCGAAGACCGTACTGGCCAGTCCCGCGGCCAGAGTGAGGATCATCAGGGCTCGGACGCGGTCGGTGCCCCACCACCGTGTCAGTGCAGCGAACGCAGGGGGATACAGCACCGCCCCCATGGCGATACCGGCCACGAACCATCCGAGAAAGAACAGCGGAAGTGTCGGGGACGTCGCGATGAGAACCAGCGCGGGTATCGCGAGAATCGACCCTGCGCTCATCACCCAGCGCGGTCCGCGGCGGTCCAGGATGCGACCGACGGGAACTCCGACCAATGCTGCAACGAACTGGCCGATCGAGAACGCGGCCACGATCGACGTCGTCGACCATCCGGTATCCGCGGAGATCGCAGGCGACAGAACGGGGAAGGCGTAGTACAGAATTCCCCAGCTGGTGATCTCCGTGACGCACAGAACCGACAGGATTCGGCGTCGCCCCGGGTGCGAAATTTCCAGGGGCAACGCCGAATCCACCGCCGCAGAGTCAGTCACGCGACGGTGCGCCGAGAGTGATCAACTCCGGCGCAGCAGGGGCACCGCAGCAACCGCCGCTCGACGGGGCGTCGGGCTCGTCGAACAGGCCCGCGCCGCCGCAGACTCCGGTGTCGGGAAGCGTCAGCTCCACTTTCCGCGCGCCCTCGTGGTCACCCGCGAGTTCGGCTGCGATGCTGCGGACCTGCTCGTATCCGGTCATCGCCAGGAATGTCGGTGCACGGCCGTAGCTCTTCATGCCCACCAGATACAGGCCCGGCTCGGGCTGGGTGAGTTCCTCGACGCCGTGCGGTGACACCGATCCACACGAATGCAGGTTCGGATCCACCAACTCGGCGACGAACTTCGGTGCCTGCAGGGTGGGGTCGAGGTCGAGACGAACCTCGGACAGCCAGGACAGATCCGGGCGGAACCCGGTCAGTGCGACGACGCGGTCGACGTTCTCGATGCGCGATCCGGTGTCACCGATCAGAGCGAGCCGATCACCCTCCACTGCAACCGTTTCGGTGCGGAAGCCCGAGACCACGGTGAGGAATCCGTCGTCGACCGCCTTCTTGGCGCGCTGACCGAGAGCGCCGCGAGCGGCCAGTTCGTCCGCGTCCCCGCCGCCGAAGACCTCCGCGGTCACGCCTCGACGCACGGCCCAGGTGAGCGTCGTACCGGGCTCTTCCGCGGCGAGTTCGGCGAAGGTGATGATCGCGGTCAGCGCGGAATGGCCGCTGCCGGCGATGACGATGTGCTTGCCTGCGAACGTGGATCGAGTGGCCGGGTCGGTCAGATCGGGGACCCGGTAGTCGATTCTGTCGGCGGAGAACTTCTCGCCGATGGCCGCAAGCCCCTCGCTACCCAGTGGATTCGGTGATCCCCAGGTGCCCGACGCATCGACGACCGCGCGGGCGAGAACGCGTTCCTCGCTGCCGTCGGAATGCCGGATGTGCACCGACAGCGGCTCGGTGTCGCGGCCGGCGTCGACGACGCGGTCGCGGCCGCGGCGGGCTACGCCGACCACCTCGGAGTCGACCCGGACGGCATCGCCGAGAACGGCGGCCAGGGGCGCGAGGTACTGCTCCACCCATTCGCGTCCGGTGGCGTAGGTGTCGCCGTCCGGCGCGGTCCAGCCGGTGGATTCGAGCAGCCGGGCGGCCGCGGGGTCGACGACCTCGGACCACGGGGAGAACAGTCGAACGTGATTCCACTCGGACACTGCCGATCCGGCAGACGGTCCGCGTTCGAGAACGACTACCTGGGAACCGGTTTCGGTCAGATGCGCCGCGGCGGCGAGACCGATGGGCCCTGCGCCGACCACCACTACGGGGTACGTGTTCATGACGGATCCACCTTTCTGCTGTTGACGATGGTGTCCACGGCTGCACGCGCTGTGCGGCCGACACCGATGAGCGTTGCCGACGCCGGGCCGGTCCAGTCGCCGTAGCCGAGAAGAACCACGTTCGGTTCGTCTTGAACATGGTTGCCGTCCAACACGATTCCCGACCCGTCGGCGTGCAGGTGCAGTGGCCGCAGGTGACGGAGAGCAGGGCGGAACCCGGTGCACCAGACGATCGCATCCAGCCGCTCTGTGGTGTGCCCGTCGGTGACACCGTCGGAGGTGAGCGCGGTGAACATCGGCCTGGCATGCAGAACTCCACGATCGCGAGCCTCTCGCACCGGCGGGACCATCACGATGTCTCCCAGACCGGCGACCCCGCCGGAATCCGCCTCGCCCGCAGAAAGAGCGCGAGCTCGATCGCTGGCGACATCGAACAACACTCGGCCGTCCACATCATCGGGGAGAAACCTCGGCTCGCGGTTGGTGAACCACGTGGTGTCGGCGACAGTGGAGATCTCGGCCAGAATCTGCGCAGCCGAGTTCCCTCCACCGACGATGCCCACGCGCTTGCCTGCGAAGGAATCGGGCACGCGGTAGTCAGCGGCATGCAGCTGGGTCCCGCCGAACTCGCGGATGCCCGGGTAGCTCGGCCAGAACGGTCGCGACCACGTTCCGGTGGCATTGACGATCGTTGTGGCGCAGTAGGAGTCACAGTCGGTATCGACTCGATAGCCGTCGGTCGTACGATGCACCGACTTCACCTCGACGGGCCTGCGCACCGGCAACTCGTACTTCTTCTCGTATGCCCGCAGGTAGTCCACGACGTGCGATGCCGGAGGGAACCCGCTCGGCCAGCGTGGCATCGGCCAACCGGGGAGTCTCGAGTACTCGGCAGGCGAGAACAGGTGCAGCGACGGCCAGTAGTCCTGCCAGCAGCCTCCCGCATGCGTCTGGTCGTCGAGGATGACGAAGTCCAGCCCGGCTCGTCGCAGGTAGTAACCGGCGGCCAGTCCTGCCTGACCGCCGCCGATCACCACCACCTCCGAGTTCATTCGAGTCAACCGTCGGTGCCGCGCAATCGGGACGCGAGTTCCTCGACTCGAGCGGCGATCTCGTCGCGCACCAGACGCATCCGTTCGATTCCGTCGATACCGCGTTCGGACGGCTCGTCGGTGTTCCAGTTCTCGAACGTCGGACCGTCGACGGGATCGACCTTCGCCTCACTCCCGAGGGTGATCACGTAGTCGATGCGAGACAACAACTTCGGGTCGATCGGCTTCGGCTGTTCACCGGCCAGGTCGACGCCGACTTCGAGGAGCGCCTCGGCCGAGAGTGCATTGACCGTTCCGCTCGGCTTCGTTCCCGCCGAGTGCACCTCCACTGCATCGCCGACGGCCTTGCGCATCAGACCGGCCGCCATCTGAGACTTGCCGCCGTTCTTGACGCAGACGAACAGCACGCTCGGTGTCGTCATGACACCGAACTCTGCTTGGCCGGAACCAGTTCGGCGATCAGGTCTTCGATGCGGCTCCTGATCTCGTCGCGAATCGGCCGGACCGCCTCGACGCCTTTGCCTGCCGGGTCGGCCAGTGCCCAATCGCGGTAGCTCACTCCGGGGAACACCGGGCACGCGTCACCGCAGCCCATGGTGATCACGACGTCGGATGTCTCGACGGCTTCCGGGGTCAGAATCTTCGGGGACTGGGACGAGATGTCGATGCCGACCTCGGCCATGGCCTCGACCGCTGCGGAGTTGACGGTGTCCGCGGGAGCGCTTCCGGCGGAACGCACTTCGACGGCGTCGCCGGCGAGATGAGTCAGAAATCCGGCGGCCATCTGAGATCGGCCGGCGTTGTGAACACAGACGAACAGAACGCTGGGGGTGGCGGACATCAGAATTCCTTCGGGGACGTGGTCGTGGACACGGCGGGGGAGAAGCGTTTGCGCAGTGCGAGCGAGACGTAGACGAGGCCGACCAGCACTGGTACCTCGATGAGTGGTCCGACGACTCCGGCGAGGGCTTGCCCGGATGTCGCCCCGTAGGTCGCGATGGCGACGGCGATCGCCAGCTCGAAGTTGTTGCCTGCTGCGGTGAACGCGAGGGTGGTCGTGCGTTCGTAGCCCAGACCCATCGCGGCACCGAGGGCGTAGCCGCCGCCCCACATCACCGCGAAGTACACGAGCAGTGGCAGCGCGATACGCACCACGTCGAACGGCTGTGACGTGATCTGATCACCCTGCAGCGCAAAGAGAACGACGATGGTGAACAGCAGGCCGTAGAGCGCCCACGGGGCGATCCTGGGGATGAACTTCTCCTCGTACCATTCGCGGCCCTTGGCGCGTTCGCCGAAGAAGCGAGACGCGAATCCCGCTATCAACGGGATTCCGAGGAAGATGAGGACCGACTTGGCGATCTGCCACGGCGACGCCTCGATGGTCGTCTGGTCCAGGCCCAGCCAGCCGGGCAGAACCGAGAGGTAGAACCATCCGAGGACCGCGAACATGAACACCTGGAACACCGAGTTGATCGCGACCAGAACCGCGGCGGCTTCTCGGTCGCCGCAGGCGAGGTCGTTCCAGATGATGACCATCGCGATGCATCGAGCGAGGCCGACGATGATCAGGCCGGTTCGGTATTCGGGCAGGTCGGGAAGGAAAAGCCATGCGAGAGCGAACATCAGGGCCGGACCGAGGACCCAGTTGAGCACCAACGAGCCGACCAGCAGGCGCTTGTCTCCGGTGACGGTATCGAGGCGGTCGTAGCGAACCTTGGCCAGTACCGGGTACATCATGATCAGCAGTCCGATGGCGATCGGAAGTGACACCCCGTCGATCGAGATGGCCGACAGCGTGTCGTTCAGCCCGGGGATCATGCGTCCCAGGAGCAGACCCACGACCATGGCCACGCCGATCCACACGGGCAGGAACCGGTCGAGGGTGGAGAGCTTGCCGACCACGGCAGTATCGGTTTTCGTGCTCATGCCATGACCTCCGTGGACTCTGCAGCGTTCAGTACTGCGGAAAGTTGCTGCAGGGCAGCGGGAATCACCGAGTAGTACACCCAGGTTCCGCGCCGTTCGCAGTCGAGCAGCCCGGCTTCGCGCAACACCTTGAGGTGGTGGGAGATGGTGGGTTGGGAGAGGTCGAATGCGGGGGAGATGTCGCAGACACATGCTTCGCCGCCTGCATGGCTGGCGACGAGGCTGAGCAGTCGCAGTCGGACGGGATCTCCCAGTGCCTTGAACATGCGGGCGAGATCTCCGGCCCAGTCCGCGGTGAGGGGCTCACGGACCAGCGGCGAGCAGCATTCGCCGTCGACGGGAAGGTCCTGATTCGACATCCGTCTATATTGACGTCTACCGAACCAGGCGTCAAGTGAACAGTTGCCGAACCCGAAGGAGGCGGTACCCGACACCGAGCGCGACCACGACGGTTCCGACGACGATGGACGGCACCGGCAACGTGGCGATCAGCACCACGCATCCGATGCTGCCGATGACCTGGAGGGGGCGTGGGTAGCGGCGATGCTCGGCATCCTGGGTGAACGCGCTCAGATTGGCCACCAGGTAGTAGAGCAAGACCCCGAACGACGAGAAGCCGATGGCGTCACGCAGATCCACTGTCAGGACCAGCACGGAGACGATCACAGCCAGGGTGATCTCGGCGCGATGTGGCACCGAGTACCGCGGGTGGACTGCGGCCAGATACGACGGCAGGTCGCGATGGCGGGCCATCGCCAGGGAGGTGCGGCCGATGCCGGCGATCAACGCGAGCAATGCCCCCAGCGCAGCCAGGCCGGCACCGATCCGCATCACCGGCGACGCCCACGAATGTCCCGACGCCACCGCGAGATCGACCAATGGGGCAGACGACGAGGCCAGGAGTTCGGGGCCGAGAACCGTCAACAAGGTCACCGCAACGAGCGTGTACACCAGCAATGCGATACCGAGCGCGGAGACGATGGCGCGTGGGATGGTCCGTTCGGGTCGGACGACCTCCTCGCCGAGGGTCGCGATGCGCGCATAGCCCGCAAAGGCGAAGAACAGCAGTCCCGCCGACTGCAGAATGCCGTACCACCCGTTCTCGGTGAGCGACCCGAGTCCGTCGACGGCGGGAACGGACGAGCCGGTGAGGCCGAGGACCACTGCGATGACGAGGACGGTGAGGACGGCGGTGACCAAGATCTTCGTCAGCACGGCCGTGCGGGTGATGCCGAAGTAGTTCACCGTGGTGAGCGCTGTGATGGCAAGTATCGCAACGAGTTCGGTGTAACCGGCAGGTGCGACATAGGCTGCGAACACCAAAGCCATGGCCGCCGAACTCGCGGTCTTACCGATTACGAACGTCCACCCGGCCGCAAAGCCCGGCCACTCGCCGAGCCGCTCACGGCCGTAAACGTACGTGCCGCCCGACGTCGGATACTGCGCGGCCAGCTGGGCCGAGGAGGTGGCGTTGCAGAATGCGACGACCGCAGCGACGGCCAAACCGATGAGCAGGCCCGCCCCTGCGACGGCCGATGCGGGAGCGAACGACGCGAACACCCGGCCCCGACCATCGAACCGACACCGATGACGACGGCGTCGACGAGACCGAGGCGACGGGCCAGCGGCTGTGTCACGCCCGAACCCGGTTCTTGCTCACGGCGACAACTGTAGGCGCTGCGAATCGACTCAGCGCAGTTCCTGGAACTCCGACAGCAGCGCGAAGGAGGCCTCGCACAATTCGGTCTGCGTCAGCAGGATGCCGATGGTCCCGTCCGGGTCGACGAAGAAGTCGGTGCCCTGCCCGCCGGACCAGCCGTACCGACCGAGATGGTCACCGTCGGTGACGACCGAGACGCCGAATCCCCACCCCGTTCCCGGCCAGAAGCCGGGGTAGAAACTCTCGTCGGTCTTGATCGACGCAGGCACCTGGTCGTGTGTCATGAGCTCCAGGTGCTCGGTCGACACCGACGTCTCGATCGCACGAAGGAAGCGGTGAAAATCGGTCACCGTCGACACCAGCTCGCCGTGACTGACGTCGACAGTGGGCGGTCCCGCGTAGGGCCCGCCTGCGGCGGGTTCGGTTTCGATCAAGGACCCGTTCTCCAACCGGTAGGCCGCCGTGAGGCGGTGGCATCGGTCGGTCGGTACCCACAGCCCGGTGTCGGGCATCTCGAGTGGCGTGAACAGGTCGTCGCGGAGGGGGTCCTGCAGAGACCGGCCGACGATGCGAGAGACGAGGATGCCGAGGATCGCGAAGCCGTGGTGGTAGCGCCACCCGGTACCGGGCTGGAACGCCAGAGGAAGTTCCGCCATGCGTGCCAACCACTCGTCCGCGCCGAGCGGAGACGGCGCGGGGCCTGCTTCGGTGCCGTTGTCCCTCATGGCCCGGGCCAGCGGGGTGTCTCCCATCTGAATTCCGTACCCACTGGTGTTGGTCAGCAAGTGCCGCAACGTGATCGGTCCCTCTCGAGCGACGGTGTCGTCGAGTGCAGCGTCGGGGCGGGTGAGCACCGGCAGGCCGGCGAGTTCGGGAAGCCAGGGCACGACATCGTCGTCCAGCGTCAGTCGGCCCGCCTCCACGAGGCGCAGGGCGGCCACGCTGGTGACGATCTTGGTCATCGACTGAATCCGGACGATGGCGTCGACTGCCATCGGTGGGCCGCCGACCGCCGATGACCCGACCGCGACGGGTTCTGCATCAGGGCCACCCAGTAACGCTGTTGCCCCCGGCATCAGCCCGTCCTCGATGTGCCGGGTCAACAGCTCTCGCACGGTTCCGCTCACGGAACTCATCGTGTCACCGGAGCGGTCGGGATTCCAACGGTCGCTACTTCCGGTTCTGGTACACGTCCGGGATGCCGTCGTGGTCGTCGTCGCGGGTTTCTTCGATGTGGAAGTCCCGGTAGGCCTTGTTGCGGCTGCGCAGGATCACAGCGGCCAACGATGCCGCGATGATCGAACCGGTCAGCACACCGACCTTGACGTGGTCGTCGCGCTCGGTTCCTTCGCCGAAGGCAAGGTCGCCGATCAGCAGCGAGACGGTGAATCCGATACCCGCGAGCATCGAGACGCCCAGGACGTCGAGCCATTTCAGTCCGGCATCCAGTGTGGCCCGAGTGAACCGCGAGACGAGGTAGGTGGTGCCGAAGATGCCGACGGCCTTGCCGATGACGAGGCCGGCGATGATGCCGATGGCGATCGGATCGGTCAGCGCGCTGGCCAGGCCGGAGAATCCGCCGACGGTCACACCGGCCGCACAGAATGCGAACAGGGGAACCGCGATGCCCGCGGAGATGGGCCGAATCTTGTGCTCGAAGTGCTCGGCGAGTCCGGGGCCTGCCTCGGGGCCACCGTTGGCCTTGCTGCGCATCACCGGAACCGCGAAGCCGAGGAGGACACCCGCGACGGTGGCGTGGACACCCGACTCGTGCATCAGTACCCACGTCACGACAGCCAGTGGGATGAGAATCCACCACGAGCGGACGCGCATCTGTACGGCCACGGCGAACAGCGCGAGCGGAATCAGCGTCAGGCCGAGCGCGACGAAGTTGATGTCGTCGGTGTAGAAGATTGCGATGACGCTGACGGCCAGCAGGTCGTCGACCACGGCCAGAGTCAGCAGAAAGGTTCGCAACGCAGTCGGCAGATGGGTGCTGATCACGGCGAGAACGGCGACGGCGAACGCGATGTCGGTTGCCGTCGGGATGGCCCAGCCGAGCAGAGCTCCGTCTCCGGTGCCGAGGTTGATCAGGACGAAAATGACTGCAGGAACTGCCATTCCGCCGACCGCCGCAGCCACCGGTAACGCGGCGCGTGCCGGATCGCGCAGGTCGCCCGCGACGAATTCTCGCTTGAGCTCGAGTCCGACGACGAAGAAGAAGATGGCCAGCAGCCCGTCCGCGGCCCACGTCGAGAGCGTCAGATCGAGATGGAGCGCCGAGGGGCCGACCCGGGTGCTCATCAGCGAGTCGTATGCCGCGGACCAGGGCGAGTTGGCCCAGATCAGTGCGACGAGGGTGGCGACGAGAAGCAGTGCTCCGCCGACGGTCTCCTTGCGAAGGATCTGCGCGACGCGGTCGGCCTCGGACCAGGAGCCGCGGGAGAACAGCGGCAATCGTGTGGGTGGAGTCGATGAATCTGTCACGGTGAGAACGCCTTTCGGTAGCTTCGTCGAGCTGCGAACCGACCGAATGTCAGGCAGTGGGTACGCAGCACAGAGTTGTTGCCGACCAGACTTCCCGGCGCACCGTGGATCATCCTATCGCGCCGAGGCCGTTCTCGACGAACTCTGCAGTCAACGAACGCTCGGCACGAACTTCGCCAGCGCTCGCCAACCCAGCAGCAGAACTGCAGTGGACAGCGTTGCGACGACGATGAACGATCCGGCTGTTCCCTGCCCGGTCGCCGCACGCAACACCATGCCCACCGCGACCGTCATCACCCACACGACGATGCCCGTCGGGACGATGAGGAAAGCGTCGAACTTGTTGCGGTACAAGGCGAACGCGATGATCCAGCCGATGGCGGCACCGACGACGAACGGCCAGGCGGTGTGGAACAGGCCGGACAGTGCGGTGGCCTCGGCGTGACTGCGCCGACCGATCGCGGCGAACAGCACGACCATGAGCAGGTCGATGACGGCAGCAACTACTGGGGAACGAAACTTCACGCGCACCACTGTAGACACCGACAGCGAACGGCCCGCACCGACGAATGCGGTGCGGGCCGTTCGGTGGACCACCCGGTGCGGATCGATGCGGGTTTCAGTCGCGTGGACTGCAACGAAGTCGCATTGATCCGGAAGAGGGGGCGAAGCGAGGCGGACTTACGCCTGCAGTCCGGCCTCGATTTCGAGGTTCAGCGTGATCTTGTCGCCGACGACAGCGCCACCGCCTTCGAGGGGCATGTCGATGCTGATGCCGAAGTCCTTGCGGTTGATGACGGTGCTGGCCTCGAAGCCGGCGACCGGTCCGTTGCCCATGCCTGCGTTGACGCCGTTGAACTCGAGCTTGAGATCGATGGAGTTGGTGACGCCGTGGAGGGTGAAGTCGCCCGTGACGACGAAGTCTCCGCCGTCGGCCTTGACCGAGGTGGACTTGAACGTCGCGGTGGGGAACTTCTCGACCTCGAAGAAGTCGGCGGTCTTGAGGTGGCCGTCGCGCTGCTCGTTGTCGGTGGTGATGGACGCGACGTCGATTTCGGCGTCGACCGACGGCGTGCCGTCCTCGGCAACGGTGATGGTGCCGCTGAAGGTCTGGAAACGGCCACGGACCTTGCTGACCACGAGGTGGCGGACGGTGAATCCGACGGTGGAGTGCGCCGGGTCGATGACCCAGGTGCCTGCGGTGAGCTCGGGAAGTGCGATCGCGGTGGTCATGGGGACTCCTAAGGGTTGAAGTTTCAATGCTGATAGTACACAAGCGGACCGGGGTCCGTATATATTCCGAGTGAACAGAAGGTGACGGACAACACAGCTCGTGACGCTACGCGGGCTCCGGATCGCCCTTGGCGTCGCGGATGTCCTCGGTACGTCGCAGCTCGGCGGTCTCCTGCCGCTCGAGTGCGATGTCGAACTCGAGATCGGCGTGCTGGTGCTTGCGGAACAGCACGAGAAACACGATCCACCCGACGATGGCGACGAGGATGAAACTCACGCCGCGGTACACCAGGGCCGAGGCGACGGCCTGCGATGCGCTGATCGAGGCAGCGCTGGTGAGGAACGCGATGAGGGTGGCGTCGACGACGACGAGGCCGCCGGGTGCGAGGGGAACGGATCCGACGGCTTTGCCCGCCGCGAAAGCGATGAGCAAACCGGACAGTCGCGGATCTGCGCCGACGGCGAAGCACGCGAACGCCAAGCAGGCGACGTCGCCCAGTCGATGCACGGCCGACCACGACAGGGTGAGTGCGCCGTCGCGTTTGCCGAGCTGAACGGACTGGATCTGACCGATGATCTTGTCGATCCCCTCGGCACCCGCGTCGAGCTCGTGGTTGCGGAACGCGTTGTATCTCCGCAGTCCCCAGCGCGCGACGGTCTTGATCGACTCGGGGTGATCGGAGATGTAGCGAACGGCGGCGACGATGGCGATGACGCCTGCGATCGGAAGCACCACTGTGAACGTGTTGAACGAGCTGCCGACCACCAGTCCGCCCGCAACGCCGAGCACGGCCAGTCCTGCCGCGGCGATCACGCCGGAGATCGCCAACTGCCAGGACGCAACGACCGGGCTCGCTCCCCAGCGGCGTGTCTCGCGATAGGTGAACGCCGTGGAGAACACCTGGCCTGCGGGCAGGGTGAGCGCCATCGCGGTACTGCCGTAGATGACCGCCACGGACTTGCGCTGACGCACCTTCACTCCGCCTGCGTCGAGCAACTGCTTCTGCACCCTGCCGAAAGCGCTCAGCGACACCGCTTGAGCGACTATGCAGGCCGCCAGCCAACCCCAGTGGATCTCGCGGACAGCTGTCCAGGATTCGTGCAGCCGCGGCCACAGATAGATCGCCTCGCCGACCAGTAGCGCCACCAGGGCGATTCCGGCGATCCACTTGACCCACCGCAGTCGGTTTCGCGGACGCCGCACTGCGGGTCCGCGGGTGGAGCTGGGGTCGGGCACCCTGTCAGACTAACTGTCGCGCGAGGAGGAATCGGGATAGTCCACCGGCCAGGCCAGGTGGGTGGCCCGTCGTCGACCACGCAGTTGCACCTGGTCTCCCAGCTCCCACTGTTCCTGTTCCTCGTCGTCGGCGAAGTACAGGGCCGAGGTCGACGCCAGGACGCGTCCGGGACGCAGTTTGGCGAGCTCGGTGAGTCGCGAGGCCTCGTTGACCGGGTCTCCGATGACCGTGTACTCGAAGCGCTCCGACGCACCGATGTTTCCGGCGACAGCCAGACCCGCGGATACACCGATGCCGATGTCGAGGCCGGTGATCTCGTCGAGCGCGAATCTGAGTTCGCGCGCGGCGGCGAGCGCGGCGGTCGGGGCGTCGGGACGATCGAGTGGGGCACCGAAGATCGCGAGGGCCGCGTCGCCCATGAATTTGTTGACGAAGCCGTGATGACGTCCCACGACGTCGACGACCACTCGGAAGAACTCGTTGAGCAGCACCACGACCTCGCCCGGTGGGCGCTCGGAGGCGGTGGCCGTGGAGCCGACCATGTCGACGAACAGCACTGCGACGAATCGTGTCTCGCCGCCGAGTTCGGTTCCGAACTGCAATGCCCGACGCGCCACGTCCTCACCGACGTGTTGGCCGAACAGCTCTCGCAGGACGCGTCGTTCGGCCGATTCCTCCATCATTCGGTTGAAGCCCACCTGTAGGCGTCCGATCTCGGAGCCGTCGAACACGTCGACCTCGACGTCGGTCTCGCCGCGCTGAACGCGCTCGATGGCGCGGTGCAGCTGGCTGATCGGGTCGGAGATCTGGCTCGCGGTCAGCATCGAGAGCACGAATGCCTGCACGATCGCCAGCACGCTGAGCAGGATGATGGCCACCGCGAGCGCGTTGGGAGAGAACACCAGATCGGTGGTGATCTGCGTGGCGCACAGCAGGATGATGCCGATGACGGGCATCAAGGTGCCCAGTCCCCACGTCATGGCCATGCGGGTGCCGACGCCGGGCGTCATGGTGCGGTCGAATCGGCCCTCGCTCAACGCCAGTGCCGCGACCGGTCGCAGGATCCGTTCGCCGAGCATGTACGTGAATCCGAACGTCACGGTGGCGGCCATACCGACGGTGACGATGACGGCGATGGACAGCGACGGCATCTCCGCGATGGTCAGCAGCACGAAGATGATGCCGCCGATGATCCAGAGGATGAGGTGCACGATCGCCTGACGCAATGGCGCGTGCAGCGTCGTCATCTGTTCCTTGCGGGTGGGTGGGCCGCCGCGGAGCTGCCACCTGATCACCGACCGCAGGAGGAAGTACGCATAGATCAGGCTGACGACCAGGGCCACCAATAGGTACGCCCCGAAGATGTACACGTTGCGCACGCGGTCGGCGACGATCGATTGCGATTCGGGGATGGGCAGGCCGTATCGCACGAAGGCGAACACGAGGACCGCACCGAAGACATTGGCGATGAGCATCGAGAGCATATAGAGCGGCCAGCGACTCTTCAGGGTGAGCGAGACCGCTCGGAAAGATGCCAGCACGGGTTAAATTTAGCGGGTGAGCACCGACGAGTTGCGGGCGCAAGGTACGGGGGCGTCCCCGGGCCTCACTTCGGCTGCGGATTCGGTGCATCCACTGGTGCGGGTCGGCGCGGAATGGACGTGGCGACTGCTTGTCCTGTTTGCCGGATTCATCACGTTCTGCCTGGTGGTGGCCAAGCTCAGCACCGTCGTCATTCCGTTGGGCCTGGCGCTCCTGGCGTCGGCGATGCTCGTTCCCGTCGTCGATTGGATGCACCGACGCGGAGTGCCTCGTGCCGTCGCGGTGATCGTCGTGATCATCGCCAGCATCGGTGTCGTCGCCGGGATCATGACCTTCATCGTCGAGCAGTTCATCGAAGGCCTGCCGCAGGTGGGTGACCAGTTCACCCAGTCCATCAACGGCATCGAAGAATGGCTCAGCAACGGTCCCTTGCACATCAGCGAGGATCAGATCAGGCAGGCCACCGACAGCCTCGTCAAGGTCATTCAGGACAATCAGGAAGCCGTTACGAGCGGAGCCCTGACGACCGCAGCGGTGATCGGTGAAATTCTCACCGGCGCACTGCTGACACTGTTCACCCTCATCTTCTTCCTGTACGGCGGCGATCAGATCTGGCAGTTCGTCACCCGACTGGCGCCGACCGCAGCCCGCAGAAGAATCCGCACCGCCGGCATCCAGGGCTTCGGGTCCCTGGTGGGATACGTCAGGGCGACGGTTGCCGTCGCGGCCGCCGATGCCGTCGGGATCGGTGCCGGTCTGGCCATTCTCGGTGTGCCACTGGCTCTTCCATTGGCCTCGTTGGTGTTCATCGGAGCATTCATCCCCATCATCGGTGCGGTGCTGACCGGATTCGTCGCGGTGTTCATCGCACTGGTCACCAAGGGCCTGATCACCGCGGTGATCACCCTCGGCATAGTGGTGGCCGTCATGCAGCTCGAAGGCCATGTGCTGCAACCACTCCTGCTGGGCCGCGCCGTGCGACTGCACCCGTTGGCGGTGGTCCTGTCCATCACCGTCGGCATTCTGCTCGCGGGCATCGTCGGAGGCCTGCTGGCGGTGCCGATCGTCGCCGTCCTCAACACCGCCGTGCGGTCGCTGCTCGCCGACGACCCGGACGAGGTCTACGAGGAACTCGAGGTGCCCGACCCGCTGTATTCCGCCGAGCCGAGCAATCCGGACACTCCGCCCGGAAGCGACGTGCCTGAGCGGCTTGCCAAGGGAGAGTTGACGACCCCGGATACCGAGGCTGCCGATACCGAGACAGCAGGTCCGAAGACCGATGCGGACGGCTGACCGGGTACGGACCACGCTCACCTCGTCCGATCCCGACACCCCGCTCTGGCGGGCCTCGCAGGCTTTCCGGCTGATCACACTGGTCTACGCGATCAGTTATCAGGCCGCGACCGTGGACAATTACACCAACCCGCGGCTGAGCTGGTTCCTCGTCGCTCTGATGGCCGTGTGGTCCGGGGCATCGGCGCTGATGCTCGCACGCGCATCACTGCCACGCTGGCAGGTGGTGCTCGCCGATCAGGTCATCGTCATCGCGCTGATGGCGTCGACGAGGTTGGTGGCCGATTACGAGTGGTACAGCACCCGCCAAACTCTGCCGACCACGCTGTGGGCCACCAACGCCGTCATCTCTGCCGCAATCTTGTTGGGCCCCAAGGGCGGAATTGCATCGGGGGTGGCGATGTCGGTGGTCAGCGCACTCGTCCGCGACCGCTTCGACTCCGATCTCTGGTCCGATGCCACCGCCCCGGTCCTGCTCTCGGCCGGACTGGCACTGGGACTGGCGTCGAACACCGCCAGGCGCGCCCACGAAGAATTGCGCCGCGCAGCACGATCGGCCGCGATCACCGAGGAGCGAGAGCGGCTGGCCCGGCAGGTGCACGACGGAGTGCTGCAGGTATTGGCCCTGGTACGACGGCGCGGTCTCGAAATAGGCGGGCCGGCAGCAGAACTCGCCGAGCTGGCCGGCGAGCAGGAAGTGGCTCTGCGTGTGCTGATCTCGGAACAGGCAGCTCCTCGGGACGACCACACCAGCTCGATCGTCGACGTCAGGGCGCTGCTGCGAACTCAGGCGGGCACATCGATCTCTGTGTCGACGCCCGCCGATCCGGTGCTGGTCGAATCCGACGTCGCCGAGGAACTCGCCGCCGTCGTTGCCACCGCACTGTCCAACGTCGAACTTCACGCGGGAGCCGATGCGAAGGCCTACGTGTTGCTCGAGGACGTCGACGGGGAATTGATCGTCAGTATCCGCGACGACGGCCGCGGAATCCCTGCCGGACGGCTCGCCGCCGCCGAGGCCGAAGGTCGGATGGGCGTCTCGAAATCGATCCTCGGCCGCGTCGAATCTCTCGGCGGTACTGCGATACTCGACACCGACGAGGGTGAGGGAACCGAATGGGAGATCCGCATTCCGCGAGCGAAGGGATCGGAATGACAGAGGAAGCGAATGCCGACATCGCGGTGATGGTCGTCGACGACCACCCGATGTGGCGCGACGGTGTCGCAAGGGATCTCGAGGCCGCCGGATTCAGGGTCGTCGCCACCGCGGACGGCGTCGCCGCTGCGGGGCGTCGCGCCCGAGCGACCACACCCGATGTGGTGCTGATGGACATGCATCTGCCCGACGGGAACGGTGCCGATGCCACCGTCGCCGTCCTGGACGCCTCGCCCGAGACCAAGATCCTGGTGCTCTCGGCCTCCGCCGAACGCAGCGACGTGCTCGACGCGATCAAGGCGGGTGCGACCGGTTACCTGGTCAAGAGCGCATCGGCGGAGGAACTGTTCGACGCGGTCCGTGCCACGTCGGCCGGGCAGGCGGTGTTCACTCCCGGCCTCGCGGGCCTGGTACTCGGAGAGTTCCGGCGGATGTCGTCCTCGCCCGAGCCTGCATCCGACACTCGCCCGACGCTGACCGACCGCGAGACCGAAGTTCTGCGCCTGGTCGCAAAAGGATTGAGCGCCAAGCAGATTGCGACCCGACTGACGCTCAGTCATCGCACCGTCGAGAACCATGTCCAGGCGACCCTGCGAAAACTGCAGCTGGCCAACCGCGTCGAACTGACCCGATACGTCATCGAAAAAGGGCTGTGAGGGTTTGCGTCGGTAGCCGAGGGGCACTCTGCATTCCATGACCGACAACGAAAATGCAGTGGACACCACCGTCGACCCGGCGAAGCACTCGAAGGGGGTCGACGCCGATCTCGATCAGACCGGTGCCGAGCGCGACGAGGCGATCGACGAGTTCGACGGCCACCTGGACGGGTCGGGCGAGGAGTCCTCGCTACCGACGCCCGAGCCGACCGACGTGGCCGACAAGTCCGAGGAGAAGACCGCCACACGGTCCGAGTAGCGCTACGGACTGCACAACCTGCCGAGCGCGAACTTGGCGATCGGCACGTACGGCAGAACCAGTGGCAGTGGGCCGTCGATCGTCAACCACGCCCTGGTCCCGTTGGGTCGTGAGACGACGCCGTGCGTCAGGTCGACCCCGATGGCCTGATTCTGGAACCAGGCCGACCATGCCCACGTCCACGATCGCTCGTCGACCGAATGCACCCGGAAGTCGATCGGCAGCCCGAGCGGCCCCAGCACTCGGCCGGTGGTGTCGGCGTCCAGGCGTTCACCGCGGTACTCGACGCCGATGATCTGTGGAGCCCAGGTCTTCCAGGCCGTCGGTTCCATGTAGCGTTCCCAGACCTCGGGGGCGGGGGCGGTACCGGTCGATTGCAGAGTCACTCGCATCTGCCTCACCTACCCGTTGGTAGCGATCCCCACACAGAATTACGTGAGGGTTCGGCCACTGTCCATCATCGCGCCGTCGGGCGGACTCTCGGCTGGGGAGACTGGTCGGGTGCGCATCGTGCAGGTGGCCAACTTCTACGGACCGAGGTCCGGCGGCTTGCGGACGGCCGTCGACCAGCTCGGATCGGGGTACGTGGCCGGTGGCCACGAGGTGACTCTGATCGTGCCGGGCGATCGACGGAGTGAGACGCTGCTCCCGTCGGGAGTGGTGCGCATCGAGGTGCCTGCACCGCGGATTCCGCTCACCGGTGGGTATCGGGTGGCCGACCCGCGCCGAGTGTCCTCGGTGGCGGCCGGATTGCGGCCCGACGTGATCGAGGTATCGGACCGACTGACACTGCGCGGCATGGGTGCCTGGGCCGCGCGCCGAGACGTGCGCAGCGTGATGATCTCTCACGAACGTCTGGACCGTCTGCTCGCGCAGACGATGCCGATGGGCTGTGCTCGCCCCATCGCGGACCTGGCCAATCGGCGTACGGCCGAGCAGTACGACGCCGTCGTGTGCACCACGGAGTTCGCGCAGCAGGAATTCGAGCGCATCGGAGTGCGTAACGTGCACCGAGTGCCGCTCGGCGTGGACCTCGACCTGTTCCATCCGCGGCGTCGGCACGTGGGCAACCGGTCGGCTTGGTTGGGCGACGCCGATCGCCTGCTGGTGCACTGCGGCCGGCTGTCGGTGGAGAAGCACGTCGAGAGAAGTATCGATTCGCTTGCTGCGCTCTGCGATTCGGGAATGCGGGCGCGGCTGATCATCGCCGGCGACGGCCCCCGCCGAGCCGGCCTCGAACGACGTGCCCGCGGCCTACCCGTCGACTTCCTCGGCTTCGTCGACGGCAGAGCGGCCGTCGCAGCCCTGCTGGCCTCCGCGGACATCGCTCTCGCACCGGGACCACACGAGACGTTCGGCCTCGCTGCCTTGGAATCGCTCGCCGCGGGCACCCCCGTCGTCGTCTCCGAGACCTCGGCGTTGGCGCAGATCGTCACCCCACACTGCGGCGGATCCTCCGAGAACACCGCAGACGGATTCGCCGCCGAGATCGAACGAGTACTCGAACTACCCGTCGACGGCCGCCGAAGCGCCGCCAGGTTGCGCGCCGAACAGTTCGGATGGCCGGCGTCGGTGTCCGGAATGCTCTCCGTTCTCGGCGGTCGCGCAGCCTGAGATCTTCGCTACCCTGAACCCATGGAGGCGAGGGATCTGAGAGTGTCCGATGCCGAACGCGAACACGTCGGGCAGCTGTTGCAGCGCGCGGTGGGCCAGGGCATGTTGTCGCTCGGTGAGTTCACCGAGCGAATGGACACCGCATTGGCGTCGAAGACCCGCGGTGAACTGAACTCGGTACTCGCCGACCTGCCCGGGATGCAGATCGCCGAGGAACATCGCCCGGCACCGAAGCCCTTTCCCGCGCCCACCTCGCAACCGACGGCGCGCCGCGTCGTTCACGAGCATTGGGGACACGGGAGCGGCGCGTCGGACACACTGCGCGGCACCATGTCCACCATCACCCGCAAGGGACCGTGGAACGTGCCGCCGAGCGTGCGCGTCTCCACCCGCATGTCGACGGTGACACTCGACTTCACCCAGGCGGTCATGTCCACGCAGGTGGTCGAGATTCACGTCGACGACTACTGCAGCACCGTGACACTGATCGTGCCCACCGAAGCGACAGTCGATCTCAACCGCGTCGAGACGGTGGCGGGTAGCGCCACCAACAAGGTCCGCACCGGGCCTCCGTACGGGCCGCTGCATCTCGTGGTCTCGGGCAGGGTTCGCTTGGGTTCGGTGACCGCCAAGCATCCCTTCGGTAGCTCGATCCGTCGTATGTTCGGCTAGCGAGGCGCTTCTACTCGAGCAATCCGAGTAGCACTACTCACGCTTTCCGGCCGCCACGGTCGCAGGATCTAACCCATGACTTCTCCCCAGAGCTCCGGGCTGGATCCGCAACTCGTCGCGCGACTGTCCAGCCGCTTCGATTCATTGGGCGACCACATGCGCCAGGTGGCCGTCGACCTGCAGAACCTGCAGTCCCAGCTCGGTGCCACAACGGCTCCCGCTCCCACGCGGCAGGCGTCGGCACCGGCAGCTCCTGCCGTTGCGCCTCCGGTGGCGTCACCACCGCTGCCTCCGCAGCCCTACGGTCAGCCGTTCGGCCACATCGTCCGTCAGCCGGTGGGGCAGCAGGCAGCTCGGCCCCAGCCCACCATGACCTACCCCGCACCACCCAGTGGACCGGTCGTCGCGCCTCGCCCGCCGGCTCCGCCGCGCGAACCGTGGTGGCAGCGTGACGGTGTCATCAGTCGTCTGCTGGCTGTCGCAGGCGCAGGCGTCACCCTCGTCGGTGTCGTGATGCTGCTCGTCCTCGCCGCACAGGCCGGGTGGTTCGGCCCTACGCTGCGGGTCGCCGCGGGCGCAGTGTTCTCACTCGCGCTGATCGGTGCAGGTGTCCGAGTGTTCGGCCGCTCCGGCGGACGCATCGGCGGAATAGCCCTCGCCGCCACCGGCATCGCGGGCCTGTACCTCGATGTACTCGCGACGTCCGTCCTGTACGGCTGGCTCGATCCCGTACTCGGGCTGATCACCGCATTCGGAATTGCCGCAGCCGGAACGGCACTCGCAGTGCAGTGGACGTCGCAGCCGATGGCGGTGCTGATTCTCGCCGGTGTCGCGGTGTGTGGACCGGTGCTGACCGACGGCCTCACCCTGACCCTGATCGCATTCCTCATCGCCACGTACGTCGCCAGCTTTCCGGCTCAGATCGGCCGCAATTGGCCACTCCTGCAGGTCGTTCGGACCGTACCCCTCGTCGGTGCGGTGCTGGCTGCCATCGCGAGTGTCGATCTGTCCGGATCCACCGGCGACCTCTGGCTGCTCCTGGCCGTCGTGTCGGTGGCCGTCTTCGGGATCGGAACCTCACTGGAGTTGCTGCGCCGCAACGTCTCCGATGTGGTCGCCACCGTCATGATCGCTCTCGCGTCTGTGCCGGTGCTGGTCTCTGCCGACGTTTTCGATCGCGCCGCGACCGTCTCTGTCCAACTGGTTCTTGCTGCTGCAGCCGTGGCGATCGTAATTCTGGTGAGGTGGTTGCCAGGGCACGCTCGCATCGCCGTCGCGGTGATCGGAGCGCTGGCGACGCTGCAGGCCGCAGTCGAGTCGACGACCCTCGAGATTCGCCCGGTGGTGCTGTTCGCCGTCGCGTCGGCACTGATCGCGGTGGCCCACAGCACCCGCTCGACACTCGCATACTCGATCGGCAGCGGATTCGGCGTGATCGGCGCACTGATGTTCGTCTCGGTCAGTCCGCCGCAGGCGCTGCTGGACTCCGATCACGCAGTGGGCAGCGTCGGTATCGCCCTGGGCGGAATCCTGCTCGCTGCAACGGCATTCGCCTTCGCGTACGTGCTGGCCGAACTGAAACCGGTCGACGACGGGCTGCGGACCCTTGCCATCGTCTCCGGCGTACTCGCGCTGTACGGCCTGACGGCGGCAACGGTGACCCTCGGCATCGGAATCGGTGGCGAAACAACGGGATTCACTGCAGGCCACACCGCGGCGACCATCGAGTGGATGATCGCAGCCTTCGCACTCCTGGCATTCGGGCTGCGCAGTGTCACCCACGCGCATCTGGCACTGCTGGCCGGACTGTCCTTGACCGCGGCGGCCATCGCAAAACTGTTCCTGTTCGACCTCGTCGCCCTGGACGGACTGTTCCGAGTCATCGCCTTCATCGCAGTGGGACTACTGCTGCTGATCGCGGGCACCCGTTACGCGAAGGTTTTCGCGGACCGAGAGAGTGCGGCAGTGTCTTCCTGACCTCCCCACACCGCGTGAATGGACCATTGCATACGTCTGAGGAGTGCAGTGGTCCATTCACGCGTCCGACCCGAGCCCGGCCACACCGTATCAATGGACCATTGCATACGTCTGAGGAGTGCAGTGGTCCATTGACGCGGTGTGGGGGCGGCGGCGCGTCAGTCGTCTTTCGGAGCCGTTTCGCCCAGTCCGAGTCTGCGTTGCATGCGCTTCATGCCCGCCGGTGCCCACCAGCTCGCGTCGCCGAGCAATTTCATCGTCGCGGGCACCAGGAACATGCGAATGACGGTGGCGTCGATGATGAGGGCCGCGATCATGCCGTACGCGATGTACTTCATCATCACCAGATCCGAGAACGCGAACGCTCCGGTGACGACGATGAGGATCAATGCTGCCGCGGTGATGATGCGACCGGTGTGCGAAGTGCCGATATGAATGGCTTCGCTTGTGCTGGAGCCATTTTCGCGTGCCTCGACCATGCGGGAGAGTAGGAACACCTCGTAGTCGGTGGACAGCCCGAACACGATGGCGGCGATCAACAGCAGAATCATCGCCATGATCGGCCCGGGCGTGAAATTCAGCCACGCCGCGCCGTGGCCGTCGATGAAGATCCACGTCAGAATGCCCATCGTGGCACCGAGCCCGAGGGTCGTCATCAGCACCGCCTTGATCGGCAACACCAAGGATCCGAACGTCAGGAACATCAGTACGGTCACGACGATGACGACCAGCACCGCCATCAGGGGTAGACGATCGACCAGCGCATCGATCGAATCCCGTTCGATCGCAGGCGTTCCCGTCACCTCCATCGAGGTGCCCTCGGGAGTGTCGATGCTGCGCAGGAACTCGATGGCGGGCGCTGCGTCGTTGCGATCGATCAGTCCGGCCTTGAAGACGATGATCCCGTCCTTGCTGGCACCGACCGGGGTGAACTGCTCGACCAGGCCCGGTGCGTTGTTCGCCTGGGTGGTGATGGCGGCCAGGTTCGACCCCTGGGCGTTCTGGATGACCAATTCGATCGGCTCGGTGCGCTGGCCGGGGAACAGTTCGTCGAACCGTTCCTGCGCCACCCGCGTCGGATTGTCCGGTGGCAGATACGTCTCGTTGATGCCGCCGAACGCGAGGTTCCCGATCGGAAGCGTCAACGCCAGCAGCCCGAGCACGATGGTGACGACCACCTTGATGGGGTTGCGCATCACCCAGGTGGTGAGCTTGCCCCACATCCCGTTCTCGATTTCCTCCGACGACTTGGTCTTGCGCATGAACGCCAGGCCGAGGGCATCGACGCGTGGGCCGAGCATCGACAGAATGGCCGGCAGGATGGTGATCGCGTTCAGTGCCGCGAGAGCGACCGTCGCGATCGAACCCAGGGCGACCGACCGCAGGAACCCGTGCGGAAACAGCAAGAGACCCCCGAGGCAGGCGACGATGATCGTCGCCGAGAACGCCACCGTCCGACCGGCCGTCATGACCGATCGACGGACGGCATCAGGCGTCGACCGGCCGTCGCCCAGTTCCTCTCGGAAACGCGACACGATGAACAGTCCGTAATCGATCGCCAAGCCGAGTCCGACCAGCGACACCACCGGTGCAACGAAGGTATTCACGTCGGTGACGTGGGTGAACAGCTTCACGATGCCGTTGGCGCCGACGACGGTCAGCGCGCCGACGATGAGCGGCAGCGCAGCGGCCACGACGCCGCCGAACACGAAGAACAGCAGCACTGCCACCGCCGGGATGGCAAGGATTTCCATTCGGTGGATGTCGTCGGTCATCGTCGACTGCAGGGCGGCCGCCACGGCCTGTTGGCCGGCGACCTGTACGTCGACGCCGTCGATGTAGAACGCGTTCTGGACGGCCTGGAAGTTCTCGGTCAGCTCGGTGTCGTCGGTACCGACGATGGCGATGCTCGCGATGGCGTGCTGCTTGTCGGTGGTTCCTAGCGCTGCCAGCACCGGGGCCTCGGCAGTTCGGAAGTAGCTGGCGTTGATCTTCGCGATGCGGTCCGGGTGATCGGCCACCAGCGAATCGAGACTGCCGACGACCGCAGCGTCGAACGCCGGGTCGTCGATGGTCGACCCCTCCGGCGCGGTGTACAGGACGATCACATCGCCCTCGGTGTTACGGCCGAACGTCGCCTCGGCAAGGTTGTTCGCAGCCGCGGATTGCGACGTCGGATCGTCGAAGCCGCTCTGGCTCAAGTGGTCGGTGAGATCCCAGCCGTACGCGGCCAGGATCGACAGCCCGGCCACCATGACACCGAGAACGGTGTACCGGAGTCGGTGGACGAACTTTCCCCATCGAACGAACACGTGTGTACTCCCCCTGGATGCACGCGACTACCGCCGCCACGTGAGTGAACCTCGGCTCAGGGAGGTTAGCCGATCACACGAGCGTCAGCGTGAACGGTTGCGCTCGCGTGCGAGCAATTCGCTGACGCTGAGCACCTGTCCGTTCTCGCCGCCGCGATGACGACCGCTGTCGCCACCCTCGGTGGTCGGTGCGGATCGGCGGCCCGACGGCTTCTCGGGCCGTGGCTCGCTCGACGCGGATCCGTTGCTGCCGTTGCGTTCGGTACCGGTCTGCTCGGTGCCGTTGCGATCGGTCCCGTTGGTGCCGTTTCGGTCGGTGCCGTTTCGTTCGGACCCGTTGCTGTGGCCGTTGCGATCGGAACCGTTCTGCGGGGAGCCGGTCTCGTCGCGACCGCCGTGGTTCGTAGCGCTGTGGTTCGAAGCGCCGTGGTTCGCACCGCTGTGGTTCGATCCGTTGTGATCGGACCCGTTGGCGGTCGAACCGTTGCGCGGTGTGCTCGGGGGTGGTGATGCGCTGGGTGCTCGCAGGTCGGCGAGCCAGCTCTCGATGGAACGGGAATCCGGTTCCTCGGCGCGAGGTGCGCGTGCGGCCCGGGTTCGGCTCGGCGGCGCTGCGGGTGGACGCGGTGCGCTCGGTGCGCGGGGCGGCTCCGCCGACGGGGGAGCTGCCACCGGGTTGACCGGCGGTGCGGGCCGGACGACCTCCGCTGCCTGGGTCGGTTCCGGTTCGACGGTCGGCCGCGGCGCAACCGGCCGGCTCGGGGCAGGCCTGGGAGCCGGTCGTTCCTGCGGAGCGGCCTGGGTCCGAGGGGGAGTCGGGGTAGGTCGAGCAGCCGGTGCCGCGGGCGTGGCGGGAGCCGCACGGGTCGGCTCGGGTGGGGTGGCCGGACGCCCTGTCACACTGCGTCGGGATTCTTCCTTCGCCGCGTGGGTCGCTCGGATCGGGCCCCCGCCGTGCGGTGCGACCACGGGAATGGGTTCGGTGAGCGGCTCGCTGCGGCGCGGTGCCGGACGCATCAGCGGCGCGACCGTACTCGACGGTGCACCGCCTGCGAGAGCGAGCTCGGGCACGTCCGCCATGGGGAGCAGCTCGTCCTCGAGGATGGTCTCGCCGAGTCCGAGCTTCTGCTGAATCCGCTTCATCCACTGCGGGGCCCACCAGCAGTCGTCGCCGAGCAGTTTCATCGTGGCGGGCACGAGGAACATGCGGATGAGGGTGGCGTCGATGATGAGGGCCGCGATCATGCCGTAGGCGATGTACTTCATCATCACCAGATCGGAGAACGCGAACGCCCCGGTCACGACGATGAGGATCAGGGCCGCTGCGGTGATGATGCGTCCGGTATGCGAGGTTCCGATACGGATGGCTTCGCTTGTGCTCGCGCCCTTTTCGCGCGCTTCGACCATACGAGAGAGCAGGAACACCTCGTAGTCCGTGGACAAGCCGAACACGATCGAGATGATCAGCACCAGGACCGGAGCCATGATCGGCCCGGGAGTGAAGTTCATCAGCCCCGCACCGTTGCCGTCGATGAATATCCACGTCAGGATGCCCATGGTGGCCCCGAGACCGAGGACGGTCATGAGCACCGCCTTGATCGGCAGCACCAACGATCCGAACGTCAGGAACATCAGCAGGGTCACGATGAACACCACGAGCACGGCCATCAGCGGAAGTTTGTCGATGAGCGCACTGATGGAGTCCTGCTCGATGGCAGGGGTGCCGCCGACCAGAACGGACGCTCCGTCCGGCACGTCGATGCTGCGCAGGAAGTCGATGGCGGGCTTGGAGTCGTTGCGATCGACCAGTCCTGCCTTGAAGACGATGATCCCGTCCTTGCTGGCACCGACCGGAGAGAACTGCTCGACCAGGCCGGGAGCGTTGTTCGCTTGGTTGGTGATCGCGGCGAGGTTGGCACCCTGCGCGTTGCTGATCACCAGCTTGATGGGTTCGGTCCGTTGGCCGGGGAAGAGCGAATCGAACTCGCCCTGCGCTTCGCGGGTGACGTTGTCGGGCGGTAGGTAGGTCTCGTTGATGCCGCCGAACTTGATGTTGCCGACCGGCAGCGTCAGGAGCACCAGGCCGAGCACGATCGGGACGGTGACCTTGACGGGGTTGCGCATCACCCAGCGAGTGAGACGGCCCCACATGCCGTTCTCGATCTCCTCGCTGGACTTGGTCTTGCGCATGAACTTGAGGCCGAGGGCGTCGACGCGGGGTCCCAGGATGGCGAGCATTGCGGGCAGGATCGTGATGGCCGTCAGAGCTGCGAGAGCCACGGTTGCGATGGAGCCGTAGGCCACCGACTTGAGGAAGCCCTGCGGGAACAGCAGCAGACCACCGAGGGACGCGACGATCATCGTCGCGGAGAACACCACGGTGCGACCGGCCGTCATGACGGTTCGGCGCACGGCCTGTGGCGTCGAGTAGCCGTCGCCCAGTTCTTCTCGGAATCTCGAGACGATGAACAATCCGTAGTCGATGGCCAGCCCGAGGCCGACGAGTGAGACCACGGGTGCGACGAATGAGTTGACCTCGGTGAAGTTGGTGAACACCTTCACGATGCCGTTGGCACCGACGACTGTCAGGCCACCGATGATCAGCGGGAGGGCAGCCGCGACGACGCCACCGAAGATGAAGAACAGCAGTACGGCCACTGCCGGGATGGCCAGCAATTCCATCCGGTGGATGTCGCCTGCCATCGTCGACTGCAACGCGCCTGCGACGGCCTGCAAGCCGGTCACCTGCACGTTCACACCGTCGATGTAGAAGACGTCCTTGACGGCCTGGAAGTTGTTGGTCAGCTCGGTGTCGTTGGCACCGGCGATCGCAATGCTGGCAATCGCGTGTTGCTTGTCGGTGGTACCGAGGGCGGCGAGGTTCGGGGCAGTTGCCGTGCGGAAGTAGCTGCCGTTGACCTTCTCGATCTCGTTCGGGTGGTCGGCGGCGAGCGAATCGAGGTTGGCGACGATCTTGGATTGGAACTCGGGATCGTCGATCGTCGAGCCCTCGGGTGCGGTGTAGAGGACGATGACGTCACCCTGCTTGTCGCGACCGAACGTCGTGTCCGCCAGACGGGCAGCCTGGGCCGATTCCGACGTCGGATCGTCCCAACCGCTCTGACTGAGATGGCTGTTGAGATCGAGACCGTAGGCAGCGAAGCCCAGCAGTCCGGCCACCATGACACCGATAACGGTGTACCGCAGGCGGTAGACGATGTCTCCCCATCTGGCGAACACTTAAGAAACTCCTTGGCGCCCGACGAGCAGGGCGGACAGCGGTCGGAAGGGCTGCAGCCACGCACCTTCGTCGGGAAGCGAATCGAGACTCACCCGTGGCAGTGGCTCACGGAAGACGCCCGGAATGTCCTCGAGGTCGAGGAACTCCAGGATGTCCGACGTGACAGCCCAGCTTGCGTGCTCCCGGAAGCCCAGCACCTGCACGGGCACTCCGGTTGCTGCGATGGCCTCCAGTGGACCCTTGAACGCCTGACCGTCGGCGGACGCGACCATGACACCGGCGAGGCCGCCGTCACGGTTGCGGAAGTCGATGTGGTCGAGCATGTCTGCGTCGACGTCACTGTCTTCGTCGACCTTGGGCTTGGCGAACACCGCGAAACCCACGTTACGCAATGCTTCGACCCAGGGTCGGACGACATCTGCGCTGCCGGGGGCGATGTTGGTGAACACCGTGGCCTCGGGTTCGAGCGTCGCGGTGCCGGAGGTGGAGAGCTCGGCAGTGCGGCTGAGCAGCCATCGGCCCAGGGCATCGAAGCGCGGACGGTACGCAGCGGTGGGTCGGCCACCGAGAATTGCGCCGAGTCCCATGTCCAGGTTCGGGGCGTCCCACACCAGCAGGACGCGTTTGCTGTGGCGCGATTCACCGAGTGCGCCGAGTTCTGAGGGGTCGACCACGGTGTCGGGCATGTCCGTACTGACGCTCATGCTGTCTTCTTTCCCCAGATCAATTCCGTCACCGAGCTACCGACCAGCTGTGCCTTGCCCTCGAACTTGGTCACCGGTCGCTCGTGTGTCATGGGCGACTCCCAATCGAGAACGGTCAGACCGGGCTCGGCGTTCCCGGCCTCGGCAATCCACTCAGCGTATTCGGCATGATCGGTTGCCACGTGCAGAACGCCGCCGGGCTTCAACCGATCCGCGATCATCGCGAACGTCGGACCCTGCAGCAGGCGACGCTTGTGGTGTCGAACCTTGGGCCACGGGTCGGGGAAGAAGACGCGGACGCCGGTCAACGATTCCGAGGTCAGCATGTTCTCGAGCACGTCCATCGCGTCACCGCGCAGCAACCGAACGTTCTCGATGCCTTCGCGTTCGATCTGCTGCAGTGTCTGGGCCAGGCCGGGCCGGTAGACCTCGACGGCCATCAGGTTGACGTGCGGCTCGGCCGAGGCCATCGCCGTGGTCGCGGTGCCTGTACCCGAGCCGATCTCGAGAATCGCCGGACCGCTGCGGCCGAACCAGGCGTCGATGTCGATCTGCTCGTCGGCGACGTCGCGGCCGATGCGCGGCCACAGGTTGTCCCAGGTGGTCTGCTGCGCTTCGGTCAGCGCTCCGCGCCGAGAGCGGAAACTCGTCACGCGGGGGTACAGCCGTGAGCCCCGTTCCTGGGTCTTCACGGCATTGTCCTCGGTGTCGACAGAGGGGTCCTGGGGCTCGTTCACCGGTCCATTGTCGCGCATCGACGGGGCGTGTGACAGGTGGGTCTCGAGTTGAAGTTGAGACTTACCGTCCCACCGCTGATCAGCGGTGGGACGAGCCCGGCTAATTACAACGATGCAATTCCCGACGGTCGGCTCGTGAGCGCCCACATGTGCCAGAATCGGTGCCGCAGCAGGGGGCTGTGCGTCGCCTCTCGACGTGGGCGGCGGGTCGTCGGTGGGGGAATCGATCATGGATGTCGCCGAGGTCGGTCTTGGCCTGTTGCGTGACCGCGTTGCGTCGAGCGACGCACGCGAGTCCGTCGACACCGCCGTCCACGATCGCCTACGGCCGATGACCGCACGGGTGACCGGCCGCTCCGGCGTCGGGAAATCCGCGGTGCTCGCGGTTCTCGACGCGGCGCCGCTCGATGTCGACGGCCTCGATGTCCGATGGCGCGAGGGCAGAGCGGACAGCAGCGAGGGCGAGGTGCTCGTCCACGTGATCGCGGGTGCGGTGTCGCCGGTCGACACTGCACTGCTGAGTTCTCGGCCGAGCGATCCTCCGGACGGGACCGTCGTCGTGCTGACCAAGGCGGACACACTCGACGATCCCGCAGCCGCGGCCGCAGCGGCAGCGGAGCAGCTGGGGCGGACGGTTCTGCCGTTGATGGGAACCACCGCGGCGGGATTGCGGGGAGTGGGCCGAGTCGGCGCGCCTCTGGACATGTCCGACGTGCGCGCCGTCGCAGCGGCCGATCTGCGTCCGACCGACCTGATGACCGTCGATCGGTTTCGCGCCGCCGATCTCGCGGTGTCGACGTCTCGAAGAGAAGCGCTGATCGAATGCATCGAACTTCGAGGTCTCGCCCTGCTCGTCGACCTGCTGCGGCAACCAACGGCTGTGTCCGACGGTGATGCCGTACGGATGCTCGCCGATGCCACCGGTGCCGACGCCGTCGTCGCCGCGGTCTCCACCGCCGTCTCGGCGGCCGCGGCGGCTCGAGACGTCGAGCTGCATCGCAGACTGCACCGGATCTCCGCCCGGAACCGGCGGGCTCGTGCCGCCGTCGAGTCGTACCTGGCCTCGGACGAGGCGGTAGCTGCCGAGATGCGCCACGTGGCTCTACGTCTCGGGGTGCCGATCGAGACCGGTTCGGAGGAGGTCGCGCTGGAACAGGCGGTGCTGTGGAAACAGCGTGCGGCTGCTGCCGGGGACCCCGACGTGCGTCGCGCGGCACTCGCGCTGTGCCGAGGACACGTACGAATGCTGCGCCGATGACGCCCCTGTCGGAAGGCATGAAAAGCGTTCTCCGACGCTGGAATTCGGGTGCACTCGACGAGATCGAACGGGCAAGGGTCAGTCGACCCGCCGGGGTTCATCTCACCGGGACCCCCGGATCGGGCAAGTCCGAACTCCGCCGGGAGCTGTCCCGACTCGGTGGTTCCACCATCGGCTTCACGGACTCGATGTCCGATGCCGCGGTCGTGATGGTCGTCGTCGACGCGTCGGCTCCGGTGGGCCGCGTCGAGGTCGAGCAATGGCGAGCAGCCCTCGAATCCACGCCGGTCCTGTTCCTGGTGAACAAGATCGACGTGCATCGAGACTGGCGTGAGGTGGTCTCCGCCGACAGCGATGTCGTGGCCGAGTGTGTCCCACGGGCGGTGGAGTGCACGTTCCACCCGATCTCGGTTCGGTCGGCGCGGACGGGCCGAGACAGCGGTGACGCCGCGATGTCCGCGGAGTCGGGTCTCGGAGCGGTGGCGGACCGGCTCGGCGCGCTGCTGCTGCAGGCCGCAGCTATCGGATCCCAGCGCAAATACGTTGCGGCAGTGCAGGACTGCGCCGCCGGAGCCAAATCGTCGATCGTGGCGAGAGCGCGCGCGGTGACCGGGGGAGGTGACACGGCCGAACTCCGTGCGCGGCGAGCCGAGCTCGTCGGCGAACGGGACAATCTCGGTGGCGACCGACGGGCATTGCTGCACAATCGAATTCAACGGGTGCGGGTGGAGTCCCTCCATGCTGCCGCCGAAGATTTTCGCGCCCTGCTCGCCGAGTTCAAGCGCACGATAGACGGGTCGGGGCGTGCCGAACTCACTCACCTTCCCGTACATGTCGCCGAGTCCGCGCGCGAAGCCCGCAATCGGGCCGACGCGGCGGTCACAGCGCGATTGCGGGCAGTGGAGACCGATCTCGGGCTCACGCCGGCGCAGGCGGAATCGAATGTCGAGGACTCCCCGCTCGACATCGGGGAGCCGTCCCGGCGGCGGGGGATCGAGGATGCGGTCATGATCGTCGTCGGTGCGTCGGCGGGGGTAGGACTCGGGCGGCTGGTGGTGTCGCCGATGGCGCTGGTGCCCGCCTGGGCAGTCGCCAACACCGTGATCGCACTCGTCCTCGGAGGTGCGCTCGCCTGGTGGATCACGCGGTCACGGGCGCTGGTGGCCGATCGGGCCCGACTGCGCGGCTGGACACAGGAAAGCCTGGCCCGGGTGAGATCGTCGGTGGAGCAGCACGTGCTCTCGCGGATTCTCGATGCCGAGTCGATGCTCGCGTCCGCCGTCGCGACTGCGGATCGCGGTGCTGTGGCCCGCATCGATGTCGCACTCGCCGAGGTGGACGCCGAGCTTCGTCGGCTAGCCGACCACCGATCGGCACTGCTGTCTGCCTGCGATCGCGATCTGTCCGCACTCGAGCGGGGGCTGGAGCGATTCCGCGGACTCGATCGCGGTGTGTTCTTAGCCCGTGAACCCGTCCATTTTTCTTCGAAGCAGGTGGAACCGTTCGACGAGCCGGTGCGTCGGAGTCAGTAGGTGCAGTGTCGGTTCGTTGAGCGAGGTGAGGAGCGTCGATGATCGCGGTGGATGGCTTCGCAGCAGGTGGGTTCCTCGCGGAGGAGGCCGAACCTCACGACGTCGGGGATTCGGGTGAGCCCACGGTCTCGACGGACCTGTTCGATCTCGACGGAGACGGTCACTTCGAGACCACCGTACGCCGTACCGACGCCGGGATGACCGTGGCGACCGACGTGGACGGCGATGGTGTGACCGACAAGTTCACATCGTTCGGACGTGACGGGCAGTACCGATCCTGGGAAATTTTTCGAGAAGCGAACGGTATCGGCCGGGGCGAAATGACCGAATCGGGCGAGCTGTAGCCGGTCCGTCCCGAGCGGACGTCGGTGCTGGTAGACGCCTTCTTGCGCGGATCTTTCCCTATCTGAATCGGTCCTGTGACTAATCGGACAACACCCTGTTTCCGGATTTACGTCGCTCGGCGTTAACCTGAGTACCAGGACACCCGGCGCTCGACGCTCGGCTTGCTGTACCCGTTACGATGGTGTACTGCGGCTCGAACGGTCGAGCAGCGCCCCGCCGAGAGGGGAAAACCGAGATCTGCTCGCGCATGTTTGCCCAACAGTGATCGTGCGAGTACTTCCCGGTTCCGGCTCACCCCAGGAGAGTTAGATGACCTCAGCCACCATTCCCGGTTTGAGCGGCACCGACAACGTGCCGACTCGACACAAAGAACTGCTCGCCTGGGTTGCCCAGGTAGCCGAACTGACCGAACCGGAATCCGTGGTGTTCGCTGACGGATCCGACGCCGAATGGGAGCGCCTGACCACCAAGCTGGTCGAGGCAGGCACCTTCACTCGTCTCAACGACGAGAAGAAGCCCAACTCGTTCCTCGGCAACTCCGATCCGTCGGACGTCGCTCGCGTCGAGTCGCGTACGTACATCTGTTCCAAGGAGGAGATCGACGCCGGTCCCACCAACAACTGGATGGACCCCGCCGAGATGCGGACGCTGATGTCCGATCTCTACCGCGGCTGCATGCGCGGACGCACCATGTACGTGGTGCCGTTCTGCATGGGCCCTCTCGACGCGGCCGACCCCAAGCTGGGCGTCGAGCTCACCGACTCGGAGTACGTCGTCGTCTCGATGCGCGTGATGACCCGCATGGGCCAGGCCGCACTCGACAAGATCGGTGACGACGGGTTCTACGTCAAGGCGCTGCACTCGCTCGGCGCTCCGCTCGCCGAGGGCCAGGCGGATGTGCCGTGGCCGTGCAACGACACCAAATACATCACGCATTTCCCCGAGGATCGCGAGATCTGGAGTTACGGATCCGGCTACGGCGGCAACGCCCTGCTCGGCAAGAAGTGCTACTCGCTGCGCATCGCTTCGGCCATGGCCCACGACGAGGGCTGGCTCGCCGAGCACATGCTGATCCTCAAGCTGATCTCCCCTGAGGACAAGGCGTACTACATCGCAGCGGCGTTCCCGTCCGCGTGCGGCAAGACCAACCTGGCGATGATCCAGCCCACCATCCCGGGCTGGCGTGCCGAGACCATCGGTGACGACATCGCGTGGATGCGTTTCGGTGAGGACGGCCGCCTCTACGCCGTCAATCCCGAATACGGCTTCTTCGGTGTGGCACCGGGTACCAACTGGGATTCCAACCCCAACGCGATGAAGACCATCGATCAGGGCAACTCGGTGTTCACCAACGTCGGCATGACCGACGACGGCGACGTATGGTGGGAGGGCCTCGAAGGCAAGCCCGATCACCTGATCGACTGGAAGGGCAACGACTGGACCCCCGAGTCCGGAACCGATGCCGCGCACCCGAACTCGCGCTACTGCGTGCCGATGGCGCAGTGCCCGTCGATGGCTCCCGAGTGGGACGACCCCAAGGGTGTCCCGATCTCGGCGATCCTGTTCGGTGGACGCCGCAAGACCACCGTTCCGTTGGTGACCGAGGCTCGCGACTGGCAGCACGGCGTGTTCATGGGAGCCACCGTCGGCTCCGAGCAGACCGCTGCCGCCGAGGGCACCGTCGGAACCGTCCGACGCGACCCGATGGCCATGCTGCCGTTCCTCGGCTACAACGTGGGCGACTACTTCCAGCACTGGATCGACCTGGGCAAGAATGCCGACGAGTCCAAGCTGCCGAAGGTGTTCTACGTCAACTGGTTCCGTCGCGGCGAGGACAAGCGCTTCCTGTGGCCCGGATTCGGTGAGAACTCGCGCGTGCTCAAGTGGATCGTCGAGCGCATCGAGCACAAGGCCGCCGGCATCGAGACGCCGATCGGTGTCGTCCCCACCGCCGAGGCACTCGACATCGACGGACTCGACACCACCGTCGAGGACGTGGCCGAGGCACTCGCGGTGAACTCCGACGAGTGGAAGGCCGAAATCCCGCTGATCCAGGAGTGGTTCGACTTCGTCGGCGAGAAACTGCCCACCGGAATTCAGGACGAATTCGACGCCCTCAAGCAGCGCCTGGGCGCGTAGTATTCACGACACAGAACGGGACTCACCGAGGGGTGGGTCCCGTTCTGGCTGTGTGGATATGGACGCTCAGGCAGTGAGCGCGGCCGCCCCGGCCAGGGTGCCGAGTCCACCCAACGCAGCAGGCACCACCTGCAGGCCATCGAGGAACTTCAGGCGTGCGTGCAGCGCGATCGACTCCTGAATCGGATTCCACAGCGGCGGGCCGGCTTGGGCGAAGCCACCACCGATCACCACCATGCGAACGTCCACCAGGGCGACGGCCGACGCGATCGCCTGGCCCAGCGCCACCCCGGCGCGCTGCAACGAGGTGATGGCGATCGGCTCCCCGGCGGCGGCATCGGCGGCCAATTCGGTTCCGCTGCTGCCGGTCCAACCCAGCTCACGCGCCCACCGCACCGCCGAAGGCCCACTCGCGACGGTTTCCACGCAGCCGATTCCGCCGCACGCGCAGGGCGTCGTCGAACCGGGAACGACGATGTGGCCGATGTGGCCCGCATTGCCGCTGGCACCGGCGACGATCTTCCCGCCCAGCACCAACCCACCGCCGATCCCGGTCGACACCACCAGACTCAGCACATCCGGCACACCTACGGCCGCACCGTAGCGGTGCTCGCCGAGTGCCGCTGCGCTGCCGTCCATCGCGAGGCGGATGTCGGACTCGGGGAAGACCACGGCAATGTGATCGCGCAGACCGAAACCGTTCTTCCACTCGTCGATGTTGATCGGTGCGACCGACCCGGTCTCGAGGTTCACCGGACCGGAGCAGGCGACGCCGATGCGGTCGATGTGCTGTCCGGGAGCCATCTTCCGAAGCAACGACGCGCACGCCTTCCACACCCCGGACTCGGGAGTCGGCACCGTCACCGGATTCTGTGGCCGCCCGTCGTCGCCGACGAGTGCCGCTGTCATCTTGGTGCCGCCGATGTCGAGCGCGAGTGCCGTCATCGGTCCAGATTATGTGTTCGGTGTCAGGACGAGGACGAGGTTGCTGCCCAGGAACTCTCGGAGTACGGGTACTCGCATCATCCACCAGGCCCAGCGGGGATGGTAGCGCGGGAATGCGGCCAGCAGTGTTGCGTTGGGTGTGCTTCGCGCCCAACGTAATCCGTCTGCCGCACTGATGTCGAACAGTGATTCGCCGAATCGATTCTTCGGTTCGTGACCGGTGGTGCGGGCATAGCGGCGGGCTGCGTATTCGCCGCCGAGGTAGTGCCAGGGTCGGGTCTCGTGGCCGCCGAACGGACCGAACCAGATGGTGTACGAGAGGACGGTCAATCCGCCTGGCTTGGTGACTCGCAGCATTTCCTCGGACATGGTCCACGGCTCGCGGACGTGTTCGGCGACGTTGGACGAGAAGCAGATGTCGACGCTGTCGTCACGAAACGGCAGCGCCATCCCGGAGCCGCGCACCGAGCCGGGTATCTGCAGTCCCGCTGCGTGCATCTCGGACGCGTCGGGCTCGACGGGCAGGTAGCGCGCGCAGCTCGCACCGAAGACCTCGGCGAAGTATCCGGGTCCACCGCCCACGTCCAGTACGGTCGCCGCGGACATGTCGGTGCCGGTCAGGCCCCGATACAGATCGCCGATCAGCTCCACGGAATCGCGAGCGAGCGCGCCGTAGAAGATGTCGGGAGCACTCTGCTCGTGCCCGAAGTCCTTCAGCAGACTCACCGAGCGGCGCAGTGTCGCGCGAGAGGCGAACAGACGTGTCACGGCGGAAGTCACGAAAACGAACCCTAGCGGTTACTGTGGCAGCGGTAATCGACTGCGGTCGAGACGAGCATGCGGAAATTGGGTGAAGCGAGCTGTGCGCGAGGTTCTGTTGCTGTGCTGGCGCGATACCGGGCACCCGCAGGGCGGCGGCAGCGAGCGTTACCTCGAGCAGGTGGGCGCGGGTCTGGCTCGACGCGGCGTCCGCGTCACGCTGAGGACTGCGTCGTACCCCGGAGCTCCCGCAGAGGAAATCGTCGACGGCATCCGCATCAGTCGCGGCGGTGGACGCCTGTCGGTGTATCCCCGCGCACTGGCCGCCATCGCAGCCGGACGGCTCGGTTTCGGCCCGCTCAAGGGCATCGCACCCGACGCGGTGATCGACACCCAGAACGGCATTCCCTTCTTCTCACGGGCGGCGCTCGGCGTTCCGGTGACGTTGCTGGTGCACCACTGCCACCGCGAGCAGTGGCCGGTCGCGGGGCCGATGATGGCCAAGCTCGGCTGGTGGCTCGAATCGACGGTGTCGCCGAGGGTCCACCGCCGCAATCAGTACCTGACGGTGTCGTTGCCGTCCGCGGACGAACTGGTCGCACTGGGCGTCGACCGCGAGCGCATCGCCGTGGTGCGCAACGGAGCCGACGAGATTCCGCAGTCGGTGCCCGAGGGTGACGAGAGCACCCGCACCGCCCATCCGTCGCTGACCGTCCTGTCCCGCTTGGTTCCGCACAAGCAGATCGAGGACGCACTCGACGTCGTCGCCGCGCTGCGTGGCCGTATCCCCGACATCCACCTCGACGTCATCGGTGGCGGCTGGTGGGAACAGAACCTCCGCGACTACGTCGGAGAACTGGGCATCGAGCAGTACGTCACCTTCCACGGACACGTCGACGAGGACCGCAAGCACGCTCTGCTCGGTCGCTCCTGGGTGCACATCATGCCCTCCCGCAAGGAGGGCTGGGGTCTCGCGGTCGTCGAGGCGGCCCAGCACGGCGTGCCGACCGTCGGTTACCGAAGTTCCAAGGGGCTCACCGATTCCATCATCGACGGCGTCACCGGTGTTCTGGTGGGCGGGCTTTCCGATGCCGAGGGGGACCGGGACGTCTCCGGCCTGACCGCTGCCGTGTCGGAGCTGCTGCAGGACACCGAAGCCCGAACTCGCCTGGGCGAGAAGGCCCGAGTGCGCGCGGCCGAATTCTCCTGGGAGCAGTGCGCGCAGGGTGTCTACTCGGTGCTCGACGCGACGACGCGCGGCACGTGGTCGTCAGGTCTGGTGGGTGCGCAGCACTCGGATTCGGCCCAGCAGTCCTACCGCTAGACCCCCGAGAAGCAGCACTGCCCAGGCGAGGTGGGCAACGACGACGGCCGCTGCCGGCCGGCTCTCGGTCGGCACGGGATCGGGTACCCGGTAGAGCGTGAGTTGGTCGTCGGAATACACGACGTCCAGTGCATCCAGTGTTTGCTCGGACCGCCCGAGTTCGCCGGGGGTGGTGTTCTCCACCAGTACCCAGCCGACGCCCAGCTCTGCGATCACGTTCGTGGGTTCACCTGCGAGCAGGGCATTCTGGACCTCGGTCGCGCGCGCCCCCTCGCCCCGCACCGTGCCGCCCGCGACGATGAGCTCGCCGGTCTGCAGTACGTCCAGTGGCAGCATGCGCGGCGCGGGATCGAGAACGGGAGCGCTCCCGCTGTAGGGAAAGCGGCGGAACATCCCGGCCGGTAGTACCGCGACATCGCCGTCGCTGCCCTGCAATTCGGCTGCGACCGCCTGCCAGGACGCCGGATACGCCACGGGTCGCATCGAGTTCCCGACGCCCCAGCCCAGGTCGGGCAATGCGATCAGCAGGGCCGAGATTGCAACGGCGCTGCCGAATCGGGTGCGCTGGACCGCGGTCAGCGCGGTTGGTTGCACCGGATTCGGTCGATGCCGGGGAGTGAAAGCGGCCGCCGCGGCCAACACGTAGATCGGCACGGCCAGCGCCACCCATTTCTGGGAGTCGCGGAGCAGGCCGGCACCGGGCACCGTCTCGCCGAGCGCCCTGGCCGCTGCCAGACCGGGTCCCGTCGCTGCCAGCGCAGGGGCTGCGATGGCAAGCACGGCAACAACACCGAGCCCTACGATCACCGGATTTCTTCGACGCCTGAGCAACGGACGCACACCGAACGCGACAACGGTCAGCAGTAGCGCCGTACCCGCGAACGCGAAAAGACCTGTGCGAGAAGCGGGTACAGCATCGGAATTCCATATTCCACCGAGACCGGCGAGGCTGCCGAGGGTGCCCAGACCCGGCTCGGCCCGCGCTGCGAACGCCGCCCAACCCGCCGGATCCGCCTGCTCGACGCCACCGCCGGACACCGCCGTCGCCACCAGCCACGGCGCCGACGCCACCGCCGCCAGCCCGACGGCGCCGACCACGCGCAGGCCGCGTCGGGCACCCCCGGGGAGGGCGAGGACCACCAGGGCGATGGTTGCGGCGAGCAACGCGCCGGTGGGGGTGAGCCCGGCCGCGGCGAGACAGGCTGCGAGCGCCCACCAGGAACGGCCCTCTCTGACCGCGAGCGCAGCGACCACGGTCCACGGAAGGGCGGCGTATCCGACGAGCAGGCTCCAGTGTCCCTGCAGCAGCCGCTCGGCGACGTACGGATTCCACACGGCCACCGTCGATGCCACGAGCAGTGCGGGTAGTGGGGCTGTCGGCAGAACTGTTCGGGCCATGACCGCGGCACCCCACCCGGTCAGCCACAGGGCCAGCAGCAGAATGGTCTTGACGACCAGGCCACCGTCGAACACTGTCGACAGCGTGGCGATAACGGCGTCCTGCGGTACTGCCCTCGCGGCCGCGTCGGCGATTCCCCAGGCGGAGTCGGTGAAGTAGGAACGGGGAGTGCTGACGGCGTCGCGCAGCAGGAGATAGCCGGGGCCGAGCAGCGGGCCGACAATCACGACCGCGAGCAGCAGACTGTACAGCGGCGGTGTCCACCTCGACCTCGACCACGCCATGATCGGCACCCTATACCGTGGGCTCATGTCTTTCCGTGCCTCGTCCGAGGCAGAGCACACCGCGGGTGCGTCGGTCGCCGGGATGGGGATGGTGACGGCCGGTTCGATGTTCGCGAACGTTGCGGCGTACCTGCTGCAGGTTCTGGCGAGCCGGATGCTCGGCGTCGAGGGCTACGGAGAATTCGCGAGTCTGCTTGCTGCGCAATTGGTTCTCGCGGTTCCGGCGTTGGCGTTGCAATCCGTCGTCGCGCGTGAGGTGGTGCGCGGGCGCAGTTCTCGTGAACTACGCACGGTGGGATATCGGTGCGCGGCGGTGGTGGGGGTGCTCGCTCTGGCACTGTCACCTGCACTGTCCGCGGCCATGGACGTCTCGATGGCGGCGACCGTGTCGGCGGTCATCGCGGCGCCGGTGCTGGTGCTGTTGGCCGCCGAACAGGGTTTGCTGCAGGGACGGGGACGTTTCGGAGCCCTGAGCATCGTGTTGGCCGCCGCCGGGTTCGGCAAGGTGGCTCCGGCCGTGCTGGTGTTGGTGCTCGGCGGTGGTCCTGGTTCGGTTCTTCTCGCCACGGCCGTGGGCATCGGCGTGGTGGCCCTCGGTGCGCGATGGACGGCCGGGGTGCCGGTGAACTCGGTGTCGGAAACCAAGGTCACCGTGCTGGCCGTACTGCAGGCGTCGCAGGTGCAGTTGGTGTTGATCGCGATGTCCGCGCTGGATCTGGTGCTGGCGCGCACGCTGCTCAGCTCCAACGAGGCCGGGCTGTACGCCGTCGGGGCCGTTGCGTCCAAGGCGGCGTTCTGGTTGCCGCAGGCCGTGGGGGTGGTGCTGTACCCGCGGATGGCGAACCCCCTGCATTCTGCTGCCGCGGTGCGCTCGGCTCTGGCCGTCGTCGCGGGGCTCGGTACGGTTCTGGTGATCGGCGGTGCACTGGCGTCTCCACTGTTGCCGTTGGTGGTGGGCGATACGTATTCCGGTGTGCAGAACTACGTCTGGCTGTTCGTGCTGCAGGGTGCGTGTCTGGCCGTGCTGCAGAGCGCGTTGTTGTGGGCCATCGCAGGTGAGCGCACCCACCTCGCCGTCGTTGCCTGGATCGCCCTGGCCGCAGAGGTGTTGCTGTTGCTGTTCGTGGCGTCGACTCTCGCGCAATTCGTCACCGTCGCTGCAGCCACTGCCGCGGTGACGATGGTGGTGGTGTGCGGACTCGCCCTGTGGGGAAAGGACATCAGTCGGCGACGGGCCTGATCTCGCTGAGGATCTCGAAGTCGACCTCGCCGGCCAGCGCCAGGTAGATCGGTTGCGCCACATGGCCGTTGGACAGCGAGAGCCGCCCGCGGGCCCCGGTGAACGACACCGAATCGGAGATCGATTCGATGACGCCGACATCGACGGTGCCTGCCCTGTTCACCAGTGCTCCCAGCAGTTTGATGCCTTCGTAGCAGGATTGACCCAGAGCACCGACGATCGGCGCATCGACCCCGAACGCCCGGGCGAAACGAGCGGAGAACCCCAAACTGTCCTCGGTGGCCAGTGTTTCGAAGTATCCCGACGCCACGTAGAGCCCGTGTGTACTGTCGCCGCCGGCCGCGATCAACATGTTCTCGTCCATCAACGGACTGAGCCGAACACATCGCGCGTCGAGCCCTGCCGCAGCGAACTGCTGATGGAAGTACACGGCGTCGTCGCCAAGGAGGAGAACGACGGCACCGTCGGCTCCGGACCGTTCCAACGCGGCAACGGAGGTGGCGAAGTCGGTGCTGCCCACCGGCCGGAATTCGGCATGCACCACGCTCGCCCCGAGCTCCCGGAGGCGGGAGGCAGCGATGGCTGCGCTCTTGCGTGGCCAGACATAGTCGTTTCCGACGATCGCCCAGCGCCTGCGTCCGAATTCGCGGACCAGGAAGTCGAGGGCAGGGACGAGTTGGTTGGTGGGAGTCTCACCGGTGATGAACAGGCCCGGATAGCGATCGCCGCCCTCGTACAGGGACGTGTAGACGTAGGGAATTCGATTCACCGTCACCGGAATCACGGCTCGTCGCACCGCCGAGGTGTGCATCCCCGCAACCGCATCGAGAGCACCTGCGTCCAGAAGAGTCGCCACCTGACGGGCCACGGCAGCGGGGTCGCGACCACCGTCGATCGAGATCAGCTCGACGCGCAGACCGAGTACGCCGTCCGCGGCGTTGAGTTCGTCCCTGGCCAACTGCGCCGACAGTTCACTCGACGGCCCGACCAGGCCGAACGGCCCGGACATCGGAAAGATCAAACCGACGCGAAACGTGCCGACCCGATCGCTGTTCATCGTGCTGTCCGTCCGATCCGTGTCGATTCGCTCTAGAATCGCTGAGGGAGACTGTAGCGCCGTGGCAAGGTAAGAGCAGAGGGGCATGATCGCGTGAATCACGACGAGGCTGGTTCGGCGGCTCGTTTGCTCACGGTGGTCGAGCGTGCCGTCTCGGATCGGCTGCGCGGTGCGCTCGTACCGTGGGAACTCGATCTCGAAGAGTGGCGAGTGCTGTCGTTGCTGTCCGACGGCGAGGGCCACACGATGGCCGAAACCGCAGAGTTCGCCTTGCTCGCGCCCCCGACTCTGACCAAAGCCGTCAATCGGCTGGTCTCCAACAATCTCGTGCACCGTCGCACCGGCACGGTCGATCGTCGTCAGGTGCTCATACGACTGACCGCGCGCGGGCGGGCCAAGTACGACGAGGCTGCCCCGGTCATGGAAGCCGTTGCAGCGGCCGTGTTCGCGTCCGAGTCGGACCGTGAGCAATTGCAATCCTTGCTGCGCTCGCTCGAGGCCACTGCGAAGGCGTCCTCGCTCGCTCACTGAGCGGCTTACTGTTCCGGCTGTCCCCCCTCTGTGTGCTGCCCCTGTGCGTGGTCGTGAACTTTCGTGATCTCCAATTAACATGTTTCACGTTGCAATAGTGTCCACGGAAAGTATTGTTCCGATGCAGCGCAATCAGCGCTCTTGCCGCGAACCGAAGTGGACACACGTTCATGAACATGAAGAAGTACTTCGAGGGGCCTGCAACCAGCCTCGACGACCAGATCGAAAGCTATGCAACCTCTCGTGTGCCCGACGATCAACGCTGGCGACGGCCGGCGATCCTGCTGGTCCTCACCGGCAACGTCACCGCGATGTTCTGGTTCGCCCTCGGTGGCCAGATCGGCTTCCTGGTGGGGTGGCCGATGTTCTTGATCCCCGTCGCCTACATGGTGATCGGCGCGACGCTCGTCGGCAGCCTGATCATGCGGATCGCCAGCCAGGAGGGCCTGTCGCTCCCTCTGCTCACTCGCGGGCTCGGGTTCGGCACCAAAGGCTCGGCCGTGGCATCGCTCGTCTACGCCGTGAACTACGTCTTCTACTTCATCTTCGAGGGCAGCATCGTCTCGCACGGCCTCAGTGAACTGGCCGGAATCGACATCAACTCTGCTTGGGCCACAGTCGTATTCGCACTGGTAGCCCTGGTTGCGCTGTTCTTCTCCTGGCGCGGGATGCACTCGATGAACATTCTGCAGCGATTCGGTATGCCGATCTTCCTCATTCTGTTCGCCATCGGTATGTACATGCTCGCCAGCGGATACGTTCTGGTGGGTCCCGGTCAGTGGGAGGCCACCGGCGGGCTCACCGCCACCGCGATGTGGCAGGCATTCAGTCTCGCCAACGGGCAGGTCGTGTTCCAGGCGCTCATCGCCACCGATTACGGACGGTTCGTCAAGAAGAGCGTCAGCTACGTCGGCACCGCAGGACTGATGCTCGCCGAGCTGCTGATGATCGTCGTCGTGATGATTCTCGGCGTCTTCCTCGGCTTCACCATGTTGCGTCACTTCACCGGAAGTACTGCGACACCCGAACTTTCGGCCACCGATCCGGGACTCTACTTCGCTGTCGTGATGGGACTGCTCGGAGTGATCTTCGCCGTCGTGACCCAGGTTCGCATCAACGTGATGAACCTGTACTCCGGCTCCCTCGCCTTGTCCAATGCCTGGGACGTGCTCTCGCCTCGCAAGGTCGGACGCCAATGGTGGATGGTGGCGCTGCTCGTCGTCGGCGTGCTCTGCTACCCGGTCAACATCCTGCAGTACACCGACAAGTTCCTGGCCGTCACCGGGATCATGACCAACACCTGGATCTTCATTCTGCTCGCCGATTACTTCGTCTGCAGGCGGATGCTCGGCCTCGCTCCGCGAAACGACATCGAGTTTCGCGAAGGACGAGTCCGTAATTGGAACCCCTGCGGAATCTTCGCCATGGCAGCAGGCGTGGCCGTGGGCGGCATCGGTGTGTTCGGTCTCTACCCGTCCTACTACGCCTCGTTCATCGCGATGATCCTCGGACCGATCATCTACATCCCGCTCACCATGGCAACACGAGGGAAGTACTACGAACCGCCGGTCTCCGCCGAAGCTCCGGCAACCGAAAGGACTGTAGCGTCATGACATTCACCGCAGCGGCCGTCCAGTTCGAGCCCACGTTGTTCGCCAAGGACGCAAACATCGCTGCCCTGGCGGACCTGGTCGACAAGGCCGCCGCCGACGGGGCCGAGCTGATCACCACACCCGAAATGGCCACCACCGGTTACTGTTTCCACGATCCCGAGGAAGCAGCGACCGTCGTCGAACAGATTCCGGGGCCCACCACCGATACGTTCGTCGAGATTGCCGCCAGGCGTGACTGCTACATCGTGCTGGGCATGCCCGAGGTCGATCCGACGAGTGGATTGTTCTACAACAGTGCAGTCCTCGTCGGACCGGAGGGAATCGTCGGAACCCATCGCAAGACCCACCCGTACATCGCCGAACCCAAATGGGCGGCACCGGGAAACCTGGGCCATCAGGTGTTCGAGACCCGACTCGGCCGAATCGCGATGCTGATCTGCATGGATCTGCACTTCGCCGAGACTGCTCGGGTGGTCGCCCTGCAAGGGGCAGATGTGATCTGCCACATCAGCAACTGGCTCGCCGAACGAACTCCGGCACCGTATTGGATCAGCCGAGCCTTCGAGAACAACTGCTACGTCATCGAGAGCAATCGATGGGGACTCGAACGGACGGTCCAATTCAGTGGCGGCACATGCATCATCGAGCCCGACGGCACAGTCACCGGTCGAATCGACGTCGGCAACGGCATCGTCGCAGGCGAGATCGACGTTCGACGCACCCGCGAGTTGGGTCCGACGCGTCGACCGGACCTGTACCGCGAGCTGCAGACGAACACGTACAGCTGGAACCCTCTCGATTTCTTCACCCTGTACGGCCACTCGCCGCTTCCCGCGGGTGGCACGTCTGCTGTGAGCGTGGTGCAGTGCACGCCGAGTGCCTCGATCGAGAGCAACCTTGCCGAGATCGAGGCCAGGGTTCGACAAGTAGCCGGTGCAACCGATCTCGTCGTATTCCCTGAGCTGTCGATCACCGGTCCCGTCTCCGCGGATCGACCACCCAGCGACGTCGCCGAAGCCCTCGACGGACCCTCGCTCACTCGGATCGCCGACCTCGCGGTCCGGCACGGCCTGTCCATCGTCGTCGGTATCGCAGAGCGTGACACCGACGACGATCGGGTGTACAACTCCGCCGTCCTGCTCGGAACCGACGGGGTCCGCACTTCCTACCGACAGATACACCTGTCCACGGAGCACACTCCGCTTTTCGACGCCGGCGACACCTGGACGGTGGTCGATCTTCCTCTGGGACGAGTCGGGCTTCTCATCGGCAACGATGCGCTGCTGCCGGAATCGGGGCGAGTACTCGCATTGCGTGGTTGCGATCTGATCGCCTGCCCGTCCGCACTGGCAGGAACGTTCGTGGGATCACACCCGGGAACCGAGATTCCTCTTGCCGCCGAGGTTCTCACCGGGCCCGATGCGACCCACTGGCACCACATGCGCGTGCGTGCCGGCGAGAACAACGTCTACTTCGCGTTCGCCAACGCAGTGGACCCGGGTCGCGGAATCGTCGGACACAGCGGCGTGTTCGGACCGGATACGTTTGCCTTCCCCCGAACCGAGGCCATCGTCGACGGGCCCGAACCCGGCCACGCGACGAGTGTCGTCGACACCACCAATCTCGGCGGGCTCTATCCGACCAATGTCGTGCGACGCAAAGACCTCGTCCTGATGCGTCAACCCCACCACTACGGGATTCTGTCGACCGCGTGAGAAAACACCGATGGCGTGGTCATGTGTTCTCACATGACCACGCCATCGGGTTGTTTCGGTTGCTCCGGGCACTTACTCCTTGGACAGGTTCGTCCTCGGGATTTCCTCGGTGCGGTCGGTAGTCCAGTCGCGGTTCGTCGCGGTTCCGCCGCCGGGGGTCGGTCGCGGAGTGTTGTCCGCTCGGGCCGGCTGACGATGTCCGCCGTTTGCGCCGCCACGCAGGAGCAAGAACACTCCGGCGATCAGCGAGATGACACCGAGAATTCCGGCGATGATCGGGACGGTGCGGCCGAAGAGCGAGATCCGGTCCTGGCCGTCCTTTGCCTGCTGGATCTGGTATTCGACCGTGTTCTCGTCGAACGTGATCGGAGCATTGAGGACGTCGACCTCGGGCCGGCCTGCTTCACGTGCGTAGTACTGGTGAATCTGCTCTTCGCCCTTGACGACGACGCCGGTCTCGGGTTCGACCCACAGGGTGCGGGTGTTCTCGTACCAGCGAGTCATCGTCACCGGAGCGGCTCCACCCTCGACACCCCAGGTGTCGGCGGGCAGCGTGACCTTGTTGGTCGGCAGGTTGACCACGGTCGACAGGTCGACCGGGCCGACGGTCTGCTGGTACTGGTACACCGGCGTTCCGTTGATCTCGGTTGCCTCGACGAAGTCGATGTCCTTCGATGCGCGGGCGTTGACGTCGAAGTACGGGTAGCTCTTCTGCTCCGCGTTGAACGGGAACTTGTACTGCAGTCCGGTGTGGGCCACCTCGTCGGCCGGCGCGTTGCCTGCCACCTGGATGGTGCCGATCGGGTTCTCGACGGGCATCGACGTCTTGCGGTCGATGGTGACGCGATCGACGCTCGCCGTCAGCAGCCCGGTATCGGCCTGCTTGTCGCTGCGTCGCAGGGTCTGGCCTGCCTGCAGCGTCATGATGTCGGCGTCGGAGGGATCCTCGACGGTGACGAATCGCTGCGAGACGAGAGGAACGTTCTGGTCGACGACTGCGCGACCGGCCGCGAGCGAGCTCGCATTCAGGACGCTGCCCTCACCGGTGGAGACGGTGGTGACTTCGAGGTCCAACGGCGTCTTCTCGAGCGCCGAGATGGTGTACGTGGGAATGAGGATGGCGGCGACCACCAGAAACGCGCCCAAGCCGATGAGTACGAGGGCAAGTATCCGGCTCGGCCCTGAGCGCTCCGCCATGCTGAATCTCCTTAGTTGACCGCTTCATGGAAGACACCGCGGTCGGGAAAGACGTCAGCCCCGACCCGATGCCCGATTTGATACGACACGTCGCAGGTGACAGTAACAGCAGACAGTGGCACCGGTCTCGTCTGCGCCGGTTCGACACGGCACACTTGAGACCACCATGAGCACTCGAGTCCACTCGCCCTCCGTCGTTCCGCTGCGCGCGTTCGTCCCTGCGCTCGAGGGAATGCGCGCGCTGGCCGCGATCGGCATCGTCGTCACCCACGTCGCATTCCAGACCGGTGCCGCGAATTCCCCGGTCATGGGGCGTATCTGGGGCAGGTTCGATCTGACCGTTGCCATCTTCTTCGCGCTGTCGGGGTTTCTGCTGTGGCGCCCCCATGCCGCGCAGGCCCGCGGACTCGCGCCTGCTCAGCCGGCTCGTCGCTACTTCTGGTCGCGGGCAGTGCGCATCCTGCCCGCCTACTGGGTCGTCGTCGTGCTGGTGCTGCTGTTTCTGCCGAATGCGGGTGGCGACTACCGGGTGTGGTTGGCCAATCTGTCTCTGACGCAGGTGTTCGTGCCCCTGACGTTGACCGAGGGCATGACGCAGATGTGGTCGCTGTCGGTGGAGGTGGCCTTCTACCTGCTGCTACCGGTGTTCGCCTGGCTGATGGTTCGACTGCGTGGGGCCTCGGCCAAGCACCGGATCTCGGTGCTGCTCGGTGCATCTGCGGCGACGCTGTCCTGGGCCTTCGTCCCGATCACGACCGCGGACGCCATCCATCACGACAACTGGCTGCCCGGGTACTTTCCGTGGTTCGCCGCCGGAATGGTGTTGGCCGAGGTGTCCGTGGGCCCACAGACATGGGTACATCGGTGGGCTCGGCGCAGATGGGTGATGCCGTCGATCGCGGTCGCGGCTTTCGTGCTGTCGGCGACTCCGCTGGCGGGCCCACAGGGACTGGTACGTCCCGAGCCGTGGCAGTTCGAGCTGAAGATCGTGTACGGCGCCGTGCTCGCGTTCGCGATGCTCTCGCCACTGGTGTTGGCCGACACCGGTCGTCGGCACCGAGTGTTCGAGCATCCGGTGATGCTCACGCTCGGGCGGTGGTCGTACGGAATCTTCATCTGGCACCTGGCCGTCCTGGCCGTGGTGTTCCCGGTGTTCGGCATCATCCCGTTCTCGGGTGGGATGTGGTTCGTACTGACGGTGACTCTCGCGCTGTCGATTCCGGTGGCCGCGGCCAGCTACGCGCTGGTCGAAGAACCTGCCCGACGACGCTTCGCACCGAAGAAGCCGATCACGGTTTCCGCATCGCACTGATCGCCAACGCGACGATGCCGATCAGCGCGGCCAGCTGCACTCCGTACGATTCGCCCACGTACCCGTCGGTCGATCGCCAAGGCCCGAGCGAGAGCAGCGCCGCGCCCAGCAACGCGAATCCGCCTGCCGCGCCGACCAACACGCGTGAGGAGAGCGCGCGACCGTAACGGCGGTCCAGGAACACCGCGCCGAAACCGATCACGGCCACCGTGATCGCACCGGCAATTCCGGCCAACACGATCGTCGCCCCGAACAGTGCCACCAGGGCAGCCGAAACGCTCCGCCACGGCCGCGGCGAGGGCCCGAGATCGGGCATACTGCGCGGCCGACCCAGCGCTGCGAACAGCAGCGGGATCAGCAGGAGCAGCCCACCGAAGATGCCGAGGCGATACCAGCGGTCGGTGGCGAAATCCAGCGAAATCGTGCCCGACGCCCCGGCCGGAACGATCCAGGCCTGCTGCCACCCGTCGACCACCACCGGGGACAGTTCGACGCCACCGGGAGTGGTTACGCGCCAACCACTGTTGTTGCTCTCCGGGATGACCAGCAAGCGGTCCTCAGTCGTGGACGTCAGCGTCACCTCGCGGTGATCGGGGCTCCAGGCGGTGGTCCTGGCGGACTGCGGGGCCGATTCCGTCGGCCAGTCGGCCGGAATGGGCATGGTGCGCAACCGAATGCCGTCGACGAAGAACGATGCTCCCGGCTCCACCACCACGTCCTGGTGTCCCTCGGGCAGCGAGACCGGGTTGACGAAGTTCTCGTTCACCGGAGTGTCGGCGTCGCACACCGAGGCCTTCAGTGGTTCACCGGATCGGAACTGGTCCGCGGTGGCCGTCACCGACGTGCGCACCGTCTGCCCGGCGATGGAGACGATGGGGCCGTCGAAGCAGTCGACGGTGATCTCGCGATCGCCGTCGTACGGTGCGCCGATCGGTTCACCACCGGACAGTGGTGTCACTTCTGCGAAGCCGGGCGGCTGAGACTGGATGAAGCCCAGAGAGTTTCGGTCCAACACCCCGTCCCAGTCCACGATCGACAGGACGATCCTGTCCGTCACCTGCGGTGCCAGCTCGAGGGTCGTCGAGCCGTCGGTGTCGATGTCGCGCACCATCGGCCCGTTGCCGAGGTTGACCGCGACCCGAGTGGGATGGGCCGGGAGTGCACCCAGGCTCGGGCTGAGCTCTAGCCCGTCCACCAGTGTGGGAGCTGGCAATTCGATGGTCAGGGTCGGGTTGGTCCCCGCTCGGTCGGTGATCGACTTCTCCGGCGCTGTCCAGGACGTGCGCGGATCGCCGTCGGTCGCCGCGAACGCCGAGCCATGCAGGTCCGCGACGTCCGATGCCCCGCTGGCCAACGGCCGCCCCGGTTGCGCGAGCAGCGCTTCGAGTTCGGGGGACTGCCGCGTACGCACCGTCAGATCGGGGATCACCGCGGTGCCCATCGGCACGTCGATCGTGCGTGAGAAGCGCCCGAGTTCCTCGGGTGACTTGGACAGTCCACTGCTGCAACGGATTCGATCCTCGGTGTCGAGGCACCCGGAGCGGCCTGGGAATTCCTGGCCCAGTTCCCAGGCGTCGACGCTCGCCCCGGCGGGAGTCTCGGGCAGCACCGCGCGGTGCACGATCGGTACCTGCTTCGGATTGTCCCGGTCGGAGTAGTCGTCCACCGACACCTCGCTGATGCCGAACTGGCTGCCTCGGGTTCCGTCGACCGTCGACTTCGCGGTGATGCGCAGCCACGGCGTCTCACCGCCCGGCAGTGACACCGTCATCGGCTCACCCGGCTCGTCGACGCGCGCCGCCGTCGAGCCGTTCGGGGTGGTGATCTCCACCCATTTCACCGGGTCGCCGATCGTCCCGGGGCTGGTGCGCATGTGCAAGAGCCCGCCGCGCACGGGAGTATCGAAGTCGAGTTGAAGCCATTGCCCCACAGCACGTTCGATGCCGTTGCTGATCCAGCTGGTGGCCAGGTCGCCGTCCACGGCGGCGGCGACACCGCTGCCGGGGGCGCTGCCGCCGATCTGGGTGGCGTCCGACGCCGAGCTCGACGCCGTCAGGGTCGCGCCCTCCCATTCGGCGTCGACGGTCTTCGCCCCGTACACCGGGTAGTCGGGGACCTCGTTGAGCGAACGCCGTGGCTCGTCGGCGGCCCGCAGGGCAGAACTGTGGTTGTCGACCTGGCCGAAGTCGGTCTCACGGTTCATCGGGGTGTCGGTCACCGTCACCGAGTCCACGGCAATGCCGGCCGCGGCCGCATCCGAAGCCAGCAGAGTGGGGCCTGACGGCACCGGATTGCGAATCCCGTTGTTCCGCAACTCGTTCGAGCGCAGAATGGACTCCGGTCCACCCTTGACCACCGGGACACGATCCAGATCGACGGTGTAGGGGCCGGACGCGGGAATGCCCGCCGAATCACGCACCGAATAGATCTCCACAGCCGGATAAGGCGGTCGAAGATCGCCGTCGAGCACAACGCCGTCGACCTGACCGGGGGCCACGTCCTCACCGAATTCGGCCACCTTCTCGAGTCCCGCGGAACCGTCGAGCACCTGGTGCACCGATGCCGGACGCGTGGACCGGGAGTTCTCGGGATCGAGGTCGTTGCGCACGACGACGTAGCTGATGCCCTGGCCCAGAAGGGTATCGGCCAATCCGGCCGACGGCCGACCGTCGGCGAAGAGTCGTTGCACGGAGTCCAGTGCCCGGATGGCACCCGGCGGGGTGAGGGGTACGGCGTCGCGGACGGCCCAGGGGGTGGTGGCCAGAGCCTGCAGCGGTTCGTCTCGGGTCAATCCCCAGGTCTGAAGAGCGAACGGTGCGCCCGGCACGATCAGGGCCCGCTGCGCGTCGGAACCGTCCGGACTCGATCCCGACGCATTCTCGGTGAGCCAGTCCGCCGCGTCGTGCCAGTACTGCGGAACGGCCTCGTACGCACCGCGGGGCGCGAGCTTGCCCGTCCACGCCAGCGAGGTGGACAGCGTCAAGGCGACGAGCACCAACGCGGTCACCGCCATCATCGGGTGCTTCTCGGGATGCGCGAGGGCCGTTTTCCACTGCGATCGCGGCGCGGAACCCGGCAGCGGAACCCGGGCCAACAGATGAGCCAGCCCGAGCACCAACGGAATTCGAATGACCGGCTCTAGTTTGTGGATGTTGCGTAGCGGTGCGCCTGCAGAATCGAGGAACACTCGAACGGCGGCAGCGAACGGGCCGTCCAGATCGCCGACGAACCCGGCACCGAGGCCGACAAGACCGACGAACAGCATGATCGTCAACCGGCCGCGGGCGGGCATGGACCGCATGGCCAGGCCCGCGATTCCAGCGGCCGCGATCAAGCCCGTTGCGATGACGGCCGCCGGCTGCGTCACCAGAACGGCACCGGCCACTCGCTCGGGAGAGACGAACGGCGTCCAGCTGCCGGTACCGCGCAGCACTTCCGTCAGTGACGTCCACTGCGTGGTGGTGCCGGAGGATTCGATGTAGTCGAGAAACGGCGGAGAGACCTTGCCCAGCAAAAGCAGTGGAACGATCCACCACAGCGTCGCAAGCACCAGAAAGCCCGACCACCAGGCACCGAAGACGAACCACCGCTTGTTCGGCCGATGCGTGAGCATCCAGATCACGGCGACCAGAACGGCGGCGGCGGTGGCGACGGCGTTGACCGCGCCCATCAGGGCCACCGCCAGTGCAGACTGCGCGGCCGAGCGCCGAACCGTCTGTTTCGCATCGTCGCCGGCGAGATACCGCACCATCGGGACCAGCACCCACGGTGCCAGCATCATCGGCATCGTCTCGGAGGAGATAGACGCGAGGGTGGTGATCACTCGCGGAGACAGAACGAAGGCCGTCGCTGCGATCAGACGGGAACTACGGCTGCCGACACCGAGAGCTTCGGCGAGCCGCACGATTCCCCAGAACCCGGCGATGAGCAGCAGCGCCCACCAGATGCGTTGAGTGATCCACGGCGGGATCGACAGCAGATCGCCGCCGGCGAAGAACGCACCGTGGGGGAAGAAGTAGCCGTAGGCCTGGTTCTGCACCTGGCCGAGCGGGGCTGCGCTGTTCCATTGATGGGAGGCGCGTTCGAGAAATCCGAGAGGGTTCTGTGCCAGGTCGTACTTGGTGTCGGCGACGGTGAAGCCGGGGACCTGCAGAAAGGTGAGGAGGAACGCCAGGATCGAGACGCCGAGAAGCCACTTGCGGCCGAGCGGCTCGGCCGAGATCACCGATTCACGAGAGCGACCAGCGTCAGCGGCTGCCGTACTCAACCTGGTTCAGCAAGGACGAGTCGGCGTTTCCGGAGCGATCGATATCCGGACGAGAGTTGTCGGCTGCAGCTGCGGTGACTCCGAAGACGACGCCCGCACCCAGTACGGCTCCGACGACGGCGGCAATGACACCCGGGACAGCAAACTTCATCTCGGTTCTCCAGTCAGTCGGCTCAGAACGGTAGCGGGCGAGGTGGACCCCCACGCGGGCATCACGATATCACCTGCGTCACGGAAAACAGCCGTCGGACGCTCTACTTGCCGGGCGGAACGATCAGGACGGGTCGATGGCTGTGCCGAAGAACGTGCTCGGCCACCGAACTCTGGAGCAGCGCACGTAGACCGGTGGTGCCTCGCGTACCGGTGACGATGATGTCGACGTTCATCTCGTCGGCTTTCTCCACGATCGCGGCCCAGATGGCGGTGGTGCATTCGGTGCACTGACCCTCCACTTTCAGGCCTGCGGCCTCGGCCAGCGCGACGCCTTCGCTGTTGGTCACTTTCGCGTCGGTGAGCGCCACGTCCTCGGCCTCGTCGTCGGGCACCCATTCGGGCTGCATCACACCGGAGAGGCCGGACATGCGCGCGGCCTGACGCACCATCGGCTCCCATGCGGTGACGACGATCGCGCGTGAGGTGGTGAGAAACCGTCCGGCATAGTCGATGGCGCGTTTGGCGTTGTCGGATCCGTCGTAGGCAATGAGTATGAGGTCTGCGGTCACGGTCGATCTCCTCCTCATGTCGCGTTCGTCCAGATTACCCTCACCCCTCTGCGGATCGATGTGGGTTTCGGTCGGTCGGAGTGCAACGAAGGCGCATCGATCCGGACCCCGGGTCGGCAGCGACACCGACGATCTGGGCTACCGTCGTATTCCATGCGACTTCGGTTTTCGGTTCGGTCCGCTGCGGTGATGACCGTCGGTGTCGGCTTGTTGGTCTCGTGCTCCACCGAGTCTGCGCCGGTCGCGTCGACGCAGACTGCACCGGCTGCTCCGACGACGACTGCAGTCGACACGACGGTGCCGCAACCGGTGCCGCCCGTCGACGGCTGCGTTGCGTTCGTCGACGGATTGTCGGAGCGGCAGCGGCTGGCTCAGTTGCTCACCGTCGGGGTCACCGGAACTGCGGACGCGGTGCAGATCATGTCCACCGAGCAGGTCGGCGGCATCTTCGTCGGCAGTTGGACCGACGAGTCGATGCTCGGCAATCGGGAAGTACCGCAGGTGCTCGACGCCTCCGCGGTGGCTCCGATGGTCACGATCGACGAAGAAGGTGGACGGGTCTCGCGGGTCGCGGATCTGCTGGGTGCCGCACCGTCGGCGCGGGAACTGGCGCAGACGGTGTCGGTGGACGAGGCGTATTCGATGGCGTTGACGCGCGGCCAGGGGTTGAAGGATCTCGGTGTCACCGTCGACTTCGCTCCGGTGGTCGACGTGAGCGGTCAGCCCGACGATTCCGTCATCGGCGATCGGTCGTTCTCCGACGATCCGCAGGTCGTCATCGACTACGCGGGGGCGTACGCGCGGGGTCTGGAGGACGCGGGTGTGAAGCCCGTCATCAAGCATTTTCCCGGGCACGGTTCGGGTTCGGGCGACTCGCACACCGGCGCGGTGACGACCCCGTCGCTCGACGAGTTGAAAGCCAAGGATCTGTTGCCGTTCGCGGCGCTGAACAACACCGGCGTCGGTGTCATGGTCGGGCATCTCGATGTGCCCGGACTGACCGAGCCGGGGGTGCCGGCGAGTATCAGCCCGGCGGCGATGGCGTTGTTGCGCGATGGCGTCGGATACGGTGCCGCGCCGTTCGACGGCCCCATTTTCACCGACGACCTCAGCGGCATGGCGGCGATCACGGCCAGGCTCGGGATCGTCGACGCGGTCGAGGCGGCGTTGGTCGCGGGAGCCGATGTGGCGCTGTGGCTCACCACCGATCAGGTGCCCGCGGTGTTGGACAATCTCGAGGACGCGGTGGCGACGGGACGTCTGCCGGCAGCTCAGGTGGACGAGGCCGCTGCTACGGTTGCTCGGTTCAAGGGGGCGTGCGGGTCCTGATTGTGCGGTACTGGACCTTACTGTGGAGTAAGGTCTAGTAGTTCGTACGTATTGGAGGATCCATGGCTGGTGGCACGAAGAGATTGCCCCGCGCCGTCCGTGAGCAGCAGATGCTCGACGCGGCGGTGGATGTGTTCTCCGACAACGGTTTTCACGAGACATCGATGGATTCGATCGCCAAGAAGGCGGCCATCTCCAAACCGATGCTCTACCTGTACTACGGGTCCAAGGACGAGTTGTTCGCGGCCTGCATCCACCGCGAGGGCGTCAAGTTCGTCGAGGCCCTGACTCCAGCCGCAGATCCGACGCTGACGCCGCGCGAGCAGTTGCGCAAGGCCCTGATCGGTTTCCTCGGATTCGTCGGCGAGAACCGCAAGTCGTGGATGGTGCTCTACCGTCAGGCCATCGGTCAGCAGGCGTTCGCCTCGCAGGTGCAGAGCAGCCGAGATCGGTTGATCGAGTTGACGGCCGGCTTGCTCGCGATGAGTACGAGAGATCCGGAGCAGTCCCAGAATTTCGGGCTGATGGCCGTCGCGCTGGTCGGGGCGGGCGAGGCTGTGGCCGACAGAGTGGCAGGCGGCGAAATCGAGGTCGACGCGGCCGCGGACCTACTGGAGAATCTGGCCTGGCGCGGCTTGGCCGGAAAGAAGACCGCCACCACCTGAGCTCCGCGCCCAACTCGAAGTTGTGGACGGAAATCCGGAGAAATCCGTCCACAACTTCGAGTTCGAGGGTGAGGCGGTTACCGCAGGGTTCCCGTCAGATGCGGGTAGCCCTTCTTCGGGTTCTTCAGCGACAGGTCCCAGCCGGTGCCGACGGCCTCGGCGTAGGCGTTCACCGTCGCGGGCAGGATGATCGGCTTGCCGAAGCGGATGCTGTAGTTCACAGCCTCCGGAATTCGGCCCTCGACGGTCTGCAGCACGGCTGCCGCGCTCCACATTCCGTGCGCGATGGTCTTCGGGAACCCGAATGCCTTTGCGCCCAGCGAGGATACGTGAATCGGGTTGCGGTCTCCGGAGATCGCCGCGTACCGGCTGATGATCCGCTGGTCGACACGCAGAGTGCGGGTCGGGGGCGGCGGAACCTCGTCGGCCGGCGGTGCCTCGCGGGGGCCACCGGACAGTGACGTCTTCTGCAGGCTCAGGAAGCTCGAGGTCTGCTTCCAGACCAGTTCGCGTCCTACCTTGACCTCACTGATCAGGTCGACGAGCAACCCCTTGCGGTGCTCGCGCAGATTCTCCGCGTGCACTCGCACGTCCAGCGGCTCGGACGCGGAGATGCCACGGTACTGCTCGATGACGTTCTCGGCGTGTACCGAACCGATGGCGGCGAACGGAAAGCCCTTGGACACCATCAGTTTCATCACCGTCGGGAAGACGAGGGTGAAGGGATAGGTCACCGGGAGCTGGTCGCCGAATCGCAGCCCCGTCGCCCGGCAGTACCCGGCGAGGTTGTCGGGGTCCACTCGCAGACCCTTGAGCTCGTACACCGTGCTGGGAACCGAGGACGACCTGGATCCGAAGAACGGCAGTGCGCCCAGCGCTGCCGAGGTGTAGATGTCGGACGTCTTCGGCTGCGCGGTGAGCGTGACGGTGCTCATGCGCCGAGAAGGCTCTGGCCGCACACGCGCACGACCTGGCCGGTGACGGCGTTGGATGCGGGAGAAGCGAAGTACGAGACCAACTCTGCGACGTCGACGGTCTCGCCGCCCTGCAGCAGCGAGCTCATGCGTCGTCCGGCCTCGCGGGTAGCGAACGGAATCGCAGCCGTCATCGCGGTCTCGATGAACCCGGGAGCGACGGCGTTGATGGTGATGTTCTTCTTCGCCAGCACCGGTGCGGACGCGTGCACCAGGCCGATGACGCCTGCCTTGGACGTGCCGTAGTTGGTCTGGCCGCGGTTGCCCGCGATGCCGGCGATGGAGGAGACGTCGACGACGCGGCCGCCTTCCTTCAGTGCACCCGACTTGACGAGCTCATCGGTGATGCGCTGCGGCGCAGCGAGATTGACGCCGATGACGGAGTTCCAGCGGCTCTCGTCCATGTTGGCGAGTGTCTTGTCGCGGGTGATGCCTGCGTTGTGCACGATGATGTCTGCGCCGCCGTGACGTTCGAGGAGGTGCTTCGAGAGGACATCTCCGGCGTCGGGCGAGGTGACGTCAAGGGCGAGCGAGGTGCCGCCCACCTTGTTGGCCGTCTGCGAGAGTGCTTCTCCGGCAGCGGGAATGTCGGCTGCGATGACGGTGGCTCCGTCGCGGGCGAGGACCTCGGCGATGGTGGCACCGATACCGCGTGCGGCTCCGGTGACGACCGCTACCTTGCCTGCGAGCGGCTTGTCCCACGAGGCCGGGGCCTGCGAGTCCGCGTCGCCCACGGTGATGACCTGGCCGTCGACGAACGCGGACTTGGCCGAGAGCAGGAAGCGGAGGGTGGATTCGAGTCCGGACAAGCCGGTCGACGCCTTGGGGGAGATGTAGACGAGCTGCGCCGTGGCTCCGCGCTTGACCTCTTTGCCGACGCTGCGGGTGAAGCCTTCGAGAGCGCGCTGAGCGACGTGCTCGTCGACGCTCGCGGTCTCCTCCGGCGTCGTACCGATGACGACGACGCGCGCCGACGGTGCCAGGTTGCGGATGACCGGCTGGAAGAACTGGAACAGCTGCTCCAGCTCGGCGACGTTGCCGATGCCGGTGGCGTCGAACACCAGTCCGCCGTGCTTGTCGTCGTGCGGCTGCGACTGCGGGTAGTCCGAGAGCAGCTCACGCAGGGGCTCGACGAGGCGACCGCTACCGCCGATCAGGACCGGTCCGGCCAGCGGCGGCTCGCCCGCCTTGTAGCGGCGCAGCTTCTCGGGCTGCGGCAAGCCGGCCTGCTTGGCGATGAAGGCTCCCGGCGCGGACGCGAGGAACGTTGAGTAGAGATCTGGGGCTCCCTTGGAGGCTGCCACTGTCGTACCTTTCATTCAGCGCTGCTCGCTCGAGGAGCGAGGCGCACGACCGGGTGTCGACAACCAACTTACTCGCCAGTAAGATGAAACTCCACCAGGGCCTTATTCGACGATGTTTGGAGACGTCAGTGACAAGCAAGCAGCTACGACCGGTCGCAATCGTCGGTGGCAACCGCATTCCGTTCGCGCGCTCGGACAAGAAGTACGCGCTGGCGTCCAACCAGGACATGCTCACCGCGACCATCGACGGGCTGGTCTCGCGATTCGGATTGCAGGGCGAGCGCCTGGGCCTCGTCGCCGCCGGTGCCGTGCTCAAGCACTCCCGCGACTTCAACCTCACTCGCGAGGTCGTACTCGGTAGTGCACTGAGCCCGTACACCCCGGCCTTCGACATCCAGCAGGCCTGCGGCACCGGCCTCCAGTCGATCATCGCCGTCGGCGACGCCATCGCGTCGGGCCGCATCGATGCCGGTATCGGTGGTGGTGTCGACACCACGTCCGACGCTCCGATCGGCGTCAACGACGAACTGCGCGAGTTCCTGCTCTCCCTGAACCGGGCCAAGAGCACCACCGACCGCATCAAGCTGCTCGGCAACGTTCGTCCCGGCATGCTCGGCATCGAGATCCCGCGCAACGGTGAGCCGCGTACCGGCCTCTCGATGGGTGACCACGCCGCCATCACGGCCAAGGAATTCGGCATCCGCCGCGAGGACCAGGACGAACTGGCCGCAGCGAGCCACCACAACATGGCAGCGGCCTACGATCGCGGCTTCTTCGACGACCTGGTGACGCCGTTCCTCGGCCTCACTCGCGACGACAACCTGCGTCCGGGATCGACAGTGGAGAAGCTCGCGACGCTCAAGCCGGTCTTCGGAACCAAGCTGGGCGACGCCACCATGACGGCAGGAAACTCGACGCCGCTGACCGACGGTGCGTCGGCTGCGCTGCTGTCGAGCGACGAGTGGGCTGCCGAGCGCAACCTGCCGGTGCTGGCGCACCTGGTCGATTCCGAGACCGCCGCCGTCGATTACGTCCACGGCAACGGGTCGTTCAAGGATGGTCTGCTGATGGCACCGACCTACGCGATTCCGCGTCTGCTCGCACGCAACGGCCTGACGTTGCAGGATTTCGACTACTACGAGATCCACGAGGCGTTCGCCTCGGTGGTGCTCGCAACTCTGCAGGCTTTCGAGAGCGACGCGTACTGCAAGGAGCGTCTCGGCCTCGACGGTGCTCTCGGTTCCATCGACCGCAGCAAGCTCAACGTCAACGGATCCTCGCTCGCGGCGGGCCACCCGTTCGCCGCGACCGGTGGACGCATCGTGGCTTCGCTGGCGAAGATGTTGGCCGAGAAGGGCTCGGGCCGTGGCCTGATCTCGATCTGCGCGGCCGGTGGCCAGGGCGTCACCGCCATCATCGAGCGCTGATCACTGCAGCTTCGGCTGCTCTCCGACCGGGGGTCATAGGGTCGGTGGATCCGGTAATCGAGGGGTTTTCGGATCTGCCGACCACAACGTGGGAAAGGGCACGCAGAGTTCGCTCTGCGTGCCCTTTCACGTGTGATCAGCCCGGTATGCCGCTTTCCGGTGGTGTGGACTCCTCGCCGGTGTATTCCTCCACCGCCGAATCCCCGATGTCGGTCTGAAGCACCGGAGTCAGGTACTCGGGCACGCCTCCCTGGATCTGGAAGACACTGGCACCGGAGATTCCGAGGTGGCTCGAATCGGAGTATCGGAAGGGGGCCAACTGCGGTCCCTCGAAGTCCATTCCGCCTTCCTGGATGGCTGCGACGATGCCCTCACGGGTGGGGTTCTCGCCTGCCGCCTGGAGGGCTTGTACGAAGGCGTATGCCTGGCTCAGTCCGTAGATACGGTAATTGGTCAACGGGTCACCGGTTCCGTTCTCGGCCCAGACCTTCTGCCACAGTTGGGTCCACGGATTCTCCGGAGAGTCGACGCCCGGGATGTATTCCAGCGAGATCATCCCTTCGAGCGATTGCGCGCCGTCGGTGACCGCGCCCTGAGAGAACCGTCCGAGCAGGGAGCCGACGAGGTCGACGTCGGATCCGATGGAGCTGTAGAACCACTCGGGGTCGTAGTTGAGTCGCATGGCTGTCAGCTGGCTCAGTGCGGTGTAGGAGGGGACGTTGAAGCCGAGGACCAGATCCGCTCCGGCACCCTGCAGAGCAGCGATCTGTGGTGCGACGTCGGTGTTGCCCGAGGTGTAGCGCACGACCTCGACGATCTGATCGTCGAGATACTGGCGCACTGCGGCCTCGCTGTCCCGGCCGAGGTCGTCGTCCTGGAGGAAGAGTCCGACCTTGGCGTCGGGCCGGTTCTTGGTTACCCAGTCGCCGATGATCTTGCCCTCGACCTGGTAGTCGGGCTGCCACCCGAAGGTGTTCGGGTACTTCTCCGGATCGTTGCCCCACATGATCGCACCGGAGGAGACGAACAGGTCGGGCACACCTTCCTCGTTGAGGAAGTCGATGACGGCGCTGTGGGTCGCGGTGCCGAGTCCGCCGACGACGGCGAACACCTCGTCCTGGAGTACCAGTTCGTTGACGACCTGGGTGGTGGTCGTCGGATCGTAGGAGTCGTCCCGAACCACGTACTCGATCTGTCGGCCGTTGATGCCACCTGCGGCATTGACGTAGTCGAAGTAGGCCTGTGCGCCCGTGGGGATTTCGCTGTACCCGGGCGCTGCGACCCCGGTCAACGGAAAGTGGGCACCGATCTTCACCGAGGTGTCGGTGATGCCGACCGTCGACCCTTCCGAGGATTCCGTCGTCTCTTCTCGGCCACCTGCACCGCACGCCGCGGCCAACGAGACGACGGCGACGAGCGCGGTCGTTCTGAAAGCCACCGATCCGAACTTTTTCATTTCATTCCTTTTCTGGTTGTCCGTAACTTGCGATACGTGCCCACCAAACCCAGTGGGGCGAACAGGATGACGAGGACGGTGAAGATTCCGGTCACCAGTGGTGCGAGTTCGGCCGATTGCAGACTGCTCAGACCCAGATCGAGCCCGAAGTTGGTGACCACCGGCGGGATGTAGGTCAGCAGAACCGCCCCGATCAACGCGCCGGAAAGGGTGCCGAGCCCGCCGATGACGACGGCGGAGAGCAAGGTCAGTGAGAGAGTCAGCGTGAATCCGCTCGGTGCGGCGATTCGTGCCGACATCGCCAGGACTGCACCGCCCGCTCCCGCACAGGCCGCGCTGACCACGAACGCGAGAATGCGTGCGCGGCCGAGATCGATTCCGGACAACTCGGCGGCCACTTCGTCGTCCCGGACGGCCCGCCAGCGACGGCCGATTCGGCTCGACGAGACGTTCGCCAACAGGAAGAACACGAGCACCAGCAGTATCCAGCTGACATAGGCGACGAATTTGGTTCCGCTGAGCTCGTTTCCGGTGACGAAGAACATCATGTCGTCGATCAGCTCGGGCACCTTCGGTGCCGGTACGACGAGTCCTTGTTCGCCGCCGAGGTAGTCCGAGAAGTACAGGGCGAGGCCCGGTACCGCGACAGCGAGCGCCAGAGTCGCGCCGGCCAGGTACGGCCCGTGCAGTCGGGCGGCCGCCACACCGACCACGACACCCACCACCGCCGAGATCACGGTGGCGGCGAGCAGGACGAGGGGGACCGACCATCCCGAATCGTTGGCCCGCAACATCAATGCCGCGGTGTACGCACCGACCGCCATGAATGCGCCGTGCCCGAGTGACAGCTGGCCGCTCAGCCCGGTCAGCACCGTCAGGCCGCCGGCCGCGATGGCGAGGTAGGCCACCGAGGTGAGTTGGCTCTGACGGAAGGTGCTCAGGGATTCGAGCGCGAGGACGATGACGACCAGCCCGATGACGGCACCGAGCACGTGGCGTCGAACCGGTGTTGCGGTGAGGCGAGTGAGAGTCGCGTTCATGTCACACCCTCCTGGCCGCGGAGCTGGCGAACAACCCGCTCGGTCGCAACAGAAGAACGACGATCAGGATCACCAATGCTGCGCTGGAGACCAGATCCTGACCGAGGTAACCACTGACGAAACTCAGCCCTACGCCCATCAGCAGGCCACCGACGACTGCGCCCGCCGGGCTGTCCAGTCCGCCGAGAACCGCTGCGACGAAACCGAACACGACGATCGAGTCCATGTAGCCCGGGTGCACCAGCGAGCCGCCTGCGATGAGCAGTCCGGCCAGCGAACCGACCACTGCGGCCAGCGCCCAACCGAGAGTGAGCATTCGACTCACGCGCACGCCGAGGAGTTTGGCGACCTCCTGCTCGAAGGCGCTCGCACGCATCTTCAGTCCCAGATCGGTGAACCGGAAGAGCAGGATCAGCAATCCCAGGACCACGAGGACGGCGAGGATCTTGAAGATGTCGTACCCGGTCAACGCCACGTTCACGTCGCCGATCCGCTGGCCGGTGAGGCCGAACGGCGCAGGGAACGAACGGAATTGGTTGCCGAAGACGATGGCGGCCACCGCGTGGATGATGATGAACAACCCGAGCGTGAGAATGACCGGGTTGATGTGCGACGAGCTGTCGACGAATCGGATGACGAGTCGCTCCGTCAAGGCTCCCAGGAGCAGGCCGCACAGGAGCGCGACCCCGAATCCGATCCAGTACGAGTAGCCGGCGTCGATGACGACCAGTGCCACGTACGTGGTGATCATGGCCATCGGGGCCTGTGCGAAGTTGACGATGCGGGTCGATCGCCAGATGAGTACGAGGGCGAGCGCGAACGCGGCGTAGATCATGCCTGTGGTCACGCCGTTGATGAGGATGGTGAGCAGTTGTTGCACTGTGGCTGGCGTCCTTTCGGCTTGCTCTAGAACCCGAGGTAGGCGTGTCGGAGGGCGTCGTCCCCGGCCAAGGTGTCGGCGGGGCCTTCCACCGCGACCTTGCCCAGATCGAGTACGACGGCATGTTCGGCGATCGACAGAGCGCTGCGGGCGTTCTGTTCGACGAGTACGACGGTCATCGACTCGGAGTCGACGAGTCCGCGCAACGTCTCGAATATCTGCGCAGCGACCTTCGGCGCGAGTCCGAGTGACGGCTCGTCGAGCAGAAGTACCGACGGTGTCGCCATCAGCGCCCGGCCGATCACGAGCATCTGTCGCTCGCCGCCGGACAGGGTGTGGGCCGAGGATGTTCGACGACCGGTCAGGGGCGGAAACATGTCGTAGATGCGGTCGAGGGTGACGGCGTCGTGACTTCGGTTGCGTCCCATCGCGCCGAGTCGAAGATTCTCGTCGACGGTCAACTCGGCGATCACGCCCCGACCCTCGGGAACGTGCGCAAGACCTTTGCGGGACATCCGATCCGGTGCAACGCCGACGATGTCGACGCCGGCGAGTTCGATCCTCCCCGATACCGGTTTCAGCAACCCCGAGATGGTGCGCAGCAGGGTCGTCTTCCCTGCTCCGTTCGCGCCGAGGACGGCGGTGACAGCTCCCGCCGTGACGGTCATCGACACCGAGTCGAGGGCGGTGACCGGTCCGTATCGAACGGTCAGATCGGTGATCGTCAGATGCGCCGCGTCAGTCTTCATGTGCCACTTCGTTTCCGAGATAAGCAGCGAGCACGGCCGGATCCTCGCGAATCTCGTCGGGCGTTCCCTGAGCGATCACCTTGCCGAAATCGAGCACGTAGATCCGGTCGCACACACTCATGACCAGATCCATGTGATGCTCGACGAGCATGACCGATGTTGCGGGTCTTTCCGGTTCGGAGCCGGTGGATGCCGCAGGGGTGGGGCCGGCGGAACGACCCGTCGACGTTGCGAGCGCACGGATCTCGTCGCCGAGTTCGCTCATCTCGTCACTGGACAGTCCCGAGGCGGGTTCGTCGAGCAGGAGCAGTGTCGGTTCGCTCACCAGGGCGCGTGCCAGTGCGACGCGTTTACGCACCGCGTACGGCAGGCTCGGTGGCAATCGGTGCGCGTAGTCGTCGATTCGCAGGCGTTCGAGGGTGGCCATTGCGGTCGAGCGGACCGCGGCATCGTCGGATGCGCTCGACGGCAGGCCGAGCAGGCCCGCGAGGATTCCGGTGTGCGCTGTTCGATCTGCACCGACCATGACGTTGTCGAGAACTGTCATCCGATCGAACAGTCCGAGTCCCTGCAGTGTTCGGCTCATACCGAGTCGGGGGAGGTCGTGGGGCCGTAGTCGAGTCAGCGTGTCGCCGTGTCGTCCGAGTGTTCCCGATTGCGGTCGGACGAGTCCGCACGCAACGTTGAACAGCGTCGTCTTGCCTGCGCCGTTGGGTCCGATGACGCCGAGGACTTCGCCGGGTCGCACCTCGAGACTGACTCCGGACAGCGCGACGATTCCGCCGAACGACACTTCGATGTCCGTCATGGTGAGGACCGGGTCCAACGTGTCGAGAGAGTTCAAGTGATCCACCTCACAATCTGTTGCGTTCACTATGGTGCGTTTCGCACAACGGGCGATATGGGCGCTGCGCACAGAATGTTTGGGTCCCTGGGCACCAGTAACGGTCAAATCGACCTGCGATGTGGGCTCAGTGCGCAAAACTGTGCAGGTGGGAGCTCTCGATGGTCGACGCGGATCCGCGCGTTCGGCTGCCCGGGGAGCGGTGACGGACGCAGACCAGGAACAGATTCGCCGTGCGTGGGCAGCCCTGACGTCACGGGCGGATTCGATCGCGGACTCCATCACGCTTGCATTGATCGAGCAGGAACCCGGCTACCTGGCCAGTTCCACTCCGGACATCGCGGGCGAGATTCGTCGCAGCACTCGCGAGCACATCAACCAGGGGCTCCGCACCCTGTCGGGGCTGACCGCCGCGGGTGACAACGCGCGCGAGGTATGGCGCCGTACCGGCAGAGAGCGTGCGCGCCAGGGGATTCCGATGGAGTTGGTGCTCAAGGCGTACACGCTGGGGAGTCGGACGCTGTGGGAGGAGCTGATGCTCGAGCGCGAGCAGTGCCGCACCAGCATCGACGAGCATCTGCTGCTCGTGGCCGGGCAACAGCTGTGGCGCGCGCTCGACAGCCAGTACGAAACACTCGTCGAGGCATACCGGCAGGAAAGCGCCCGGATGCAGCAGCGCGATCTCGCCAACGTGCTGGTGATACTCGACGGCCTTCGATCGGGGCGGGGCGGTGATCCAGCGTTCGTCATGGAAGCGCGTGCCACCCTTGGTCTTTCGGCATCGCAGCAAATCGCGTGTGTCGTCGGTCCGCTCGACGATCAAGGGTCGCCGCCGCTCCCGGCACCGGAAGACGCGATGGATCAGATCGGTGCGGTCTCGCATTGGAACACCAGGGACGGCCACCAGTTCGCGCTCGTCGCACTCGGAACGGGATCGTGGCACTCCGTCGTCGACGCACTCGCTGCTCGGGCCGTCGGGCCCGTGGGGGTCGCGCATTCGCCGGAGGGCCTGTCGTCGTTCGCTGCGGCGTATCGCCTCGCGGCATTGACGGCCGAGACCATCACCGAAGACAGTGGCGTGGCGTTGGCGACGGACCGACTGCCCCGCGTGATCATGGCGGCCGATGATCGATCGTCGGAATTGCTGGTGCGCCATGCTCTGGGAAAGCTGTGGACGCACCCGGAGCCGCATCGAGGAACTCTGCTCGACACCCTGGCGCACATGCTCGCGTCGGACGGCTCGCCCACCAACGCCGCCAAGGCGCTCTACTGCCACCGCAACACCGTGATCTACCGGGTCCACCGCATCGAGGAGTTGACCGGGCAGGATCTGACCGATCCGCGAGATCGGCTTCTCCTCACTCTCGCGCTGGTCAGAACCGGACATTGGGCCCGAGCCGTCGGGCAAGGGGACAGCTCGACGACCCCTGGATCATTCAACCGAATGAAATGACTAGACAATTTCGCGGTCGTTGTAACGGCGTGCCGCAGTGGGCCTATATTCCCAGTGGCCCCGTGCTGCTGCCTGACCCCCGACCCGGCAGCAGCACGGGGCCTTTACTCGTCTCTGTGCCGATGGTCTCCGAAGTGAGCGGCACCGTTCGGTTTGCGTAAGCTCGTGCGATGGGTACGCCGGGCAGAAGGGCGGAACACAACCAACGGTGGTCCTGGAAGGGTCGAACGTGAGCGAGGGCAACAGTAGGTCGGGTGACGCGCCCAACGGTGCCGAACCGAAACCCGACGTACCGCCGTACGACGCTCCCACCGAGGTCTTCGGTGCGATCCGCGACGAGACCGACGGTCCGAAGCATTCCTCCGAGGCGGAGCAGCCTTCCGACGCGACATCCGATGTCGTCGATCCGGAGTCGGACGATGCCGAGTCGGCTGACGCCGAGTCCGTCGATGCTGAGTCCGTCGATGCTGGGTCGGTCGATCCAGGTTCGGTCGATGCAGACACAGTGGCCGCAGATCCGGTCGGCGACGAGGCCGAGTCCACCGAAGCCGACGACGTCGTTCCCGGGGACGCCGCGCCCGACCAGACCCCGGCCCCGCAACCGCCGCCCGCAGCCGACGAATCGCCGACCGTCGCGCAGTCAATCGTTCCTGCGGAGCCTCTTACTGCTGCAGAAGCTGGTGCTCCTCGCGAGACCGTTGTTTCTCCCGAATCGGAGTCGCCGGCCGGACCACCTGTGATTCCGCCGGAGGACGGCTCGCCGCAGGCCGCCGACGGGTCCGGATTCGTGCCGCCGTGGCGGAAGATCGCGATCGGGACCGGCGCGGTGGTCGCCGTTCTCACGCTGCTTTACGCGGCGGATTGGATCACCTCCAGCGACCGAGTGCCCCGCGGCGTCACCGTCGCCGGGATCGAGGTCGGCGGCAAGAGTCACCCCGACGCCGAAGCCCTGTTGCGCTCGGAGCTGGGCGCGCGCGCCGAGCAGCCTGTGTCGGTCGACGTCGGCGATCGACAGGTCGAGATACTCCCGGCCGCCGCAGGCCTCGGTGTGGACTGGAACGCGACGCTCGACCGAGCCGGATCGCAGCCGATCAATCCGATCACCCGGCTGACGTCGTTGTTCGGCAGCCGCGAAATCGGCGTCGTGTCGACCACGGACGAGCAAGCGCTCACCGCTGCCGTCGACGGACTGCGCGTCGAGACCGACCGAGATCCTGTCGAGGGCGACGTGGTGTTCGACGGAAGCACACCGATTGCCGTCGCGCCGCTGTCCGGCCGGGTGCTCGACGCCGACGGCACGCGTCGAAACCTGCAGGCCGAATGGGCCTCGGGCGCAACGGAAGCGGCCTACGAGACAACACCCGTCACGGTGACTCAGGACGCCGTCGATCGCGCCTTCGCCGACATCGCCGTTCCTGCGGTCGAGGCACCGGTGACCGTAGCGGGCCGACAGAACGTCGACGCGATCCTTCCGACGGATCGTGTGGGCGAGGTTCTGCGTTTCGACCCGGACGGCCAGGGCGGACTGACTCCGATCTACGACACCGACGTCGCCACAGGCATTCTCGCGCCGCAACTCGTGCGCACCGAGACGCCGCCGAAGGACGCGTCGTTCACTTTCTCCGGTGGTGCCCCGACCGTCGTTCCCGGAGAGATGGGCGAGCTGGTCGAGTGGCGCAAGACTCTCGAACAATTGCCCGCGTTGCTGTCCGCCGACGGACCGCGCACCACCGAGGCGATCTACGAACCGGCCCCACCCGCTCTCACCACCGAGGCCGCACAGAATCTCGGGGTGCGAGAAGTGATCGCCGAGTACACCACCGGCGGGTTCGAGTACGCGTCGGGCGTCAATATCGGGCTGACGGCGCAGATCGTGAACGGTGCGCTCGTGAAGCCGAAAGAGACGTTCTCGCTCAACGGGTACACCGGTCCGCGAGGAAGCGCGCAGGGTTTCGTGGAGTCGGGGATCATCGACAACGGTCGACCCGATCGCGCAATCGGCGGCGGCATCAGCCAATTCGCGACGACGCTCTACAACGCGTCGTACTTCGCCGGTATGGAAGACACCGATCACACCGAACACAGCTACTACATCAGCCGATACCCCGAGGCGCGCGAAGCGACGGTCTTCGAAGGTGCCATCGACCTGAAGTTCACCAACCCGAACGACACCGGCGTGGTCATCGAATCGTTCGCCGACTCGTCCAGCGTCACCGTCCGACTGTGGGGAACGAAAACGGTCGACGTCGAGTCGATCACCGGTTCGCGAACCAATTTCACCTCACCGAATACGGTGACATTGCCTGCAGGCGCAGGCTGCGTCGCGTCTGGCGGGGGCCAGGGATTCACCGCCAGCGATACCAGGGTGATCAGCGACGCCGCGTCGGGCAGGGAAATTTCACGGAACACCAGAACGGTGAAGTACGACCCGATCCCCATCGTGCGGTGCGTTCAGCCCGATCGCCCGGACCCCGCTCCGGCACCCGCAGCGGACCCCGCTCCGGAACCGGACGAAGACGAGTGATGCCGCACCCGCGCGCCGACGGTTCGAATCATGGCGATTCGGACTGTGGCGTCGCCGCCCGATCGGGTGTTTGCTTGCACTAGGTGTTCGCTCGACAGAATTGCGCCCACGCGGGGGTGCACCACAAGATCGGAAGGGGAGCTTCGTCCAATGTCGCTCACACGTACCGTCCTCGATCAGCAGACGCTTCGCGAGGCGTACGCGCAGTTCCCGAGCGGCGTCGTCGCAATCGCCGCGAAGATCGACGGTGTCATGGTGGGCTTGGCGGCCAGCAGCTTCGTCTCGGTGTCCATCGACCCGCCGCTCGTCGCGGTGTGCATCCAGAACACGTCGACGACCTGGCCGAAACTCGAATTGGCACCCAACATAGGTGTCAGCGTTCTCGGCGAGGCACACAACGACGCCGTCCGTACCCTGGCCGCCAAGACCGGTGACCGTTTCGCCGGCCTCGATCTCACCGTCACCGACGGGGGCGCAGCCTTCATCGTCGGTGCCACCGCCTGGCTGGACACCACCATCGAACAGCAAATCCCCGCAGGCGACCACGCAATAGTGTTGCTGCGCATACATTCCCTGGACGTGCAAAGCGAAGTGAACCCAATCGTGTTCCACGGCAGCAAGTTTCGTAAACTGCAACAGTAGTCGTTCATTTCGCTCGGCCCTGGGGGTTCGGCCTCGCTGTTCTCGCCTCTGCAATTCGCAAACGCGCGCGCATTTGCCGAACGCGCGCGAATTGGTGGCCTGATCGGGGGCTATTGTGCGCGCATCTGACGACTGCGCGCGCGTTTGTTGTGGTCGGCCCCGCGGGTTCGGCCTCGCTGGCCCTGGGTTGCGTACCTGTTCACCTCGGGATTTCGCAAACGCGTGCGCATTTGCCGAACGCGCGCGAATTGGTGGCCTGATCGGGGGGCTATTGTGCGCGCATCTGACGACTGCGTGCGCGTTTGTTCCTGCTCGGCCCCGCTGGTTCGGCCTTGCTGGCCCTGGGTTGCGTACCTGTTCGCCTCGGGATTTCGCAAACGCGCGCGCGTTTACGAGACCAACGGTGGGGCGAACTGGTACCCCCGTACCTGTATTCATCCACAGGTGCGTACTTGTGCACAGGTGGCTACTTTTCTTCTCGAGACGTCGCGCGCGTAGTCGAAACTCGCAGAATGAAGGATGACCGAATGGTGCGACGCTCGGAGGCGCTCGCCGATGGCCACGCCGATCACGAGTTGCGGGCACTGTACGAACGCGGGGGCTGGGAGCGTCTGGTGAACGGCGTCTACGTTCCGTCGTCCAGGCTTGCCGGCCTCTCGGAGCAGGGACGGCATCGGCTGTTGATCGACGCCGTACTTCCGACAATTGCCGAGGGCAGCGCCGTCAGTCATCGATCTGCAGCACTGCTGCACGAATTACCCTTATCCGCAGGGGGATTCGACAAGGTGCACGTCACTCGACATCGCCGCGGCGGAGGTCGCGCGAACGCAGCGGTGATCGTGCACTGTGCGCCGTGGGTGCCGTACGCGACCGTCGAAGGAATTTCCGTGACCTCGCTGGCGCGGACGGTTGTCGACCTTGCTCGTACCGAGCCCCTTGTGTCGGCGGTGATTGCCGGTGACGCGGCTCTGAAGCGCTGCGATCCACAGGAGCTCGACGCGGAGTTGCAGCGTGCTCGGGGCTGGAAAGGTGTGGCGCAGGCGCGGCGAGCCGTCTCTCTCATGGACGGGCGAAGCGAAAACCCTGGCGAATCTCAGAGTCGAATCATTCTGCGCGAGAACGGATTCGCTGTGGAGTCGCAGGTGGAGATCCTGGATCCGGATGGGCGGGCGCTGGCGCGAATCGACTGGCTGGTCAATGGCGTTGTTGTGTGCGAATTCGATGGTAGAGCCAAGTACACCAAGTACCTACGGGAGGATGAGAACCCCGGCGACGTGGTGTTCAGGGAGAAGGTGCGGGAGGACGCCGTACGCGATCTCGGCTATCCCGTGGTGCGCTGGACCTGGGCAGACCTGGCGAATCCGGCGGAGGTGGTGGCACGCGTTGCTCGAGCCGTGGAGCGGGCCGCTGCCCTGCCGCCACCGCGAGGGAGCGTGCGGAGTACGCCGACTGGCCGGCAAACGCGCGCGCTTTTGCTGAACGCGCGCGAAATTGCCTGAGGATCCTGCAGAATTCGCGTGCATCTGACGAATGCGCGAGCGTTTGCGTCAGCCGGGACCCGTAACTCCGCAACCCGGACGAACGCGCGCGCGTTTGCGGCAGCCGGGACCCGCAACTGCGCAACCCTGACAAACGCGCGCGCTTTTGCTGAACGCGCGCGAAATTGCCTCAGGATCCTGCAGAATTCGCGTGCATCTGACGAATGCGCGCGCGTTTGCGGCAACCGGGCCCCACCCCACCATGCCCATCACATGGCAACGGCCGCACCCGAGAACAGGTGCGGCCGTTGACGATGTCAGGGAATCAGAATGCTGCTTCGTCGAGTTCCATGATGTCGTTGTCGATGTTGGTGAGGATTGCTCGGGTGGAGGTGAGCTGCGGGAGGATGTTCTTGGCGAAGAACGAGGCCACGGCGACCTTGCCTTCGTAGAACGCCTTGTCCTTGCCCTCTGCACCGTTGTCGAGTGCGGCGATGGCGATTTCGGACTGACGCAGCAGCAGCCAGCCGATGAGCAGGTCACCGAAGCCCATGAGGAAGCGCACCGATGCCAGGCCGACCTTGTACAGCTCGGTGGGCTGGTCCTGTGCGCCCATGAGGTGCTGGGTCATCGAGGTGACGATGGCCTGCACGTCTTCGAGTGCGGTGGCGAGCAGTGCGCGCTCGGCCTTGAGTCGGCCGTTGCCTGCTTCGCTGTCGATGAACGACTTGATCTGTCCGGCAACGTGAGCCAGAGCCACGCCGCGGTCGCGGGCGATCTTGCGGAAGAAGAAGTCCTGCGCCTGGATGGCGGTGGTTCCCTCGTACAGCGAGTCGATCTTGGCGTCACGGATGTACTGCTCGAGCGGGTAGTCCTGGAGGAAGCCGGAGCCGCCCAGGGTCTGCAGGGACTCCGCGAGTACCTGGTAGGCGATTTCGGAGCCGACGCCCTTGACGATGGGCAGCAGGAGGTCGTTGACGCGGTACGCGATGTCGGTGTCTGCGTCCGAGACCTGCTTGGCGGTGATCGGATCCTGGTGTGCGGCGGTATAGAGGTACACCGCGCGCAGGCCCTCCGAGTACGCCTTCTGCATCATGAGGCTGCGACGCACGTCGGGGTGGTGGGTGATGGTGACGCGAGGTGCGGTCTTGTCGGTCATCTGCGTCAGGTCAGCGCCCTGGACGCGCTCCTTGGCGTACTCGAGTGCGTTGAGGTAGCCGGTGGAGAGAGTGCCGATTGCCTTGGTGCCGACCATCATTCGAGCGTGCTCGATGACGTCGAACATCTGCGCGATGCCCTTGTGGACCTCGCCGACGAGCCAGCCCTTGGCGGGGACGCCATGGCCACCGAAGGTGAGCTCGCAGGTGGCGGAGGCCTTGAGGCCCATCTTGTGCTCGACGCCGGTGACGAATGCGCCGTTGCGCTCGCCCAGTTCGCCCTTCTCGAAGTCGAAGAGGATGGACGGTACGAAGAACAGGCTCAGGCCCTTGGTGCCCGGTCCGGCACCCTCGGGACGCGCAAGTACCAGGTGGAAGATGTTCTCGAACAGGTCGTCGGAGACAGCCGAGGTGATGAAGCGCTTGACGCCTTCGATGTGCCACGAGCCGTCGTCCTGCTTGATGGCCTTGGTGCGGCCTGCGCCGACGTCGGATCCGGCGTCGGGCTCGGTGAGCACCATCGTGGCACCCCAGCCGCGCTCGACGATGACCTTGGCCCATTCCTTCTGCTCATCGGTTCCGTTGTGGAACAGGATGTTCGCGAAGCCGGGGCCTGCGGAGTACATGAATGCTGCGGGCTGCGAGCCGAGAAGCATCTCGTTGATGCCCCACAGGAGGTTGCGAGGGGCTGCCATGCCGCCGACTTCTTCGTCGAGGCCGACACGCCACCACTCACCGTCGTAGAGCGCCTTGAACGACTTCTTGAAGGAGTCGGGCAGCTTCAGGCTGTGGGTTTCGGGGTCGAACACGGGCGGGTTGCGGTCGGCGTCCGCGAAGGACTCGGCCAGCGGTCCCTCGGCCAGGCGAACGACCTCGCGCAGCATGTCGCGGGCAACTTCGCCGTCCATGTCGCCGAAGTTGTCGCCTTCGAGGGTCTCGTCGAGTCCGAAGAGCTCGAAGAGGTTGAACTCGAGGTCCCGAAGGTTGCTCTTGTAATGGCCCATTGCTCGTTCGCTCTCCAGTCGGTGGTGCGGTCTCGTAAGTACCGCCCAAGTTAGCTACTCGTCGGTAACATAGGGGATGTTACCCCCGATCCGCTGTGCTGCCAAGGGGAGACCTACTCGCCAGTAGCAGTGCGTCCACGGCTGTGCCCTCGCTCACGTCGCGGTAGCGGTTCTCGGCAGTGACGATGGTCAATCGCGAGTCGATGTCCGCCGTCAAATCCTCAGGCGTATAGAGGATTTCGGATTCCTGTGGTCCACCGGTGCCGGTCTCGATGTTGTCGGTGTGGTGCCCGAGAATCATGAGGATTCCATCAGGTTTCAGCGCCGAAATTGCGGCGGACACGGCCGCGCGACGTGCCCCCGGGGGCAAGTGGAGGTACAACATGAGAACCAGGTCATAGTTCGGTTCGGTTGACAATTGCGTCACATCGGCGTGCACCCAGGTCAGGCGCTCGCGCACCGACCGAGGTGCCGAGGCGGCGACACGGCTGGCCCTGTCCAGTGCCGTCGAGGAGAAGTCGACGGCGTCGACGGTCCAGCCGCGGGTGGCCAACCAGATGGCGTTTCGGCCCTGACCGGATGCGAGATCGAGTGCCCGACCACGTTTCAGCGTCGTCGCGACTTCCACCAGCGTTGCGTTCGGTGCCTCGCCGTACACGAGTTCTCGGCCTTCGTACTTACGATCCCAGTCTGCGGCGTCCACCCGGGGAAGCCTAGTGGGGGTTCCTACAAGGTCGCGCGCAGCAGCAGAACGTTGTAGTTCTGGTAGACCGTCGCCAGGAAGTACAGGTCGCGGCCGGTCGAGTAGGGGTGGATGTACGGCGTGTAGATGGAGCTGACCTCGCGGGTGTCCACCAGAACCTCCGGCGCGCTCCACGGCCCGACGGGCGACGGCGAGCGCCGCAGCACGATCGAGTTGGCGTTGTCGGTGGTCAGCATCAGGTACTGACCGAGGGTCGCGTTGTACGCGACGGAGAGTTCGCCGACGCCCCCGACGATGGGTGCGGCTGCCGCCGGGTCGCCCTTCTTCCAGTCCTGGCCGGTCCAGTACTCGTACTCGCCGAGCCTGGCGATGTCCTGCTCCTTGACGCGAGCCACGTGACCGAGATTGAAGCGGCCTGGCGGGGTGCCGTACTGGTAGACGTAGCCGCCGTCCTTCAGGTACGCGCTCTGCTGGAAGTTGCGATCGCCGCCAACGCTCGGCCGCTGGGTCTCGGGTAGCGCTGCCCAGTTCTCCCCGTTGTCGTTCGACACTGCCAGGCCGGAGAAGTTGGTTTCCCAGGTTCCTGCGGGTCCCCAGTTCTTCACCGACATCAGGTTCAGGTACTGGCTGTCGCCGACGGCCACGCCTGCCGTCGGGATTCGGCTGATCTCGACGAACGGAATCTTGGGGCTGGGGACGACCTCTTTGGTCTGGCCGATCGGGTCGAGTACGACGCTGTCGAAGTTCATGCCGTCGGCGAGGTTTCGGTCGTTGCTCCGCACGATGGCGTTGCTGCGCCACGACCACAGGCTGCCCTGCAGCAGGTTGGGTACGCCGAGTCCGGCGGTATCGCCGAAAGCCGTCAGTACCTCGCCGCGGCCGTTGTCCCACATGATGCCGAGGTCGGTGCCGATCATGTTGACGTTCTGGGTGTTGTTGGGGCTCGACATCCCGGTCACCTGAGCGACGGCTTGTGCGCGGCCGTTCAGTTGCGGCAGCCCGAACGTGCCGTTGAGGCCGGCGATGGGATTGACCGCGTTGGGATTGGCAAGTGCGTTGGGGCCGTTGACCAGCAGCGATGTGGCCACGGAAATGACGGCAATGGTCAACATTCTCGAACCCACGCGACTCACGACGTTCTCCCCATTTCGATTCTCTCCCCGACAACCGGGAAGAACCATATCAGCGGTTTGTTCGAGAGGTAATAAGACGAGGTATCCGCTGTTTCGGGAAATCGGGCGATTGCACCTCGGTGTCGTAATCTGGACAACGTGAGTGATCTGCCCGATTCCCGGCTGGCGAGGGATTTGTCCGTCAGCGCGATGCGGCTGAATCGGAGACTCCGGCTGCGCCATTCCAGCGACAGATTGCCCGTCGCTCACCTGTCGATTCTGACGACGTTGCTCCGTGAGGGACCGATGACGACGGGCGAGTTGGCGGCGAGGGAGCGGATCAAGCCACCGTCGGTGTCCAGGTCCTCGCACGCCTTGGTCGAGTCGGGGCTGATCTGCCGGGAGCCCCATCCGACGGACGGCAGGCAGGTGGTTCTGCGGCTGACCGATGCCGGGACTGCGACTGCCCGTCAGGAGGTCGCAGCTCGGGAGATCGCGCTCGCAGAGCAACTGGACGAGTTGACGCCGCAGCAGCGGGAGACACTGGCCGCGGCGGCCCGTATTCTGACGGAGATCGTCGAACGGGTCGACTGACCGTCAGTTCTCGTGGTGAACTTCGTGATCGAGAGCGTCGACGTCCCATTCGATGGTGGACCCCAATTCTTCGGAGTCACCCCGGCGCGCGACGCGGCCGAGGACGGTCGCGACGACTGTCGCGATCACCATCCATACGGCTACGCCTATCAACAACCCGGTCATGTCACACTTTCTAGCACCTGTGTCTGTGAAATCGCCGTGAAACGGTGGTTCGGATTTGTTGCGATTCGATATTGGTTGTTTACGGTCCGGCAATTCGGGCAGATCGAACGCGCTGTTCCACAACGGATGTGGAGATTTCGTGAAACCGGCCGAGTTCGGGTGGAAACAGACCTCTCGGAACGGATCGAGACCCGATCAATTACCCATTGCCATGACAGCAATACGGAATCTGCTGTTCGGTGCGCACAATTGTGCCACCGGGTCGAGATCGGACTCGAAGTCGACATCGCGCAATTCGGGGAGCATCGTGATCGACGCTCCTGCGGCGGTAAGAGCATCGAGAGTGTCGGTGCCCGTCGAGGGCGCAGACATGGGCACGTCGAGCAGGGACCGTGCCAGGTCGGGGTCACGCAGGCCCAGCGCCCACCAGCCACCGTCCTCGGCCGAGCCCAGGACGTCACTGCTGCCCAGTCGCGCCGCCGCGTCGGAGAGCAGTCGCGCCGTGACCTGGGGGGTGTCCATACCGATCTGCAGTACGGCACCGGAGGTGGCTGCGTCGGCGTGTGCATTCGCCAGTCGTTCGCCCAACCCGTCGCCGCGCTGCGCAATCACCGTGAACGACGCCAGAGCACGGGTGAGTTCGTTCGCGCGGGCCGCGTCGGCGAGGGAGCCGGTGAGGGCCACGACACGGCGGTCGACGTCGGCGGCCGCGACGGCGTCGAGGGTGTCCAGCAGCGAGGCTGCGGCCAGCTCGGCGGCAGCTTCGTCGCCGATCGTGGCGGCGAGGCGTGTCTTGGCCAGCCCGGGAACGGGGGCTTTGGCGACGACGAGAGCGGTGACGGTCACGAGAGCACCTTCCAGAAATCTCGCACGGCGACGATCGTCCCCTTCACCGAGCCGGAGACCTTGGACGTTCCTGCTGTCCGTGGCCGGTAGACCACGTCGTGTTCGACGACGGTCCAGCCGGCTTCGGCCGCCAGTACGAGCAACTGCAGCGGGTAGCCCGAGCGTCGGTCGGTGACGTCGAGGTCGAGCAGTGCCTGACGACGTACTGCGCGGATCGCTCCCAGGTCGTGCACCGGCAGCTTGTACTTGGTGCGAAGTCGAAGTGCCAGAACGGCATTGCCGATCCTGGCGTGCAGAGGCGAGCTTCCCCTGTCCGGTCGGCGCCGACCGACGGCGAGGTCCGCGTGATCCAGGGCCGCCACGAGGGTCGGCAGGTCGAGTGGATCCATCGAACCGTCACCGTCGAGGACGCAGACGATGTCGGTGTCGGCCGCGACGACGCCTGCATGAACTGCTGCACCGTAACCGGGCACCGATTCGGAGACCACCGTTGCTCCGTGGGCAGCGGCGACGGCGGCGGTGGCGTCGGTCGAGTTGTTGTCCACCACGATCGTCAGGTAGCCCGCCGGGACCGAATCGAGCACTGCCGGGAGCGATTCGGCTTCGTTCATGCAGGGGATGACGACTGTGACGGACTTCGGTTCAGACACGGGGCGGTCCCGTGCCTTCGGCGTCGCGCAGCGGTGCGTCGGCGAAGGCGGTGAGACCGTCCCTCGGCATGATCGTCGCGCGGAATCCCAGGGTCTGTTCGGCCAGCGCGGAACTGGCGACGATGTGCCGTACGTCGCCCGCGCGGTAGCGTCCGGTGATCTCGGGCGTCGGCCCGCCGCGTGCGTCGGCGAGGATGGTGGCGACCTCACCGATGGTGATCGGTTGTCCCGAGCAGACATTGAGGGCGGTGAAGCCGTCCAGCTCCGCCTCGATCGATGCGATGTTCGCGGCCGCCACGTCGTGCACGTGCACGAAATCGCGGGCCTGCTTGCCGTCCTCGTAGACCGTCGGGGCCCGACCGAGCTCGAGCGAAGACCGAAACATCGCCGCCACGCCGGAGTACGGGGTGTTTCGCGGCATGTGCGGTCCGTACACGTTGTGGTACCGCAGTGCGATCACCGAGCCGCCCGTGGCGACCGCCCATGCGGAGGCGTAGTTCTCCTGTGCCAGCTTGCTCGCGGCGTAGGTACTTCTGGGCTCGAGCGTCGAATCCTCCTCGACCAGAAGCCAATCGAGAGGCTCGCCCGATATCGGGTCGCGATTGTCGAACAGTCCCGCGTCGAGGTCGGCTCGGGTGCGGGGCCGAGGAATCACCGTCTCACCGGACGAGTTGAGATACCGCCCTTCGCCGTAGACGACCATCGACGACGCGAGAACCAGGCGCGAACACCCCGCCTCGTACATTGCCGCGAGCAGAACCGCCGTCCCGTAGTCGTTGTGACTGGCGTAGGCCGGGGCATCTGCGGCATCGACGCCCGCTCCGACGACTGCGGCCTGGTGACACACGACGTCCACCCCGCGCAATACGTCGACGAGCGAGTCCTTGTCGCGCACATCGAGATCGATGATCCCGTCGGCTCGCGCTCCTGGGCCGTGAGCCGACTCCAGCATGGCGTCGACGGCGACGATCTCGAGATCGGAATCGCGGGCGGCGTCGAGAATGTGGCCACCGATGAATCCGGCTGCGCCGGTGAGCAGTACCCGCGTCATGGCAGTTCGATCGGCAGCGTGAGGCCGGTGTGCACTCGACACGTCGGGCAGTCACCGGTGGGAGCGTCGCGGACGGCCGAGCGCACCAGTGCTTTGAGCGGCTCGATGTTCTTCTGGAATTCGGCGAACACGTCCACTGCCTTGACGCCCTGGCCGGACTCGATCCCTGCGTCGAGGTCGGTCACCAATGCGATCGGCGCGTAGCAGAGTTCGAGTTCGCGAGCCAGGACCGCCTCGGGGTGGCCGGTCATGTTCACCAGCGTCCAACCCTGGCGGGCGAACCATTGGCTCTCGGCGCGCGTGGAGAACCGAGGACCTTCGACGACGACCATGACGCCGCCGTCGATCGCCGAGTCCTGGACAGCGGACTTCCTCAACGTGGGGCAGTAGGGGTCTGCGAATTCGACGTGTATTCCGCCTTCGTCGAAGTAGGTCTGCGCACGCCCGGAGGTTCGGTCGACGAGTTGATCGGGGATCACGACTGTCCCCGGACCGTATTCGGACACCAGGGATCCGACCGCGCATGGGGCGAACACTCGGCTCACCCCGAGCATGCGCAGCGCCCACATGTTGGCGCGATACGGCAACGTGTGCGGTGAGTACTCGTGATTCCGGCCGTGTCTGGGCAGAAACGCGACTCGCCGACCTTCGACCTCACCCAACGTGATCGGGGCGCTCGGAGCGCCGTAGGGGGTGTCGAGCACGACCTCCTCGGCATCGTCGGCGAAGAACGAATAGAAGCCGCTGCCGCCGATGACGGCTATCTCGGCCCGTCCCTTCGCGTCGTTGTTCATCTGCTCATCCTCCATCACCGTCGGTCGATATGCTGGTCCGAAGTCGTGGTCGCCTCGAGTCCGCAGGGAGAAAAGACTATCCGTTACTGGAGAGAAGCCGTCGCCGGCACGTTGGCCGTCGTGCTCGTCGTGGTCGCGTTCGTCGTTCCGTACCTGGGCAACGAACTCGTCACTCCCATCATCAACAGAACTCCGCAGCAGGTGCGTGATTTCGCCGATGCGGCACCGCTGTTCGGCTTCCGTGAGATTCACGTGGGATGGGGGACTCCCGTCGCCGTTCTGATCGCCGTGGCCACCGTGTTGTGGGGGCCGACGGTGGCACGTCGACTGTCGTGGACGCGACTGCTGTTCCTCGTGTGGGGTGCGTCGGCGGCCTGGACGATGTCGCTGGCGATGGTGGACGGTTGGAAGCGCGGCTTCGTCGACCGGCTGGCGTCGACGGACGAGTACCTGCACGAGGTGCCCGGTGTCACCGACATTCCGGCCACGCTCCGCGGGTTCTCCGAGCGGATCCTGGACTACCAGGCCGATTCGTGGACGACGCATGTGTCGGGTCATCCACCGGGCGCATTGCTCACCTTCGTGTGGCTCGATCGTCTCGGCCTCGGCGGTGGAGCCTGGGCGGCGACGCTGTGCGTGCTGGTCGGTACGAGTGCCGCCGTCGCGCTGGTGCTGACATTGAAGGTGCTCGGTGACGAGAACATCGCGCGGCGTGCAGCACCGTTCGTGGCGATCGCCCCGGCGGCGATCTGGATCGCCGTCTCGGCGGATGCGTTCTATGCCGGTGTTGCCGCGTGGGGCGTTGCGTTGCTGGCGATCTCCACGAAGCGGTACCTGTGGCCGGCGTCGATCGGTGCTGGAGTGCTGCTCGGTTTCGGTATCTACCTCAACTACGGGCTGGTGCTGATGGGCCTGCCTGCGGTCGCGGTGTTGATTGCCGGGCGGAGGATTCTGCCGTTGGTGGGCGCGCTGATCGGTGCACTGATCGTCGCGGGGATCTTCACGGCGTACGGATTCTGGTGGTACGACGGCTACTTGCTGGTGCAGGAGCGCTACTACCAGGGCATCGCGAAGGACCGTCCGTTCGAGTACTGGGGTTGGGCGAATTTCGCGGCGTTGTTCTGTGCGCTGGGTGTTGCTGTGCCCGCGGCGTTCCCGCGGATTCTCACCCGGCTCGAACCGATCAATCTGTTGGTGATCGGCGGTGTCGCTGCGGTGGTGATGGCGGATCTGAGTCAGTTGAGCAAGGCCGAGACCGAGAGAATCTGGTTGCCCTTCGCGATGTGGATGCTGATCGCGCCCGCTGTGTTGCCGATCAGGACGCATCGCTTCTGGTTGGCGCTGCAGGTGATCGGTGCATTGGCGATCAATCATCTGCTGTTCACGAACTGGTGAGCGGAGCCAGCGTCATCTGAGCGAACCAGCGCCCGTCGATCGGTGCCACGTCGACCACTCGAAGGCCGGCGGCATTGGCGAGATCCGCTGTGGCGTCGGCGCTGACGCTCGACCAGGCGAACCAATCGCCGACCATGGTGTCGGTTTCCCACCGAACGGTGCGGTGACGAATTCCTGTGTCGCTGGGCGCATCCACTTCCGCGATGACGGCTCCGTGGGGTGCGAGCAGGTCGGCCGCCCGGCGGAGCAGACGCACCGGGTCGCCCCCGATGCCGATGTTGCCGTCCGCGAGGAGGACACACGACCAGTTGCCGGTGTCGGGCAGTGGCTCGAACAGGTCGCGGAGAACGGCGTTGCCGCCGCGCCCGATGGTCAGATCGACTGCTGTTCGGGATGTGTCGACACCGAGTGCCGAGACGCCGCGTCGCGCAAGTGCTTCGGTGAGTCGACCCGGCCCGCAGCCGAGATCGATGGTGGGGCCGGTACATCGGCTGAGCATGGCGTGATCCGCGCGGCGATCCTCGGCTGACGAGGCGCTGCCGCCCATCCACCGCGCGGTGGGAAGTTGCTCCCTGCTGCCGTCGGAATCGCCTATCCAGCAGGGTAGTCCGGCTGCTGCGCGGTTGAAGAGTGTATCGGCGGTGACGCTCATGCTCGGCTCCGTACGAGAGTCCATCGGATGAAGTAGGCGGCGGCGCTCACGGTGAACAACACCGCGGTCAGCGCCAGCCAACGTCCGAGAAAGGGTTCCTGGGTCAAACCGGTTGCGGCCCGATAGGATTCCGCACCCTGGGAGAGTATCCCGGGGAAGAACATCAGAAACGTCAGTGCTGTCCCGAGAGCGGGAACGCGAACGTAGTTCACCGGTGACACGGCCAGGTGGCGGCTCGGAATGCTGGTGAGGAGCCGATCGGCCAGTGAGTAGAGCGGGAACAGTACTGCGTCGTGCAGCAGTACCGATCCGAAGAACCACACGAGAACGGATTTCCACCACACGTCGCTGTTCCACAGAGTCTGCGGCCCTGCGAGTGTGACGACGTAGCCGACGAGGGCGAACGAGAGCAGCAGACCGACCGCATGCAGCGGGTGCCCGCCGTAGATCTTCGTGAACGCTCTCATCGGTCGGCTCCTGGTCCTGCGATGCAAACACCCGTGCGCGAGAGCCACCGTCGTCGACGGTGACGCCTCGCGCACGGGGTCAGGAAACTGTTATGCAGCGGTGTTGATGGTGATGGTCGCAACGCCCACGAGCAGTCCCGGGGTCACAGCATCGGTGTTGAAGGTGCTGTTGAGCAGTCCGGCAGCGGTCTCCGAGATCTTCACCTGGGTGCCCTGCAGGATTGCAGTGTTGTCGGGTCCGGTAGCGAGCGGCTGCAGGGTGCGGCCGTCGAGATCGAACAGCACTGCGTCTGCGGCTGCTTCTTCGCCGTTGACCAAGACGTCACCGGTGAGGAGCGACGTGCCCGGGTCGATGTCGAAGTTGGTGAGCTCGACGACGGTCTCGCCTGCGGTCAGCGAAAGGCCGCTGCCGTCGTGGTTGATCTCGCCCTGGACGTAGGGATCGACGGTGCCGGGCTCCCAGTACTTGACGTCTCCGCCGGTGATCGGGAAGCGGATGGATCCGTCTGCGAGAGTGGCGGTTCCGACGACGCCGGGCGTGAGGCCCAGGGTGGTCAGTGCACCGGTGAAGCCGGGATCGAGCGCAACTGCGGTGTCGACACCGGTGAGGTTGTCGACCTCGGCTGCGGGCTCGGGGGTGCTCTCCACTGCTTCTGCTGCCGAAGAGGTGGCTGCGTCGACGGTGTCGGACGCTTCCTCGCTGGAGCATGCGGCAAGCGGGACGATGGTGAGTGCACCGATTGCGGTGGCGGCCAAAGCTTTACGAACAGTGAACATGTCGGTCAACCTTCCGTGCTCGTCTCTCGAGCGTTGTGGGTCATTCGGCGCTGCTTGCCGAGCGGATGGGTCCCATCTCGATCCCCTGCAAGGGAGCGTGTCCACCTGTTACCCGACAAACCGGACTGCCAAACCGGAAATTTTCCGAAGGTTCACTCGGGGGTCAACGAAGGATCAAGTCCGCTGCTCGTTCGCCGATCACCACCGACGGCGCGTGTGTGTGTCCGCGGATGATGCTCGGCATGATCGACGCGTCGGCGACGCGAAGGCGGTCGACGCCCCGTACCCGCAACTCGGCATCGACGACACTGTCGGCGTCGTTGCCCATACGGGCAGTGCCCACGGGGTGATACAGCGTGTGCGCATTCTGCTCGAGAGCCTCGGTGAGCAGGTCCGCCGGGGAGATGTTCGACGCCACCCTCGGGCGTACGACGTCGCCGAGCAGTCCCTTCAGAGCGGGTGTTTCGGAGATCGCGATGCATGCCCGAAGGCCTTCGATCATCGCCCGGCGGTCGAGGCCCTCCGGATCGCCCAGGTAGTGCGGTTCGACGATGGGCTTGGCCGTCGGGTCGGACGACCGGAGGGTGATCTCGCCGCGGCTCTCCGGTTTGAGGAGCACCGTTCCGATGACGGCGGCATGGGAGTCCTGCGCGATGAGTCCCCGTCGAAGAAGGGTGCCGGGCCGAAGATGACTTCGAGATCGGGCAGGGCGAGGTCCTCGCGGCTCTTGACGAAACCGTAGGCCTCGGCGACGTTGGAGGTCAGCATGCCGCGTCGGCGTGCGAGGTAGTTGACCAGCTCCGGGATCTTCTCGGCGTGGAAGAGCGAGTCGGTTTCGGTCTTCCAGCCGATGAGTGCGGCCAGATGGTCGATCAGGTTCTGTCCGACTCCGGGTGAGTGATGCCGGACGGCGATGCCGTGCGACTTCAGCTGTTCCTGGTCGCCGATGCCCGAGAGCATCAGCAGTTGCGGGGTGTTGATCGCTCCGCCGGACAGTACGACTTCTCTGCGTGCACGAACGGTGTGTACTGCGCCGCCCGAGGTGTATTCGACGCCCACCGCGGCACTGCCCTCGAAGAGGACGCGAGTGGCCTGCGCATCGGTGAGGATGGTGAGGTTCTTGCGCTTCTTCGCCGGTCGTAGGTACGCATCGGCGGTGCTCCACCGTGCGCCGCGCTTCTGGTTGACCATCGTGCGGCTGAAGCCCCTGGGTTCGGGCAGGTTTGCCGTCTCCACCGGATAACCGGCCTCCTCGACGGCGTCGAGGAAGGACGACGTCAGGGCACGGGGACTGCGCTGGTGCGAAACGACGAGCGGGCCGTCCGTACCGGAGTCGAGTTCGGTTGTCCCCTCGATGTTCTCGATCTTGCGGAAGTAGCCGACGAGGTTGCGGAACGACCAGGAGTCGTCGGAGACTGCCGCCCAGTCGTCGTAGTCTGCGGCGAATCCGCGCACCCACATCATGGCATTCATGGACGACGAGCCACCGAGCATCTTGCCGCGCGGCCAGTAGATGCTGCGATCGCGCAGTTCCGGTTGCGGTTCGGTGAGGTAGTCCCAATCGACCTCGCTGCGAAAGAGTTTGGAGAATGCAGCGGGAATGTGGGCGAACTTGTTCTTGTCCTCGGGGCCGGCCTCGAGCAGGATCACCTCGTTGCGTGGGTCTGCGCTGAGGCGATTGGCCACCACCGCGCCTGCCGAACCTGCGCCCACCACGATGTAGTCGGCCGTCGTGCGCTGAGAGCTCATGATTGTCCTTCGATCGTCGTCGACGCTGGGTTCTACCCGCGCAGGGCGGAGGCGAAAATTGCCGGCAGCTTGGACCAGGACGGTGCGCCCGCGAATGCGGTGAGCAGCTTGCCGGTCGATGCTGCGGTCTTGTTGGTGACGAACCACGGTGGCTTCGGCGAGATGGAGAGTTCGCCGTTGACCAGCGAGCGCGGCAGTGGCCGGAAAGGCCCGCGCACCACTGTTCGCTCGGCCCCGTCGATCAGTAATGCGTTGTGCACGACGCCGATTCCGCTCTGCACGTCGTCGACGGTGTGGCCGGGGAATGCGCCCCAGGTGGCCGCTGCGGTGAGGAATCCGATGGCCGTCCAGGCGTTGACGGCGATGGTGCCGTACCGGAGGTCGGCGAGCATGGTGTCGAACTTCTCCCCGAGTCCCTTGATGGTGCCGGGGGTGCCGATGATGTTGATGCCGAGTGTTCCGGTGAATTCCTCGTTCGCGGCCTGTACCGCCTTGGCGGCGAATGCTGCTCCGCTGTAAGGCAATTCGATGATACCCATGACCGGTGCGAAGTACTCGGTCTGCAGCAGCGGTGCGTATTCGCCGGGGTTCAGATCGGTGATGAGCACGCGGCCGCCGCGTTCACCGAGGCGTTCGGCGGACGGGTAGGTGGCGGTGGCGTCGGACACTCGCTTGTCGCTGCCGGGGTAGTAGGGTGTTCGTGCCGGAGCGCGGTCGAGGGCGGCGCGGAGGGCGGCGACGAATTGGTCGCGCTGCTTCCATTCCGAGGACAGTACGACGACCTGCGAAGCGACACAGTTGTATCCACTGTTGTGCAGGCGTTGGGTGGCGATGTGTTCGGCCTGGAACTCGATGTCGGCTCGGCTCCACTCACCGGGCAGAACGATGGTGGGCGAGACTCCGCCGAGTTCGCTGGAGATCTCCTTGGTGAGGATCGGGTCGTTGGCCGCCTTGCGCGCAGCTCCGTCCGGGCCGGGACCGAAGACGATCGCGTCGTGCGTGATGGCGCTGCCGGTCATGTGGACGTGGTCGACGGACGAGTGCTGGACCAGGTAGGTGCCCACGTCGGCTCCTCCGGTGAGCAGACGCAGTGCGCCGATGTCGACGAGCGGGGCGAGGATCTTCTCGAACACGGGCAGCAGCGGATCCATGATGGGGTTGAGCTTGAGTGCGACGACCCGGTTGAACGCGATCAGTTCGTACAACGCGTCCAGCGGCGCGATCGAGGTGATGTTGCCTGCGCCGAGAACCACTCCGATGCCTGCGGTGCGGGTGGGATCGAGCTGGGCGAGACCCGCGGTCCGCTGTGCGGTTGCACGGTCGATTCCGGGCTTCAGCCACACCTCGGCGCTGAACCCGTTGAGCAGGAGTCGCTCGAAGATGTTGAGGGGCAGCACCGACACCGTCGTGCGCCCACCGGGTGCCGTGCCGAACTTCGCACCGGCCAGTGGGCTGGTGCCTGCTTCGAGCGCCGCGAGTGTGTGCGCCACGGTGCCGAGTCCGTTGAGGAACGAGTACGGACCCGACAGCCATTCTTCTCCGACGAGGCTGGACGAGGCGTCGAGTCCCTTGATCGACGTTGCCGCCGTCACCCACTCCTGCGCGTGAGCTGTGGTCAGCGCATGCACACGTTCGAGGAGCGCTCGGCGTTCGGCCAGGGTGAGGCGTTCCCAGTTCTTCTCTCCCGCGGACAGATCGGCGAGTGCGGAGTCGACTGCCTCGGTGGGTCCCGTCGTCGGTACGGATTGCAGGTGTGGGGTGACGTCGCTGGTCAACTTCTCGGCTCCACTCGTCGTTCGGGTACACGGCTTCACTGTGATTGTGGTCGCACTCGGGCGCGGGACGCTATGGGCAGGGGGCCTCAATCGGATGCGACAGTTTGTGCCACCGCACAATTTCGCTGTGGCGTGGCTTACACGGGTACGGCTAGAGTTCGGTCATGACCGCGACCGAGTTCGATGTGCATCCGTCACCGACCGATCTGGCCGCGACGATGCTCGACGGCGTCGACGATCTCGCGACCGAACTGGTGCGACGCATCCTGGGGGCCGAGCACGCCTACCTCGAATCGACGCTGCTCACCACCGAGCAGCTCTACGAGGCGTCGCGGAGCAATCTGGCCTCGATGTTGGGCAAGCTGTCCGGTCGTGCTCCCATGCGGCTCGAGTCGGCGCGGGACGCGGGCCGGCTCAAGGCCGAGCAGGGGGTACCGCTGGCTGCCCTGCTGCACGCCTTTCGGCTGGGCGGCAGGTTGGTCTGGGACGAGTTGATGGAACGCTCGGACGGCCGGGCGAGTCATGCGCTGCTGGACATGGCCGCTCAGGTCTGGGCGTTGGTCGACGTGTACTCCGACGAGGCAGCGGAAGCCTATCGAGAGAGCGCCGACATGCGTGCGCGCGAAAGCGCCGAAGCTCGTGGACGCCTCATCCGTGTGCTCTTCGCCGATCACGGCGCGAATCCGACTGCGGCGGCGGACGCGTTGCGAACGTTCCGCATTCCCGACCACGGCTACTTCGCGGTGGTCTCGCAGGAGCCGTTGACCGCAGCGATGGGGATCGACGGATTGATCGCCCGCCTCCGTACCGCGGGTGCCGAATCGGTGTGGGACGCCGAGGTGGACGGTACCGTCGGACTCATCTGTGCCGCAACGGAATCGGAGATCGACTCCGCTGTGGTCACGCTGAGCGAGCTGTGTCCGGGGCGGGTCGGGGTGAGCTCGGTGTTCCGGTCGCCGTCGGGTATCGGTGACGCCGTCGGCCAGGCCCGGCTGGCGCGGTCGTGCACCTCGGGCGAGGCATCACCGCCCGCACCGGTGCGCTACGACTCGGTGCCGGTGCCGCTGCTGCTGGTCCGCGATCCGAAATCGGGCCGGATCGCCTCCCGTCAGATACTCGGCGATCTGCTGGCGTTGCCGCGAGCCGAACGGCAGAGCCTGCTCGATACTCTCGACGCCTGGTTCTCCTGCGGCGGTTCCACCCGCGATGCCGCCGAATCGCTGCACTACCACCGGAACACGGTGTTGTATCGGCTACGTCGAATCGCCGAGCTCACCGGTCGCGACTTCCGTGATCCGATCCAGGCCGCCGAACTGTACGTCGGGCTCAGGGCGTATCAGCTCCTGACCTGAGGATCAGTGGCTGGCGAGGACGACGTCGAGGATTCCGGCTCCCAGCGGCACCGGTACGCAGGTCGGGGGACGCGCGTTCGCCGGGTCGAGGGCGTTGAGCGCCAGCCGCAGCGCGGTGGGATCGTAGGTGAACGTGAAGTGCGCTACCTCGGTATCGGGGCACACGTCCTGCACCACGATGTTGTGCGCTCCCGGATCTCGAAGCAGCGCATTGGTGTACGGCTGAATCACTTCGTCGACCCGTGTTGCGATGGAGGTGTACTCCACCCCGGGCACGGTGTCGCCGCCGGCGTTGAGCCGATCGAGAAAGTCGGATCCGGCCATCAGTTGGGCGAGACCAGGACCGAATTCGCTTGCCAGGACACCGGTTGCACCCGGCACCGCCTGCACGACGGGCGCTACTCCGTACATGGTGCCGCCGTACGTCGGTGATGCGATTCCCACCCATCGATCGACGACGTCGGCGCCGCCCAGTCTGTTGACGAAGTATCGAGCCACCGCGGCACCCTGGGAGTAGCCGACCACGTCGACTGCGGCGGCACCGGTTGCCTGGAGTATCGACGACGTCATCGCCTTCAGTTGCGCTGCACTGTCTTCGATGACGCCGTACCCGTTGGATCTGCCGTCCGGCGACGTGCCGTAGTTGATGGCGAAGACACAGAAGCCTGCTGCTTTCAGGATCGGCGCGAAGCCTGCCCAGTCGGCGTACGCGGTGGCATCGGTGCCGTGCACGAGGACGACAGGATTCGGGTGGGCTGCGGTGGGTGTGCAGCTCATGTCGTTGGCTCCGGGCGGGGCGGCGTCGCGGTTCGATGCCGAGTAGCGGATGGCATCGGCGTGGTCGGGTTGCTCGGGGGCGGCGGCGATGGGCAACACGGGCCCGGCGTGTGCGGAAGGCGCAAGGAGTGCGGTGGCAGCGGCGATGACGAGGGTGATCAGACTCCGCCGTGGCCCGCGCATGAACAGACGATATTCCCCTGACTGTGGAATGTCCCTATGACGAGACGGCGTCGCTGAGAAAAGTCACAAGAATTGTTCTGCCGTCGAAACCGTGCCGATCGCGCACACCGCACGGGGCCCAGCCGTGGTGGCTGGGCCCCGTGCGGACAGGAAGTGCTGCTCTGCAGGTCAGAGGCGACTCACGCGTAGCCAGTCGACGCTCATCGTCTGCGGGTACGGCGTGCTGTTCGGTGTCTTGCCGACCCAGTTGTTGCCGACGGCGACGTTGAAGAGGATGTAGTGCGGCCACGAGCCCGAGAACGCTTTCCAGTTGCCGCCCTTCGCCTCGTACTGGGCCTGAGTGAGGGAGAACCGAGCGACTCCGTCGACGAACCAGGTGATGCTGTTGGGCAACCAGTCGATTCGGTATGTGTGGAATCCGTTGTTGACCGGATTCATACTTCCGCCGGTCTTCGTATCTTGATTGGAGTTCCACTTGGAGGGGCCGTGCAAATTGAATGACGGCCCGTACAGCCCGGGAATTTCGACGATGTCCACTTCCCCTTGGCTGGGCCATGAATATTCGCCACCGGGTTGGAGACCGAGGGTCCAGAATGCGGGCAGCAGACCTTGGGCGCTCGGCATTTTGATCGATGCTTCGATGCGCACCGGCGGCGTCACCGATTGCTTGCCCATGCTGACCACGCGGGCGCTGGTGAAGTTGTACGGTGCCCGCTTGCGGTCGGGTGCGTTCTCCCGACGCGCGGTGATGTTCAGTGAGCCGTTGAACTGGTTGGCGTTGTTCCAGGAATCTGTATAGTACTGCTGCTCACCGGAACTCGCGCCCCAACGGCCGGTCTGAAATCCCCATTTGGCGGGGTCGGGTCCACCGTATCCGTTGAATTGATCCTCCCACAGAAGGGTTCCGGCTCCGCCTTGGGTTCTCGGAGGTGTGGCCAGTGACGGGGCAGCGGTCGCCGACGAGACGGCCACGGCCATCGTCGTCAGGGTGACCGCGACAATTGTCGAAAGTGATCGCATGAGGGGGATTCCTGTCAGGTCATTTGTCGGTGAAAAGATGTCGACATTTGATTTCTAGCACGGCGAAGAAGGCGGAAGAAGTTTCTTCGGAAATGCAGGAATTCTTGCGAATACAATGAATGAATTCGCACATGCTACCGGTCGGTAGCAAGGGTATCGACCAATATTGAGCGGTGGTCGGTTTGTTTCAGGAGTGACCGCAGTGACTGTGCAGCGTCTGTGAGTTCAGCGATACGGACGAGACGGGAGCAAATCGGATGGGCAGGAGTGGAGCCTGCAGGAACGACCGGGATGGGCAGGAGAGGAGCCCGTAGGAGGACGGCCCGAGGTGGGCGGTCGGTGGAGCCGGTGACGGGAATCGAACCCGCCTCTCAACCTTGGGAAGGTCGCGTTCTACCAATGAACTACACCGGCGTGTGGTGCGGATGTCAGGTTATCAGGATGGTCAGATGTCGATGCGCACGCCGTGGAGGAGTTCGAGTGCGTCGTCGGCCGGCACCGGTTTGGAGAACAGGTATCCCTGCGCGCGGGTGCATCCCAGTTCGATCAGGGTTCTTCTGGCGCTCTGTGTTTCGACGCCTTCGGCGATGATGGTCAGCCCGAAGGCGCGGGCGAGTCCGATGATGGACTGAACGATCGCGAGGTCGCCGGTGTTCTCGTTGCCCAGGTCGGTGACGAAGGCGCGGTCGATCTTGAGTGCGTCGACGGGGAGTTCCTTGAGGTGTGACAGGGAGCTGTATCCGGTGCCGAAGTCGTCTATCGCCACTTGCACGCCGAGTTCGTGGAGTTCGCTCAGTGTCACGCGGGTGCGGGAAAGGTCCTGTACCACTGCCACTTCGGTGATCTCGAGGCACAGGTCGGGCCCGGCTATCGAGAATTCCGTGAGTGCTCTGGCGACGGCACCGACGAATCCGTTGGTGACGAGTTGGACGGGGGAGATGTTGACGCGCATCGCGATGTCGAGGTGGGGGATCTCGCGTTGCCAGTCGGCGAGGGTGCGGCAGGCGTGGTCGAGGACCCAGCGACCGAGTTCACCGGCGAGGTTGGTCTCCTCGGCGACCGGAATGAATGCGGACGGGGGGAGCAGTCCGCGGGTGGGGTGTTGCCATCGGACCAAGGCTTCGACCGCGGTGATGCGTCCGGTCACCAGGTCCACCTCGGGTTGGAAGTGCAGGGTGAGCGAGTCGCCCGCGATGGCTTCGCGCAGGTGGATCTCGACGTCGTTGCGGAGTTCGGCGTCGGCGTGCATCTCTTCGGTGAACAGGGCGATGTCGTGGCCGCCTGCGCGTTTGGCCACCAGGGCGGCCTGATCTGCCTGCCGCAGAAGCGACTCGGCGGTGTGTTTGCCGGGCTGGCCGAAGGCGATTCCGATGCTCGCGCTTCTGCTGATGCGTTCGACTCCGAGGGTGACGGGGGCGTTCACGGCTTCGGCGATCATCTCGGCGTGGTGTGTTGCGACGCGGGCCGAGCACGGCCCGGCCAGTACCACCAGGAACTCGTCGCCGCCCAGGCGTGCGACGAGACCGGCCGACCTGCCGACGAAGCTCTGCAGTCGATCGGCGATGGTCTCGAGGTAGTGGTCTCCGGCCAGGTGGCCCAGAAAGTCGTTCAGTGCTTTGAGTCGATCGAGATCGATGTGCATCACGGCGACGGGGCCGGGCATGGACGGGTCGAGTCGTTCGCGGAGGTGTTGTGCGAGAGCCGTGCGGTTCGGCAGTTTGGTCAGGGGGTCGTGCTGTGCCGAGAATCGGAGTTGCTCCTCGGCGATCACCCGTGCCTGCAGTTGAGAGAGCAGTGCCGCAATTGCTTTGAGCGCGTTGAGTTCTGCCTCGGACCAGCTTCGGTCACCGATCTTGATGAAGCCGAGGATGCCGGTGGTGCGTTCGGAGTGCAGCAGTGGCACGACGGCCATCGAGGTCGCGGAGAATCCCGACCCCTGCTCGACGCGTCGACGGTAGTCCTCCTGTTCCGGATCCGGCCGAAACACTGCCGGTTCGGTCAGTGTCTCGGCCAGGCGGAATACCGAGTCTGCGTCGTCGAAGTAGACCACAGCCAGTGGATCCGGATCGGGCACGCTCAGTCGCGGTGGCCATTCCGCGGTGAGTCTGGTGGCCCTGGCCTCGAAGTCGTTGTGTCGGAGGAAGCTGAAGTCGATGCCGAGGTAGTCCACGAGTTGCCGCAGCACGGATTCGTAGGCCTCGCGCACCGTCGCCGCATCGACTCCCATGAGTTCGGTCGCGACGCCGGTGACGAGGACCTCGAGCGTCCGTTTGTGCTCCAGGGCCCTACTCCCGCCTCTCGTAGACTCAGTGCAGGACTGTTCCCCCTGGTCTTCGCCGGAACTCTACCCCGATACAGACGCTGAAACAGGAAGTCTGCGACTATGTATGGCTGTTTTCGGGGCGCAACTGAGCCGCAACACCAGTGCAACGGATTCGGTGCTTTCCATTTCAAGCAGTGCGCGGAACCGAAAACTCAACTGCTGCAGTGCTTCTGCGTGGTGCGTCGACAGTTGCCGATACTCCTCCGCGCTTCGGGCGTAGAGGAACGCAGGGGAAACCGGTTGCACCGCCAATCCACGCAAATGCGCAGTTACCCATACGTTCTCTGTTGCACATCCTCCTCTGATGTAATGTTCCGCGGTCGATCCGGGTACGACCACCACGGCAAGTGACGAACTCGACAGCACTCGATCCCGCATATCGGTCCCCAGTGCCGCGCCGGCGTCCCAGACTTGCACGAGCTCCATGACGTCCGGCCGCTTGACGATCTCCAGCTTGGACAGGTCTGCGTCGTCGATCCCCAGAGTCGATACCTCGATGCCCCGATCGGGATCGAGATCTCCCGGCCAACGCAACTCGGAGAACATGTCTCGATGCAGGTGCGGTGTGAGGTACCGAATGCGATCCGCGGCGGCGAGGACATCCGCGGCCGCGGCAATGGATTCGGGTGTCGTCAGCAGCACTGCCCGTCCACCTTCTGCGGCCGCTGCAGCGGCGATGTCGGTGGCGATGTCCGCGTCCAACGGCGCGCCGGTGCCCAACTCCCGGTTGGTGCACCGCTCGAGAACGCCGTCGAGCAGCCGTCGATCGGTGATGGGTTGTGGGTCCCCCGCGCCCAGCGTGATCTCGACTCCGTTCTCGCCGACGTCGGTGCGGTCGAGCCTGCCCTGCGCGGTGGCCACCACTCGGGCGTTGAAAGCGGCAGCACCGACGGCGACGCAACTGCCGCGGAAGGCGATGTCGAGCGTCGAGGTTCGTGAACGATCGACCTCGATCCGCACGGTGCGTCCGTCGCGGGTGAAGGTCCACGGCTGACTGTTTCCACCGGACGGCGCTCGACGGGCAGCCTCGAGAACGAGCGCGTCGGGATCGACGCAGGCCCGTCGGGCGTCGACGGCGGTATCGACCGAGGGCTCCTGCACCCGACGCGTCGGGTTCGGGGGCACGAGCGCATCGAGATGGGTGTCGAGGTCGATGCGGATTCGTCCGGACGGCAGGTGCGCTCCGGTGCCGAGGCGTCGAACGGCTGCGGCGATGGTGGCACCGCCGAGTTGAACGTCGCCGCCCAGTTGCGGCCAGGTCTCGATGGTTTCGCTCACTTCCACCATCGAAGCGGCCATGCGCGCCGAGAGCAGCGAGGCGTCGAGCTGATCGAGAACGATCGGGATCTTGTCGCGCGTGCCGAGCCCTCGCAGACTCGCAGAGTCGATCTCGCCGAGCACGCCGTGGAACACCGGGCGTTCGGGCTCGAGGTCGAAGCGTTCGACGTCGAGAAGCCCTCGGTCGGAGGTCTCCATCAGTACCGGGATGCGTCGCGACCGGGCCGCCTCGCGGGCCCGGATTTTGACATCGAGGGAGTCGCATTCCTCGACGAGGAGGTCCAGTCCGTCGAAGAACTCGTCGATGGTGTTCTCGGTGATGCCGTCCTCGGCGATTTCGACGCGTAGGTACGGGTCGATTTCGGCAATGCGTCGGGCAGCGACGACCGCTTTGTTGACGCCGAGATCGAGGATGGACGCGGGAATTCTATTGAGGTTGGAAAGTTCGATCTCGTCGAAATCGGCGAGGCGAAGCGTCCCGCAGATTCCTTCGAGTGCGAGGGTGTGGGCAATGGCGTGTCCGACGCTGAGCCCGATGATTCCTATCGTGAGATCTCCTAAAGAATTCTGTTCCGCGAGAGTTATCTTGTTTCGGTTTCTGTCGAGCCTCAGGTGTCGGAACGAGTTCGGTCCGAGTACCGCGACGACGGTTTTCCGCCATGGAAAGAAGACCCACCTGTCGTTTTCGTCGAGAAGGCTCTGCTCAGGGCTGGGAAGAAGTGAGAGGAGGCCTTTTCTCTGCGTCTTCCTCTCGTCCAGAAATGTGAGGGTCGGATCGCGTCTGAGTTCGTCGAGAGCGGCGCGCTGTGTGGCGTCGGTCTCGTCGAATATCACAGGCTTCCAGTGGTGGCCGGGTAGGTGTCGATCGTTCATGATGCGACTGCTTCCGGGAGTTCGGCGGCTGGGCGGCGGTGCGCGAGCAGGGTGACGGTGTTCTGCCGCATCCGGCGCCAGGTGGCCAGATCGGCGTTGAATGCGAGTGTGGTTCTGTCCCACCAGAACACCTCGGTTCGATAGCGCTCGTCGGGGTAGGGGATCGGTGCGATCTGGGTGGCGATGACCGCTCCGGTGTCGAGCCATGCGGCGCGGACGTGGGATGCCGCGGTGGCCAACGCGTAGCGCGCGCCGAGAAGCGCGGTGCTGTAGGCGGGTGATTCCGCGATCATCGCGGTGACGGCCCGGCCGTGGGGTGCGCCCTGAGCGACCCACGCAGATTTGAGTTCGACGACTCCGTGGCCGATGCGTTCGTCGAGCATGGTGTGCACGCGCCGGAGCCCGTCGGGGTACTCGGCGAATTCGATCAGTGCGTGAGATTGATCGACCGAGGAATACGGTCCTTGCACTCGTACTCCACCGACTATTTGCCCGGTTCGGTCGAGTGCGGCGAAGAACAGTGAGGTGGTGCTGCCGTCGCGAATAGTCGACATTTCGAGTGCGGTGGTCACACCGTGTCGCATATAGCTTTCCTCTGCGCCGCCCAGGAATTGTTCCCACAAGGTCGGATTCTCGGCGGGAGTGGTGGCCAGAACGAGGCATTGTGATCTGTCGTCCCAGTACGAGGGGACGTCGAACGGAATTGTCATTTCACTCTTCCTGATAGGAGTTGCCCGAATGTGAATGGTCGTGCCGCTCGATTGTCCGGCTTTTCCTTTGTGGAGCTACGTATCGTGATCGGGGTTCGGGTGTGTCGCGGGGGACCGCCCAGGACCAGTAGCCTGCAGAGGTGCTGCTCTCCGACCGTGACATCCGTGCCGAAGTGACCTTGGGAAACCTCGCGATCGAACCGTTCGACCCGTCGATGGTTCAGCCGTCGAGTGTCGATGTGCGGCTCGACAAGCTTTTCCGGGTGTTCAACAACACCCGCTATACCCACATCGACCCGTCGCTACAGCAGGACGAATTGACGACGCTGGTCGAACCTGCCGCAGGTGAGCCGTTCGTTCTTCATCCGGGGGAGTTCGTTCTCGGCTCCACGCTGGAATTGACGACGCTGCCGGACTACTTGGCCGGTCGGCTCGAGGGGAAGAGTTCGCTCGGGCGGCTGGGTCTGCTCACGCACTCGACCGCAGGCTTCATCGATCCGGGCTTCAGTGGCCACATCACGCTGGAGTTGTCCAACGTCGCAAACCTGCCGATCACGTTGTGGCCGGGTATGAAGATCGGGCAGCTGTGTCTCTTCCGGCTGTCTTCGCCGTCCGAGAATCCGTACGGCAGCGCCGCGGTGGGGTCGAAGTATCAGGGCCAGCGTGGGCCGACACCGTCGAAGGCCTACCTGAACTTCGCTCGCTCCAGCGTCGAGTAAACGATCCCGAGGTCTGTTTCTCACCGCGAAACGTGGTGAATGTCCGGTTGTAGCGGTACTCTGGTGACTCGACGTGGGTTGGGGCCTACCAGAGCGAGGTTTCTAGTGTCCGCGGTTCCCGATGTGTCCGTACTCGGCGCTTCGTTGGGGTCGAGTGGTCTGCGCAGCGTGATCAGCGACAACGCTCGCTCCGGTGCTGTCCTGGAAGTACACGAGCCCGTCGCATCCCGGCCGGCACCCAACGGCCTCGCTCCCGATCCGTGGGATGCCGTCATCACGTCGGTTCACAATCTGGCGACCGAGTATGCGTCCGCGGATTTCCATCCGGTGCTCGCACTGCGCGAAAGCGACCCCAAGACGGCCTACGACCAGGACTTCTCCGATGGCGTTGTGCTCGTCTCCGAACTCGGTGCCCAGTTGGGTGCGCTGCGTCAGACGCGGGTGCTCGCCGGTGAGCGCTGCGTCGCTCTGTTCGACGTCGGTGCATCCGGTACCTCGGTATCAGTGGTGGATGTCGACAGCGGTGATGTCCTCGCGTCGCGTCGTACGGACGCCCTCGGTGGTGACGACTGCGATCGGGTGCTGTGCGATCACCTCATCGCGACGTTCGGTGCGGCCGAGGCGCTGACGGTCGAGGCTCGGCGGCGGCTCGTTCACGACGTCCGCGCCGGGAAACACGAACTGGCACTGCTTCGCAGCGTGTCGATCATCGGACCGTTCGTCGGCGGACGTGCATCGCTGTGGCGTGGCAATCTCGACGAGCTCATCGGCGACGCGGTGCGCCGAGCCGTCTCGATGGCCGTGGACGTGCTCGACGAGGTCGGTGCACAGGGCATCCACGTCGACGCCATCGTCGCTGTCGGTGGTGGTGCCAACATGCAGATAATTCGGCAGGTCCTGTTCGACGCGGTGTCGATGCCGGTCTACGTGCCCGAGCAGCCGGAACTGCTGGCGGCGCACGGCGCTGCCGGGATCGCGCGGACGGTGGGTCGGCGGCCCACCCCGGCACCGCCCGAGGTGCTCACCGATCGGTTCGCTGCCGTGGATCGGGACTCCGCAGACGTGGAGGTGGGTGCGATCGCCCCGGTGGTCTCCAAGCGCCCACGGCACAGCGACACCTCCTCCAAGCGGATGACCAGGGTCAACAAGTCTCGGCATCTCGGGGGCGCACTCGCGGCGATCGTGGCGGTGTGTGCAGCCGGCACCGTGGTCACTGCGGCCGCACGCACCAGCGGCGACGAGCCGTCTCCGTCGGTGAACAGTTCGCAGGACGCCTCACCGACCGCTCGGTCGCAGTCCGTGGTGCCTGCCGCAGACGGATCACCCGCCGACCCCACCGGGTCGTCGTTGCCGCCCGCGACCACGACGGCGCAGACCTCGCCTCCGGTCGACCCGTCGGCAACGTCGCCCTCGGCCCCAACACCGACCACTTCCGACGCGGCGAGCACCACCGCAGCGCGGCGCACCGTGGCCACGACCAGTGCCCCGTCCGACATTCAGCAGACGACGGCACCCGACACGCTCACCCCCGATCGGTCGACCGTGGTACCGACGGCTGTCCCGCCTGTCACCACGACTCGTCCGACCACGACGAGCCCCGCCACGACGACCCGGGCGACGACGACGCGTCCGCCGACCACCACACGGTCCACTCGGACGTTCGATTTTCCGCTGCCGGACTTCGACTTTCCGCGACGCTGACCGGTCTGCAGTTTCGGACTCCATCGGCCCCGGTACTCGAGGCAGGATGACAGGTATGGAGTCGATTCAGACCGAGCGCGAAGACAAGTTCGACGTCGACGCAGATTTCCGATTGCCCACTCTCGCTTCACTGGTGCCCTCCGGCGGCGCTCTGGCGTCGAGCGAGACCGACCTGAGCAGTGAGTACTTCGACACGACCGGCCACGACCTGTTGCGACGCGGAATCACGGTTCGGCGTCGTACCGGTGATTCCGACAACGGCTGGCATGCGAAGGTCCCGGCGGAGAAGGCGCGGACCGAGATTCGGCTCCCTCTCGGCAACGGAGCGCACGGTGCGGTGCCGGACGAGCTGAACGACGTGCTGCGCGGTGCGGTGATGGGCGCGGAGTTGTCTGCGGTCGCGACTCTGACGACGCATCGCACGATTCACACCGTGTCCGACGCCGACGGGGCTATGGTCGCGGAAGTGGCCGACGACGAGGTCTCCGTCGTCCTGATCGGCGGCGCGACCGGTCCGCGGTGGCGGGAGGTCGAGGTGGAACTCGGACCCGCAGGCTCGGAGTCGTTTCTGAAGAAGGCGGGCAAGGTGCTGCGGGCTGCCGGTGCCCGGCCGTCGGCGCATCCGTCGAAGCTGGATCGGGCGCTGTCGGTGGTGCGTCAGGTACCCGCCGAACCCGGGGTGGTGCTGTTGGCGGACTATCTCGACGCGCAGGCGCAGGCGATCGTCGCAGGCGATGTGTATCTGCGTCGAGGGCTGGATCCGATTCATTCCACGCGGGTGGCGATTCGGCGATACCGCAGTACCCTTCGTGTGTTCGGTAGCCTGTTCGAGGACGAGCCCGCCGCCCAGCTCGAAGCCGAACTGTCTTGGTATGCAAGCATTCTCGGTGAAGTGCGCGATCGTCAGGTGCAACGTGCCCGGTTCGCCGCAGCGTTGCGCGAACTACCGCCCGAACTGGTGCTCGGGCCGGTCGCGTCGCGCATCGAGAACGACCTGCTCGCCGAGCAGATTCGGTACCGCGAGGCGGCGATGAGCGAACTCGACGGAGAGCGCTACCGCGCGCTGCTCACGACGCTGGCGGAGTGGTCGCGCGGGCTACCGATCGACGGCGAGGTCACCGAGCGCGTGTTGGTCAAGCTGGCACGCAAGGCAGGAAAGAAAGCGATCGATCGGACGAAGAGTGCCGTGCGCGGTACCGACGACGAGGCGCTGCATCGGGCACGAAAGGCATCGAAACGAGCACGGTATGCGGCCGAGTTGGTTGCACCGGTGGTGGACAAGAAGGTCTCGAAAGCGAACATCAAGCACTTCAAGACGATTCAGGAGGTGCTGGGAGAGCATCAGGACGCGGTGATCGCGGCGGACATTCTGCGTACCCTCGGCGCGCGAGCAGGCACGACGGCGGGGGAGAACGGATTCACCTTCGGCCTGCTCTTCGAGCGCGAGCGCCGGGCCGCCGAGACGGCCCGCGACGAGGCGAGCAGGTTGGAGTTCTGATCGAGTAAAACAATTTGTTTCCCCGATTTCAGGCTCGAAGGGTACTCTGAGCCCGAATCGAAGTCGGGGGGAGTCGACGACCATGGCCATTGCGCTCGGGATACACGTCGGTGCCGAAGAAGTGTCGGCCGTGCTGGTCGAGGCCGATCTACCCGAGTTGGGAGCCATCTCCACGCGCACCGTGTCCGTTGCGGCGGTTCCCGGCGGCGTGGGTGACGCCGTCACCACGATGCTCGGAATCATGAGGGTGCAAGCGGCCCAGAACGACCTGCGGATCAGCGGTTCCGGAGTGGTGTGCGACAGCATCGCGCTCTGCGGAATCGTCCGTGCAGCGCTCGCCGCCCATGAGGTTCGCGATGTCGTGGTGGTCGATGCCGGAGATCCGCGGTTGAACGCCGAGGTTCCGCTGGGAGTCGCAGCAGCACTGATCGGCACCGTCGACGCTCTCACTGCGTGGACAGGCGGGCCGGTCGACGTCCCTGCGGAGTCGGTCGACGAGGTCTGGAACGGTTCCGGCAGCGATGCGGCCGGCACTCCACGCGGTGCGCGACTGACGATGATCGGTTTGGGCGTCGCGGTTCTCGCCGCTTTGAGCGGAGCCACGGTGTGGGCGCTGTCGGCGGCCGGTCCGACCCAGAATTCCGTGGTCGACAGCGCGGATCGCACCGAGATGCCGTCGGCCGGGGGCAGCGAGGTCGCGTCGTCGTCGGTGTCGGTGGTCGCGGGTTCGGCGGTCCCCCCGCCTGCGCCGTCGGCTGTTCCGTCCATCGAGGCCGGGGTGTTCGAGGCACCGGTGTACGGGCCGGTGCCGGTCGGTACCTGGAGTGAAGCGCTCCCCGCGAGTCCGGTCCCCACGTCGATGAGCTCGTCGGGGGGTGGGGACTCCCGGGCCGGATCGGGTGGCGGCAGACCCGGCGTGGTCTCCGGCGGCGGCAGCGAAGGTCGTGGCGACTCGGACGGCGATGCGGACGGCGGGGCGTCGGGCGGCGGCAACTCGGGTGGCGGTGGTGATTCGGGTGGAGAAGAAACGACGACCGTCGAGCCGGAGCCCGACCCCGATCCTCCGACGACCACGAGCCCGATCGAGACCACCACGGAGGTTCCGGTCACCACCGAACCCACGACCGTCGACGAAGAACCGGCTGCGAGTCCGGTCGAGTGAGATCGATTCGTTGATTCCCTTGTGAGCGTGCATTTTTGATACTTGGACAAGTCCTTCTCGTGACGGGTGTGTGAATTCGACTCCGACACCTGAACTTCTGCTCATGCGTGGCTACCATCGAGTCATCGACCAGCAGACGGTGAGTATTCGATGACCGAGAATCCCGCAGCAGAACCGTTGGCTCGCACCACTATCGACAGGGCGGTGGGTGTTCTCATCGCGCTGCGCGGCTGTAGTCCGGAGGACGCGTTCGCCGAATTGGCGGCGCACAGCTTCCGATTCGATGTCTCCCTCGTGCAGTCGGCTCGGTCCATCGTCGCGGCCGCGCGCGGAATGGACTCGGCCAACGGCGTCGCCTGTGCGGCGATGACCTCGGCGCAGGAGGAGTGGGGTCCGCTGCTGGCGTACCGTCGCGATCCTTTCGATCACGTCGCCTGAGATCGGTCGGTACGGGTTCCGCTACTTGTTATATGTCCCAAAACAAACCGAAAGTTCATTCAGATACCGAGATTGCTGTCCAGACGACGGTTCGGCGGTTTACTATCGGCAGGTCGGAGTAGCCAGTCGAGTCGAGGAATCATGAGAACAGTCCTTGGTGTTTCGGTGGGTTCTGCCACTGCCCGAGGGGTCGCAGTCGATGCGATCGACGAGTCGGTGCGGTCGGCCCACATCGTTCACTCGTTCGATCCTGACGATCACCTTCAGGTCGCCATCGACTTGCTGGACTCCATGTCGCGCGATCAGATGGTCGACCGAACGGACATCGTGTTGGCGGTACCCGACGATCCCGGTGCTCGCGCGCGTACGTCCGCCTACTCCACGTACGAGGCCGATCGACTGCTGGTCGCCTCCGAACTCGGAGCTCAGCTGCGGTATCTGCAGGGAACGGGCCAGCTCGAGGGCGCTCGTACGGTCGCGGTCTGTGACATCGGGGCGTCGGGCACCACGGTGTCCGTGGCAGACCCGGCCACCGGTACGGTCTTCAGTTCCGTGCGCACCACGTTGTTCGGAGGCAACAGCTGCGACGAGCAACTCTCCCGCTACCTGCTCTCGACGTACGGAGCGGACGAGTTGGCGTCCGATCGGGCACGGGCAGAATTGACGGTATCGGTCCGAACGGCGCGTGAGCAGCTTTCTCGACTGCGGGTGGCCGAAGTTGCCGGACCCTTCGTCGGTGGTCCGGTCAGGTTGTGGCGCAACACTTTCGATGATGTTCTCGAACGCAGCATTCGGTCGTTGGAGGACTGGGTGGCCAGTGTGATCGTCGACGCGCCCTGTGCCGTTCACGCCCTGGTGATGGTCGGTGGCTGCGCCAACATTCCGACGCTGCGGCGCCTGTTCCGTCGTGATCTGATGCTGCCGGTCGTCGCACCCGCCAATCCGGAGTCTCTCACCGCGCACGGTGCGGCTCTGATGGCCGTCGACGCGGTCGCGTCGCGTCGACACCGCCCGCGGGGCGCCACGATCGCCAACGTCGCGCCGTCGCAACATGCCTCGATGGTGGGCATGGTGGGCTACCACGACTCACCGCGACACCGCTCGGCTTGAACCCGCCGGCCTGGCCAACGAACGCCGTTGTTCGGTAGGTTGCTCGGGTAATGGTGAACAGTGGGGTACGAGACGGTGGGACAACAGTGGCAGAGCAGGTAGCGGAGTCCGGTACGGCAGCAACCGACGGTGAAGCATTCGATCCGGCGGAACATGCTCGGAGCATGGTCGGTTATCACTACCGCACCGAGGACTACTACGAGGTGGGCCGCGAGAAGGTCCGTGAGTACGCCCGCGCCGTCCAGGATTTCCACCCCGCCCACTGGGACGGAGATGCCGCGGCCGCGCTGGGTCACAGTGCCCTCGTCGCGCCTCTGACGTTCATGTCGCTGGTCGGCACCCTTGCGCAGAAGAAGCTTCTCCAGTCCATCGCCGAGGGCTACGACCTGAGCCAGATCCTCCAGACCGATCAGGTGCTGGTGTTCCAGAAGCCGATCCTCGCCGGCGATCAACTGACGTGCGATGTCTCGCTCGACTCGTTCAAGACGGTCATGGGACGCGACATGATGGTCACCAAGAACGTCGTGTCCAACCAGAAGAACGAACTGGTGCAGACCACGTACACCACGCTGCTCGTCGGTCGGTCCGGCGAGATCGATCCGGCCATCGCCGAGTCTGCGAAGAACTTGGTGATGTTCGGCGCGACGACGGACGTCAGCGGTGCCGATTCCGGCGAGAGCGGCACACTGTCCACTCCGCAGGAACACGAACCTCTGGTCGTCGAGGAGTACCGGGGTCGGCCCACACAGAAGTTCGACGAGGTGAACGTCGGAGACGAACTGCCGCCCCGCACGGTGCGCCTGACCCGCGGTGACCTGGTCAACTACGCAGGTGTTGCCGGCGACGCGAACCCGATTCACTGGAGCGAGCAGTTCGCCAAGCTGATCGATCTCGAGAACGTGCTGGCCCACGGGATGCTCACGATGGGCGTAGGCGGCGGGTACATCACCGAGTGGCTCGGCGACCCGGGCGCTGTGAAGGACTACACCGTCCGCTTCACCACCCCCATCCCGGTGGACACCCACAAGGCCGCCGAGATCGTCTTCACCGGCAAGATCAAGTCCAAGGACGAGGCGACGCGTACTGCGGTCATCTCACTGGGTGCCACGTTCGAGGGCAAGCGAATCTTCGGTCACCGCGCCACGGTCACAGTGCAATTGGGCTGAGTGCCTGCGGCAGTGGTGTGGTTGTGTGCCCCGGGCGGCACTCGACCACACCACTCGGATGCTCGGTTGGCGTCCGTAGTCCGCGGATCGGCTCCTCGGTTGTGGATATGTGACTCCGATCGGCGTCGGGTATCCGAATGTGGGGAGCTGATGTGCGGGGCGCCGGTTCACGTCCCGACGAAGATGCAGAACGGATGGCCGGCCGGGTCGGCATAGATTCGGATCGGCTCTTCCGGGTCGTCCCGCAGGTCCCGCAATAGTTGCGCACCCAATTCGAGTGCGCGCGTGTGCTCTTCGTCGAGTTGCTCGACGGTGTCGACGCGAAAGTCCAGGTGCAACATCTGAGGGTGCTCGCCGTCCGGCCATGTTGCGGCCGGTAGTGAGTCGATCTGTTGAAACGCGATTCGCCACGAACCGTCCGGCGCGGTGATCGCGAGCCAATCCGGATCGATCGTCTCGGCGTCACCGGGGATGTACTCGAATCCCAGCAGTTGCCGGTAGAACTCGGCGGACTCACGGGCGTCGGTGCAGTCGACGACCACTTGATGTACCGAAATGTTCATGATCTGCCCTTCTTGACGGCGTGGTGTCGTGCAGCGCGCGCCCGATTGCCGCATGCGCTGCAGCACCATTGCTGATTGGGTCGATCCTGCAGAAACAGTTGACCGCATCGCGAGGCCTCGCACAACGCCAGGCGATCACGGCCTGAACGTACTCGGCCTCAGCGTCGGTCGGCCCTGTGTTGAACACCCGCGAAAACTGCACCGATCACGATCGACACTGCCAGGCATTCGATCAGGAACACGAGACTCGATTCTCGGAACAGCGGCGACTCCGACATCTGCGCGGCCGTCGAGTCGGGGTGAACCAAGGCAATGTCGGAGACCTGCGGCGGACTGACGGCGGCGGAGGCCCACAAGGAAGCTCCGAGAAACGCCGACGTCGGCAAGGGCCACCAGAACAGCGACTGCCGAGATCCTCGAATCCGTGCTGCCGCAGCAACCACGCACAGAGTCAGTGCGCCGATGACGAGCGACGACGGAAACCATGGTGGCCCCTGTTCGGTGAACAGATGCGCGTAGCCAATGATCGATACGCTTCCGGTCTCGCCGGATACAGCCGCCGGGTCGAAGGGCGCGAGGGGCGCGGCGAAGTGCCACAGCGATGACAGGGCTGCGGCCAGGGTGAGACCGAAAACCAGTGCGGTCCAGGCCCTGTCGGGTCGGCCTCCGGTGCCGCGCTGTAGATCGTTGACCACGTGCAGCAGGTTACGCGTCGTGCCCGCTGTGTGTGCGTCTCTTCGAGTCGAACACCGGAGGCTAGGCGATGCGCACTCTCAGTTCGTTCACCGGCACTTCCGCGCCGTTGTTGTCGGTGATCCGGACGTGCACTGGGTTTCCTTGTGCATCAACCACATCGAGGGGCCCGTCATCATCCTGTAGATACTCGTCGCCCCATTGCATCAGCCCGAGTACGACGGGCAGCAGGTCTTCCCCCATTTTCGTCAGGATGTACTCGTAGCGTGTTCGTCCTTTGTCGGGGCGGTAGGGCTGTTTGACGAAGATGCCCGCGTCGACGAATTCTTTGAGTCGGGCGGCGCTGCTGGCGTCGGTGATGCCGACGCGTCGGCTGAAGTCGTCGAATCGCGTCGTGCCGTAGAAGGCCTCGCGCAGGATCAGCATGGCGGATCGGGTTCCGACCACGGACAAGGCGCGCGCAATGGAGCAGCGGTCGCCGGCCGTCCAGGAGTCGAGGTCGGACAGTGGGCCGTCCATGTGGAGGGGCATATCACGATACTACTGACTTTACAAAACCATAGCCAGCTCGTACCGTGGTGTCAGCGATCCGATAGGAACGGGTCGATCGGACAAGGAGCCGTCATGAGAGACGCAGTCATCGTCGAGGCAGTCAGAACCCCGGTCGGACGGGGCAAGGCAAACGGCACTCTGCATCCCGAACATCCAGTGGACCTGATGGCCCACAGTCTTCGGGAAGTTGTGCAGCGCAGTGGAATCGACCCGAACCAGATCGACGACGTCATCGGTGGTGTCGTCACCGCAGTGGGGGATCAGGCGTCGAACATGACTCGACGTGCTGCATTGGCGGCGGGCTATCCCGAATCCGTGCCTGCGACCACGGTGGACCGTCAGTGCGGAAGCAGCCAGCAGGCGATTCACTTCGCCGCTCAGGGCGTCATCTCCGGTGCCTACGATCTGGCGATTGCGGCCGGGTCGGAGTCCATGAGTCGAATCCCGATGGGCTCGAACATGATCGGTACCGAGGACCCGGCAGGTGTCGGTTTCGCCGAGAGGTATCCGGACGGTCTGGTGCCGCAGGGCATCAGTGCCGAACTGATCGCGGCCAGGTGGGGTATCAGCCGGACCGAAATGGACGAATTCGCATTGTCCAGTCACGCGAAGGCCGCGGCGGCAACCGAAGAGGGACGCTTCAAGAGGGAGATCAGCGCCATCCGCGGGCTCGACCGTGACGAGGGGATCCGCACCGGGTCGACGCTGGAGGCCCTGGCAGGGCTGCGTCCGGCGTACTACAGCGACGCCATGGCGCAGCGGTTCCCCGAAATCCAATGGAACATCACCGCGGGCAACGCAAGCCAGATCAACGACGGTAGCGCCGCGGTCATGATCACCACCAGCGAGAAGGCGAAGGAGCTCGGCCTCACGCCGATGGCCAGGCTGCACAGCTTCGCCGTGGTCGGTGACGATCCGCTGATGATGCTCACCGCCGTCATCCCGGCCACGCAGAAGGTGCTCGCCAAGGCGGGGTTGACGATGAGCGACATCGACCTGTTCGAGGTCAACGAGGCATTCGCCTCCGTGGTGCTCGCATGGGCCAAGGAGACCGGGGCCGATCCGAGCAAGGTGAACGTCAACGGCGGAGCCATCGCCATCGGTCACCCCCTCGGCGGCAGCGGTGCGCGCATCATGACGACCATGGTCCACGCCCTCGCCGAACGTGAGCAACGCTTCGGGCTGCAGGTGATGTGCGAGGCGGGCGGCCTGTCGAACGCCACCATCGTCGAACGCCTGTAAGTGCAGGCACTAGTCCATCGCCGAGTTGTGGAATTCGTTCTCGGCGGCCAACATTCCTGCGAACCACTCGTCCAGCCTTGCATCGTCCACAGCGTTCATGGCGTCGACCTCTCGGGCCAACGCGTCGACCTGCGCCACGAAAGCAGGTCGGGTATGCATTTCTATCCACTCCTGCAGCGCCGGTTCGCGATCGGTCGACGTATGGAGTGCTGCGCGGCACCAGGACAGGTACAGGGTCTCTGCGGCGAACATCGCCACGAGTGCTGCGGCCCTGCCGTCTCGACGGGCAAGTCCCAGTGCGTAGTCGGACAGTACGGACGATCTCTCGATCAACTCGTCGGTATCGCCGTCGTACGGAAACTGCTCACGTAGCCCGGCGAAGTACTCCCGCTGCTCACCGACGAGATTCGACAGTGACACCACATGATCGGTTGCGTCGTCCAAGGACTCGGACTCTGCGACGACGAGTCCCAGGATGCGCACCGCGGTGAGTACGAACGCCTCCTCGATCACCAGGTAACGCCGGAAGTGGTCGTCGCGTAGTGTGCCGTCGATCGATTCGACGATGAAGGGGACGCGCTGCGCTGCAACGAGGTTGCGTTGTTGCCGCGCAATCAGTTCGGCGGAGCGACTCATTCCGCGGACAACCAGGTGATCAGGCCGTCGAACAGATCGGTGTAGCCGAGCCACTGCTCGCAGAACTCCGGCGGTGCCCAGTGCGGTGAGCAGTCCGAGGTGAAGACCGCCGAGCGGCCCGTGCCGTAGGTGCCCGCAGCGACGAGCGGATCTCCGTTGATGGTGGCGGGGACGGCAACTCCGTCCTTGGCGATCACTCGGTTGTAGCCCAGGAGTGCAGGCCACTCGATCCCGCTGGCGCTCACGGTGGGGTGCTTGTCGTCGACGACCACGGGGACCATGCCACCTGGGGTCTCTACGCGATCGTCTTCGGCGAGCATCGTCACCGGCAGAGCGTCTGCGAGTGCTGTTTGCCGGAACGCAGCGCGGGCCTGGAACCCTGAGAACGAAAGGTATCCGCCGATCATCAGCAGCGCACCGCCGTCGTGCACCCAGTTCCGGAGCTCGACCAGGCGGTCCTCGCCTGCCTGAAAACGATCGAAGACGCTGGGTGCGAGCTGAATCGAGTTGGCGCCGATGTCCGAGAGGACGATGACGTCGTAGGCGGACAGAGCCTCGCCGTTACCGGGAAATTGTGTCGGCACCAGATGCGCCGGCATGTGCACCACGTCGTGGCCGCGGGAAGCCAGGGCGTCCTTGAGTGGTCCGACACCTTCCACGTAGGAGTGCACGGTGAATTCGTCGACGCCCTTGACGTGCGTCGAGGTGGTCATCCAGCTTTCACCGGCGATCAGAACTTTCTTACCCATGGTGGTTCTCTATCCTTTTCCGGCGCTCTCGAAGAGCGACCTCGGGTTGTCTCGCATGAGCGAGGACACGTGCTGGGGATCGATTCCGCTGCGCACGAGTCGTGCTGCGAAAGAGACTGGTACGTAGGCCAAACCGTTGCCACCGAATGTGCGGAGCATCGACTTGAGAAACAGGTCGTGACTGAGGAGCAATTGCCGTCGGTATCCGCCGCCGATGAGACCGGCGACCGCGAAGGCGGTGTCGGCGGGCGATGGAGACTGACCCTCACCCGGGAACTCGAAGGGCATGCCGATCATGTCGAATTCCAGATACACCCCGCGATCACCCAGAGCGCATTGGTAGTCGGGATCGCTGCCCGACGGGTCCATGTGGCAGAGCACCACAGCACTCGGGTCGACACCCATCTCCTCGACGACGATGTCGAGCACTTCGTGCCCGCGCCGCTGCCACCCCGGAAGGTGAACGAACAGTGGTACAGCGACTTCTCGTTGCGCGACGCATGCGGCGCGTAACGCCTTCTTCTCGGCGGCGGTGAACGACGGCGAGACTCCGATCTCCCCGATGACCCCGGGGCGAGGCCCGTCGTTCGAGGAGAACTCGGCAACGAGTCCCGACGCGAGTTGGTCGACGCTCAGCGAGGCGACCTCGGCCGGGTGCGTGGCCTCGAGGTACCAGCCCGAGCCCATGACGACCCGGACCCCCGAGTCTCGGGAGTACCGTTCCAGGATCTCGGGTCGACGACCGATGCCCGGTGGTGTCAGATCGACGACGGTCGTCCCGCCGTGGTCGGCAAAGGTTTTCAGGTCCGCCAACACGGCCGCCGCGTCGTCGATCCGGCAATTGTCGGCGCTGTGATACGGATTGTCGTGCAACAGCCAGGCGTCCGAGGCCGAGATCGGTCCGGAAAGAACCTGCGCCACAGCGGGATCGGGCGATTCCGAGTACGCCGCCGAGGCGTCGTTGTGCAGGTGCTCGTGCGGTAACACCAACCCCAGCTCGCTGGAGTCGACCGGACCGGTCACCGTCCGGACGATCACTGTTTGCCCGGTGCGCTCTGCAGGTGCTTGAACAGTGACGCCAACGAGTGCCCACGCATGTTGATCCAGATGGCGACGAGCAGAACGATTCCGGTGATGATGGGCGTGAGGAAGGGGCTCACGCCCAGCAGCGTCAGGCCGTTGGCGATGATGCCGGTGAGGACCGCACCGATCACGGTGCCGACCACGGTTCCTCGTCCACCGAACAGGTTGGTTCCGCCGAGCACCACCGCGGTGATGACGGTCAGCTCGAAACCGTTGGCGGAGTTGGCGGAACCCGATCCCAGTCGTGCGGCGATGAGCAGGCCGGCAATGCCGGCGGCAAGACCGGTGAACACCAGCGTCATCATCAACACGCGACGGGTGTTGACGCCGGAGCGTCGGACGGATTCGACGTTGGACCCGATTCCGGTGACGTAGCGGCCGAAGCGGGTGCGACCCAGCGCAACCGCGCCGATGACGACCACGGCGAGGGCGATCCAGGCGCTCGCCGAGAACCCGAGCCACGACGCAGTGCCGAGCTTGGCGAACGCGGTGCCCGGGGTGATGGGAACCGAGAAGCCCTCGGTGCGGTACAGCGCGATTCCGCGGATGATGGAGAGCGTGGCGAGTGTGACGATGAACGGTGGAATGCCCTGGTAGGCAGCGAGCCAGCCGTTGACCAGTCCCCACGCCGCACCCATCAGTGGAGCCGCGACGAACACGACCGAGGAGTCGACGCCTGCCTGGATGAGCTGGGCGCTCATCGCGGCGACGAAGGCGACCGTCGCTCCGACGGAGAGGTCGATCTGGCCGGTGGTGATCACGAACGTCATCGCGACGGCGATGATCAGGACCGGTGCGATCTGCGTGGCGAGGTTGGAGATGTTGGTGAACGTCAGGAACGACGACGTGGTCACCGAGAAGACGAGGGCCACCGCGACGGTGACGGCCAGCATGGCCAGTGTCGGCTTGTTGGTCTGTTGCCACAATGTCGGTCGCGCAGCGAGTTTCGCGACGCTGGGCTGTGCGTTCTTGTCGAGAGTGATCATGGGCGGCCTTCCGGCGAGGACGGTGAGCGCTGGGGAACCGGAGTGCGAGTGATCAGTCCGACGAGCGATTCGATGTTCAGCTCGCCGATCGGAACGTCGTCGACGCTCTGTCCCTCGTACATGACGGTGATGCGGTCGCAGACTCGGAACAGATCCTGCAGGCGGTGCGTCACGAGGATGACGCCGACGCCCTGGGCCGCAACGTCCGTGATGAGTTTCAGGACCGATTCCACCTCGGCGACGGCCAGTGCGGCCGTTGGCTCGTCGAGGATCAACACGTCGGGCCGGAACGAGACGGCCCTGGCGATGGCGACGGTCTGCCGCTGCCCGCCCGAGAGTTGGCCGATCTCCTGGTACGTCGACTTCACTTTGACGTGCAGGTCCGCGAGGATCTTCGCGGCGCGTTCGTGCATGCCGTGCCGGTCCAGAAACGGTCCCTTGCGGGGTTCACGGCCGAGGAACAGGTTGCTCGCGACATCGAGGGTGTCGCACAGCGCCAGATCCTGATAGACGATGCCGATCTTCTGCTGCTGCGCATCGAGCGGTGTCGAGAAGCGCACCGGTTCCCCGTTGACTCGCATCTCACCACCGTCGTGTTGAACGGCGCCGGCAAGGATCTTCATGAGCGTCGACTTGCCGGCGCCGTTGTCTCCGACGACTCCGAGTACTTCGCCGCGTGAGAGCCGGAGGTCGACTCCCTGCAACGATTTCACCGGGCCGTACGATTTGGTGATTCCCGACAGTTCGATCAACGGTGTTGTCGGATCATGGTGTGCCATAGGGCTACTTCTCCAGGTAGTACATGTAGTCGCCCACGTTGGCGGGGGTGACGATCTGCGTCGGGACCGGGATGTCCGCGGGTGCGGTGCGACCGCAACCGAGATCGATCGCGGCGTTCATTGCCTCGTAGCCGAATTCGAAGGTGTTCTGCTGCACGACGCCCTCGAGCCAGCCCGCCTGGAGGGCGGAGACAGCCTGATCCGACAGGTCCCATCCGACGGCCTTGATCCGGTCCTGTGCACTCTGGCTGTTCACTGCCGCGACCAACCCGATGAGTGCGGGTTCGCCGGTGGCGTAGACGTATTCCATGTCCGGGTTGCCGGTGAGCAGGTTCTCCGCGGCGGTCTGCGCGTTCTCCTGAATGTTGCGACCGTCGACGACCGTGCCGACGGTCATGCCCGCGGCGGAGACCGTGTCGGTGAAGCCCTTCTGACGTTCGAGCTGGATCGTGCTGTTGAGTGCGCCGACGATACCGACGGTGCCGGTGTCGTTCGCCAGCTCGGCGAGTGTGTCACCGATCTGAGCGCCGCCCTCGGCGTTCGCTGTTCCCACCTGGGTCGAGATGCCCGGGTCGTCGACGGTGGCGTCGACGGCCACCACCGGGATACCTGCTGCGGCGGCCTTGGACACGGATGGCTTGATGCCGTCGGTGTCGATGGCGTCGACGATGATGGCGTCCACGCCGGAAGCGATGAGGTTGTCGAATGCGTTGGCCTGGGTGACCGAATCGTCGTTGCCGCTGATGATCTGGAGGTCGACACCGGCTTCGTCGGCGACCTTCTGGGCGGCGTTGTTGATCTGGTTGAAGAACAGAGCTTGCAGATTGATGGTCACCAGGCCGACCTTGAGGGTGCCGTTCTTGCCGTCGCAGGTGTCGGCGACGCGGGACGGATCCGGAATGGACGACGCGGAGGCGTCGGTGCCGCCCGTGGTGTCGCTGGGGGCGGCGGAGTCGCATGCGGTGAGACCGAGGGCAAGTGCTGTGCCGAGGACGAGGGGGAGTGCGCGTTTGATCATCGGGTCTCCTGAAGATCGACAGTGGCCAGGGTGGCAGTGAATTCGTTGAGTTCGGTGATGCTGGGGCAGCCGCGTGGTCCGGCCGTGGCGCATGCGAGAGCAGCGGACGCCCCGGCGAGGCGTGCTGCATGAGCCGGGGGTTCGCCTGCGTCGACGAAGGCGATGTAGGTGCCGCAGAAGCAGTCTCCGGCTCCGACGGCGTCGACGACGTCGACCTGTACTGCGGGTTCGGTGATCGTCTCACCCGAGGGTGTCACCAGGGTCCACCCGTGCTCGCCGTCGGTGACGACGAGGTGAGTGTCGTGCTCGGCGGTCATCGTCGACCACCGTTCGGCATCTATGCCGAAGCTGTTCTGCCACAGGCTGCGTCCGACGATGACGTGATCGGCGAGGGCGAACGCATGGAGTGCGGCGTCGAGATCGTCGCAGCCGTCGAGATCGATGGCGAGGCTGACGTTGTCGGGCAGTTCGGCGGGGAGCATCTCTGCTCGGTAGCCGTCGACGAACAGTCGGCCGCCGTCGTCGGAGAGGGCCTCGAGGACGGCGGCCAGCCGTTGTGCGTCGTTGGCGTCGTCCTGGCTGATGATCGATCGATCACCGCCCTCGGCGATGAGAACGACTGCGGTGGAGAGGAAAGCGTCACGCGGGGCCCAGCTGGTGTCTACTCCGTCGTGCTCGAGCCCGGCGAGAAACTCGGTGGACCTGGCGTCGGGGCCCACTGCGCCGGCGAAGGCCACGCGTGCACCCATACGGGCTGCGGAGACCGCGGCGTTGGCGTTCATGCCGCCGTCGATCGTGTCGATCGCCGTTGCCTGCACCCTCTCTCCCAGCACCGGGACATGCGGAACATGCACCGTCACATCGTTGTTGGCGTATCCGAAGAAGACGATCATCGGCTATTTCCCAGCTGCGCGGGCGACGGCGCGAACCTTCTCGCCTGCGACGCGTCCCCACCAGCGGGCGTTCTCCTTCACCGACGACGCGATGATGGCCCCGTCGCATTCCTTCATCAGCTCGCCCACGTTGGCCGCGGTGATGCCGGAGCCGATGATCACAGGAAGCATCGTGTTGTTCTTGATCACCGAGACCTCGTCCACGGAGGCGGCGTCTCCGGTGCGGGAGCCGGTGGCGATGAGGACGTCGGCATCGAAGAACTCGGCGTCCTCGGTCTGTTCGGCGATCGTGCGGTCTGCGACGATGGCATGCGCGCCGTGCTTGACGTGCACGTCCGCGAAGATCTTGACCGGGTCGGCACCGATGCGGTGGCGGAAGCGGGTGGTCTTGGCGGCCTGACCTTCGATGAATCCTTCGTTGGCTATGTACGCGTTGGCCCACTGGTTGACGCGGACGAAGCTCGCGCCCGCTGCCCACGCTGCGGCCACGCCGCATTCGCCGGCATTGGACAGGATGCTCACGCCGACGCGGTCGCCGAAGTCGCCGACGACGGCGGCGGTGACGACGCCCATGCTGGCCGCGGTTTCGTATCCGTGTTCACCCGGCTTGAGAAAGGGTATGTCCCAATGGTTCTCGACGATGACTCCGTCGAAACCATTGTCGATGTATGCGTGAGCCTCGGCCAGGGCGAACTCGGAGATCTCCGAGACGGGCCGGCCCTTGTAGTGCGGGCTGCCGGGGAGGGCGGGCAGGTGGATGGCACCGATGAGTGCTGGTGCCGAGGTGAACATCGCGGCCAGGGCCGACGGCTTGGTCGGAAAGACTCCCAGCGACTGCTCTGGGTGCTGGTCCGACAGGGACGTACTCACGTAGGGAACTCCTCGGGTGATCGTCGGGCGAGATGATGTAATCGATTACCTCGCATGTATGCACCGTAAGGGATCGGTACCTATTCGTGTCAAGGAATTTCGGAGTCGTTTATGTAAACGATTGCCTCTACTGTGTAAACAGCAACGCAAGCGACCGCGCGGTTCGATAGCCTCGGGTCCACACGTGAGAGTAGGAGTTGGATGCGTAAAGCAACCATTCGCGACGTTGCCGAGCGCGCAGGCGTCTCGACAGCCACGGTGTCTCGAGCGCTCTCGGGTTCACGTCCGGTCTCGGAAGACGTTGCTGCCACCATCCGACGGGCGGCCGAGGATCTGGGATATTCGGGCAACATCATCGCCAGTTCCCTGCGCCGCAACAGAACGGACACCGTCGGCATGGTGGTGCCGAGTATTGCCAATCCCTTCTTCACCTCGCTGGTGGTCAACGTCGAGCATGTGCTGTCACAGCGCGGCTTGCAGTTGTTTCTGTGCGACTCCCGATCCGACCCGGACGTCGAAGCGCAGAGGCTGCGCAGCTTGGTCTCGCGTCAGGTCGACGGCATCATCATCAGCCCGTGCCATGGCGAGCGGTCCGCAGAGGCCGTGCGCACCACGGCTCGCGCGATCCCTGTCGTCCAACTCGACCGGTTCGCGCTCGACACCCACACCGACTGGGTCGGGGTCGACGACGATGCCGCACAGGCGCTGGTGATGGACCACCTGGCCGCTCTCGGTGTTCGGAGCGCGGCATTCATCAGTTCCGAACTGACCAATTCGTCGACCGAGCTACGTCGAGCCGGCTTCTTTCGCCACGCGGAGCGAGTGGGTATCGAGACGCGAGAGGAGTGGACGCTGTTGGGCGACTACTCGATCGACTGGGGCCGTGAGTCGTCTCGGCCCATTCTCGAAGCAGCCTCTCGTCCCGACGCGGTGGTGTGTGCCGACGATCTGATCGCGCTCGGTGTTTTGCAGAGTTGCCAGGCTCTCGGACTGTCGGTTCCGACCGATGTCATGGTGACCGGGTTCGACGACATTCCGTTCTCCGCGTTGAGCAATCCGCCGCTGACGACCGTCCGGCAGCCGCAGGAACGTATTGCCGCCGAGGCCACGAGGCTGTTGGATCAGGCGATGAACAGCGACGAGACGGGCACCGCGCACATCGCTCTGCAGCCGGAGTTGGTGGTCCGTCAGTCGACGGTCGGCCAGGCGCGCGTCACGGCGGTGTAGGCGGTGATGGCCGCATCGAGTTCGTCGAGCGTGACAGTTTCGTCGGCGGCATGCATCAGGGCCGGAGTCCCCGGTCCCCACACGACGATCGGCGCACCGGGAGCCGCCGCGGCGATGATGGACGCGTCGGTGAAGTACGTGACCGGTTCTCTCGCAACGGAATGCGGCAGCTCGTCGATCCAGCTGTTGCCACCGGCCGTCCGCACACCGGGCAGGTCGATCCGCGCCTCGATGTGGTCGACCTCGGGTTGATCCCGCCACCACGAGAGCAGTGCCGAGCCGTCACCGACGGTCCGGTGATCGACGACGACGTGTGCGGTGTCCGGGACGATGTTGGGGGCCGAACCCCCGTCGATCAACCCGACGTTGAACGTCTCGGCACCGAGGAACGGATCCGTCGACAGCGGGAGCTCGTCGCGTGCCCGTGCCAGGACGTCGACGAGCTTCATGATTGCACTCTCGCCTCGCTGGGGTGTGCTGCCGTGTGCTGCAATGCCTTTGGTGGTGACATCGACCCACAATGCTCCGCGGTGGCCCAGATGCACCTTGTTTCCGGTCGCCTCGGGCACCACCACGGCACCCACCGAACATTCGGCGACGGCGTGACGGGCGGCGAGCGCTCCGAGTGAGCCGATCTCTTCGTCGCTCGTGAGCAACAGTGCTGCAGGAACACCGTTCTCGAAGGCGGCGAGCACGGCGGCCGTGGCGGCCACCAGGCCTGCCTTCATATCGGACGTACCCCGGCCTCGCATCACTCCGCCCTCGACGTCCGCGGCGAACGGATCGAACTGCCAATTCGAAAGATCGCCCGCGGGAACGGTATCGACGTGGCAGGCGAACATCAGTCGCGTGGTCGTAGGAGGGGCGTCGTTGGTGATCAGCAGCCACGGGTGCGCGCCGTCTCGATCGCCCTCGACTGCAACGCCGGTCGTCCGCGCCCTCAGAAGGGATACGACGGCGTCCATCGAGGAGCGTTGGGGCGCAGGGTCGCCGGACACGGTGCGTTGCGTGACCAGTTCGGTGAGCACGCCGACGGCAGTGGTGCGGTCAAGTGCCATGGGGAGCACTCGATCGCATCACTGCAGCGGCAGCCGCATCGGGTGCCTGTGTCGGAATCCAGTGCGAGACGCCGGGCAACACGGTCAGTGTGTAGGCCGCATCGACGTACCGTTGGGCACTCTCGACGGTGGAGCGTCCGATGAAGGTGTCACCGTCACTCCAGACCATCGACGTCGGCACGGTGATGCGCAGGCGGCCGATGCCCGGGCTCGAGAACGGTAGGCCCCGATACCAGTCGACGGCGAAGGGCAGCGCGCCGTAGTCGACGATCTCCGTCTGCGTGCGTTCGAGATCGGCTTCGGTCATTCCGCTTTTCTCGTACCATCTTTCGGCCCTGCGGCCGGGTTGCGTCATCCACTTCTCGGGCAGCACCGGCAGTTGGAAGAACGCGAAGTACCAGGAATGCAGTATCTGTTTCGAGCTGAGCAGGCCGGTCATGAATGCGCCGGGGTGGGGTACCGAGAGCGCCGTCAGGGACGAGACCAGGTCGGGACGACGACCGGCGGTAACCCAGGCTATGTTCGCTCCCCAATCGTGTCCCACCAGGTGAACCGGCGTTCCGATGAGGTCGATCAGGGCGACCACATCGCCCACCAGTGCGCCGACGCGATAGTCTCGTCGCCTCGTGGGCCGGGCGCGTGGGGAGTATCCGCGCTGATCCGGTGCGATCGTGCGCATCCCGTGCTCGTTGAGTATCTCCATCACCGCGGACCACGACGATGCACGTTCGGGAAATCCGTGCAGCAGCAACACGACCGGGCCGTCGAGCGGTCCCTGGTCGAGGACGTCGAACACGAAACCGGCGTGGGTGTACTCGGTGATTCGTTCGGGTGCAGAGCCGCTCGTCAGCATGTGCTGGGTACCGTCTGTCCTGCGAACCGGGCGGCCAGGAATTGCATTGCCGCTTCGTCGCTGACGTCGTGGCCCTGTTCGGGTTGTTCCTGGGCGACGACCGAATCGCCGAGGGCGCAGGCTTTCTCGACACCGTCGGCAGTCCACTGCGGCAGAACGACGTCGTCTTTCGCGCCGTACGCCACGAACAGCGGTACCTCCGTTCGCACCTGCGGGAGTGTGTAGCGATCGACCACGTCGATCAGCTTCTGCTCGGATTCGGTGGAGTCGGCTGCGAACTCGTCGGGTGCCATCGCCTGGACGGCTCGCTCCTTGCCTCCGGTGTCGCCGCCCGAGCAGGTGAGCAGCAGTTCGTTGTTGGCCTCGGCGACACTGCCGCTGTAGTCCGTCGGATCGATCGAGGGGTCGACCTGCTCAGCGCCGTAGAGCAGGTACGGCAACAGTTCCTTCTGCGGCCTGGTCAGGGTGCCGTCGTTACTGGATCGAATCAACGGCTTCAGATCTGTCGGGGGCGAGAGCGACACCGATCCCACCAGGTCCAGGCCCTGACCGTAGGAAGCGGCGAGTTCGTTTGCAGCCCAGGCGGCTTGGCCACCCTGCGACAGGCCGACGGCAGCCCAGCGTGTGGAGACGTCGGGCAGCGCGGTGTGGGCCGCGCGAGCCGCGTCGATCATGTTGTTTCCGGTGGTTCGCGGCTCCAGATACGGGTGGGTGCCACCGCCGGTGCCCAGGCCCTGGTAATCGGGTAGCACGGTGACGTACCCGAGTGCGGTGAAGTCCTGCACCGCAAATTGGTATCCGAGCAGATCGGGATACAGGGTCGGTCCGCAATCGGCCTGCACACCGGTGGTGCCGTGCCCGTAGACGATGATCGGCCACCCGCCCTCGGGCGGCGTGCCCGCCGGAACGGCTGCCACCCCGGAGACCGCGGTGGGGGAATTGTCGACGCCCGATGTCGATTCGTAGACGAATCGGTAGAGCGTGGCACCGGTCGCGGCGAGGGCGGGGGATCGATCACCGAAGTCCGCGGAATCGAGAACGGTGCCGGGCACTCCTGTGAACTCGTACTGCGGTTCCGGAGCAGACGTCGATTCCGTGGGAGCGGGCTCCGGCGTGGAACTGCATCCGGCGGTCACGGCCACCGCGAGGCAGCAGACGGCAGCAGAGATCGAACGCGAGTAGGAATGCACACCGCGTGTCTACCAGAACCGGGCTGCTGCTGTGTTTGCACTGCCCGTCGATCGGGGATCAACTCGACTGTGAAAATCGGCGTCGTTCTCAGTGCGGTCGTGGCCGTTGTCGTGTCTTTTCTCGGGTCGGGTGCATGGATCGGGACGCCCATCGCCGAAGCGGCGGACGGAGCGCTCAGTGCCACGTCGACTCTGGTGGCACCCGCGGGGCCCGCGTTCTCGATCTGGTCGGTGATCTACGCGGGGTTGATCGTCTATGCCGTCTGGCAGCTGCTGCCCGGGCGCACTGCACGCCACGACGCGCTGCGGGCACCGATCATCGCGTCGATGTTGCTCAATCCGGCCTGGATTCTCGCGGTCCAGTTCGGCCAGGTGTGGTTGAGCGTGCTGGTCATCGTGGCGCTGTTGGCGGCGCTCGTGCGCGTGTTCGTGCTGATGCAGCAGTTCCGGCCCGAGGGCGTCGCCGACGCAGTGATCACCGACGGCACGATGGGGCTCTACCTCGGTTGGGTGTGTGTCGCGACGATCGCGAACATCTCTGCCTGGTTGGTGAGCCTCGGGTTCACCGGCGGTGCAGGTGCAACCGTCTGGGCGATCGTGGTGCTCGTCGTTGCAGCGGCAGTAGGGCTGCTGCTCGCCCGCTACTCGCGCGGAGCGATCGCTCCGATGCTGTCGATCGGGTGGGGATTGGGATGGCTGGCGCAGGGTCGCCTGTACGGCGAGCTGACCAACTCCACGGTGGGATACACCGCAATTCTCGCAGCCCTCGTGGTCGTCGGTTCGACTGTGGTGACCAGGGTTCGCGGGCGTCGGTCGGTAACCTAGCCGCGTCCGAGGATCGCCTCGACAGCGTCGTCGACGTTCAGGGCCGGGTCCAGGACCGGTGCAGTACGCAGGCACGCGACGATGATGTGCACCAACCATTCGACCATCTGCTCGACGTCGATTCTGGCGTCCTGTTCGAGCCATCGGGCCGTCGCGCCGTCGATTGCCGCGACGATGCTGTGACCGACGAGTCCGACGCTTGCGTTCTCCGCGTCGAGTCCGAGTTGCGTGGCCGCCGCCTCCAGCACTGCGGTTCGCGCGTTCTCGAACACTTCCCAGGCTTCGGGGTCTGCGCCTCTGCCGCCCAACACCATTCGTAACGCCAGTCCTCGGTGCCGGCTGAGGTAGTTCAGGTGGCTGGTCAGCGCAGCCCGAATCTGGATGTCGGGTGTCGAGTCGGGAATGTCCGCGAAGGCCTCCGACATGGCCGCGGCGGTGGCCCGCATCGCCTCGAGGTAGATGCCCCTCTTGTTACCGAAGTAGTGGAACAGGAGGCCGTGGGCAACGTCGGCCGACTCGACGATGTCCGAGACGGCGACCTTGTCGTAGTCGGCCTCGGCGAACAGGCTCGCCGCTGCGTCGACGATTCGCTGCCGGGTCTCGGCCGCTCGGGCGGTGGCCCGGTTGGCTCGGGCAACCGGTTTGGCGGAACGATCTGGCACCGAAAGTCCTATCTGCCTTGGCCTGCCCGTCCGGCTGTCACCGAGGGCTCGGTACGAGCCTAGGACGTCATCAGATGATCGGGGTGATGTGGTCGTGCAGATCGAAACCGAGCAGCGCCTTGCCGTAGGTCTCGATCGACACTCGTGGCAGCATGACGGCATGGCGGGCACCGACATTGGAGTCGCGCCAAATGCGCTGCAGAGCATTGACTTCGGCGAAGGCTCCGGCACCGGTGGCGTCGACGAGCATGTTCAGCGCCTCGTTGATGCTCCGTAGTGCAACGGCTGCGTCGCCGCGAACACGCGCACGGGAGAGCAGGTCCGGGTACTCGGCGGCCTCGGCCCACCGCTTGACGTCCTCTGCTGCGCGGTAGGCGTGCAGGTGCGCGGTGTCGACCTTCAGCGCTGCTTCGGCGAGCAGCATCTGGAATGCCACCGAATCGGCCTGACGGTCGAACACGGTGTAGGCGAGGGCCTTCTCTGCGGCCTTCTTTCGTACCAGTTCCACTGCAGCGCGGCCCATTCCGAGCTGTGGACCGACGAGGACCATGACGAGCATGGGTCCGAAGGCCGAACGAGCGAAGGCGGAGTCGGTACGTTCGGCAACGTTGGCACCGCTGAATGCGGGGATCATCGACAGCATCCGGTGTTCGGGGACGAAGACGTCCTCGGCGACGACGGTGTTGCTCCCGGATGCGCGCATGCCTGCCACGTACCAGGTGTCGTCGATGCGGTAGTCCGTGCGCGGGAGCAGCGCCATTCCCTGGTCGAGCATGTCGCCGTCGTCGTCGTTGACGATGATTCCGCCGGTGAACCACTGCGAGTGCAGGCTGGCCGAGGCGTAGGGCCATGTTCCGTTCAGTCGGTAGCCGCCCTCGACCTTCCGGGCGGTGCCGCCCGGGGTGACGACGCCGGAAATGATGGCGTCGGGGCCGTCGGCGTAGATCTCGGCCTGAGCCGGGTCACTGTAAAGGCCTGCAGCCCAGTTGTTCACGTTGGACAAGGTGGTCACCCAGGAGGCACCGGCGTCACCTTCGGCGATGATCGCGGACACGTCGAGCATGGTGCGCAGGTCGGTTTCGAGTCCGCCGAACTTCGCCGGTGCTGCGACTCGAAATGCGCCAGCGCGGCGGAGGGCGTCGACGGTGTCCTCGGAGAGGCGTCGTGCCTTCTCGTTCTCGGCGGCTCCGGCCTTCAGGTCGGGCACGAGGGCTCGAAGGTTGGCGATCACATCGGTGGCGGTTGCAATGGGCAGCGCTTCGGTCGTCGTCATGGCTCGTCTTCCGGTTCGGCCCCGTGGCTGTGAGGCGTGTGTCACGAAACTAAACGGTACTTGACTTGAGGTCAATATTGACTTCCGATCAATCCTATGGCGTAGTGGTGAAACACCGACCTCGAGCGAAGGAACCTCCGATGCTGAACATCACCATGACGCAGGAACTGCCTGCCTCGCAGAACGACGTGTGGGCAACTCTGTCCGACGTCAGCACCTTCGAGAAGTGGCATGCCCTGCACGAGGAGTGGGTGGAGACGCCCCCGAGGGACCTCGAAGTCGGGTCGACGATGGTCGAGAAGATCAAGATCGCGAGCATCATCGACACGATCGAGTTCCAGGTCGAAAGTCTGCGTGCGCCGGAGGAATTGGTCCTGGTGGGTGCCGGGTCGACCGGATCGAAGATTCGGCTGACGATGAACTGCGCCGCTCGCGGAGGCGGCTCCGCCGTCACCCTCGAGCTGGAGGTGACCAGTCCGTTGTTGTTCGGAGTGGTGGGCAAGGCGCTGCAGGGCACGTTCAGGAAGAAGCTCACCGCCACTCTGAACGGACTCGCGGAGTACCTCGCGTGAAACGCCGATCGCCCCGCACGTGCGAGCGGGGCGATCGAGATGTTCGATGATCAGTCGAGACGATGTGCTGTGTAACCCTTTTCGAGCAAGCCCGACATCGCCGAGGTGGCGAGCGGCACCGTCGACGATGCGGTCATGGCTGCGTTCGCTGTCGGATAAGCCCTGTCACCGACCAGTCACATCGAGAGCTGCGCCCACGATGGAATCGGTGTCGATTCGGTGGTGCTTGTACACCTCGTCGAGTGAGCCCACCTGTCCGAAGTTGCTCACGCCCAACGATGTCGACGCAACCCTGTTGACGGTGGCGAGGAACGCGAGGGTGTGTGGATGCCCGTCGAGCACCGTCACCATCGGGGTCGCTCGGTCGGCGGGCAGCAGTTGATCGAGAATCCAGGATTCGCCGACGTGGTGTCCTTGCCGCGCCTGGAGCGCGCGGTAGAGCTCGCCCGGGCTGGTGATGCACAGAACGTCGGCGATGACACCGATTCGCTCCAAACGCTCTGCGGCGTCCAGGGCTTCGGTCATCAACGCGCCCATGGCGGCGATGGTCACCGTTGCTCCGTCTCGACGCACCAGCGGATAGCCGCCCGCGACGACCTGCCGACGCCTGCGTTCCCGGGCAGCCGGATCGCTGGGGACGTCCGCCTTCGACTGATCGACGGGACGCGTCGACAGACGCAGGTATGCCGAGGAGCCGTCGGGGCGTCCGAGTCGACCGATGCTGGCGAGCAGTGTCCATTCGACGTCGATGGCGAATGCGGGCTCGTAGGTGATGCAGCCGGGCTGCTCCAGTCCGATGGACGGGGTCTTGATCGACTGGTGCGCACCACCTTCCGCGGCCAGGGTGACTCCCGACGGCGTGCCGACCAGAATCGACTGACCACCCGCGTAGATGCCGTAAGACCACGGCTCGAGTGCGCGCTCGACGAAGGGGTCGTACATGACACCGATCGGGAACAGCGGCTCTCCCCACCGGCTCCACGTGGCACCGAGCTCGCCCATCAGGCCGACCAGGTTGGTCTCTGCGATACCGAGTTCCATGTGCTGACCGGACGGCCCTTCGCGCCAGTGCATGATCGTCTCGGCGTCGTCGCCGAACCAGTCGTGTCGATCCGACGACGACCAGACGCCGACCTTGTTGACCCAACCGCCGAGGTTGGTGGTCGAACTGACGTCGGGACTGACCGTGACGACACGACGAGCCGCGTCGGGGGCTTCTCGGGTGAGGTCGATCAGGGTGCGTCCCAGCGCGGCCTGCGTGGTGGCCGTGCCCTTGGGGGTGCGTCCGATGTCGGTGGGGACGGCAGGTGGCGTCGACGCCGGAATCGGTTCGCGGCGTAGCCGTTCGGCGGTGGCAGTGCACAGCCGGCCGGGTCCGCTGTCGGAATCGAAGCGTCCCCAGGGCTGTTCGGGATCGGTGCCGAGGGTACGTGCGAGTTCTGCGTACTCCTCGACGGTCAGCAGCGAGGAGTGGTTCTGCGGATGTCCCTGGGTCGGCAGGCCGAATCCCTTGACCGTGTACGCGATGATCACGGTGGGTCGGGTGTCGTCGATGCGAGAGTAGGCCTCGCGCAACGCATCCAGATCGTGTCCACCCAGGTTGCGAATGGACTCGGTCAGTAGTGTGTCGTCGAGATCGGCGATCAGGTCGGCAATGGCGGTGGCGTCGGGACCCGATCCGGGAAGCCTGGTGCGCACCTCGTCGGCGGTGCAGCGCAGCAGGCGTTGGTATTCCGGATTCGGCATGTCCAGAATGCGCGTGCGCAGTGCGTCGCCGCCCGGCTTGGCGAACAGGTCCTCGAGCAACCGGCCGAACTTGACGGTGATGACCTGCCAGCCGGCGGCGTCGAACATCTTCTCGAGGCGACGGGCGGCGATGTTGGGCACAACTCGGTCCAACGACTGACGATTGAGGTCGACGATCCAGACGATCTCGCCGAGTTCGGCAATGCCCGGATCGATGATCGCCTCCCAGACCGCGCCTTCGTCGAGTTCCGCATCACCGACCAACGAGTACTGCCGTCCGCTGAATCCGGGCGTCTTCGGTGTGGATTCCTCCGGACCGAACCGGTCCTCGACGAAGCGTCGGGACATCGCTCCCCAGATCGGTGCCGTGGCACCGATGCCGACCGATCCGGTGGAGTAGTCGACGGTGTCCGGGTCCTTGGCCCGCGAAGGGTAGGACTGCAGACCGCCGTATGCGCGCAGTGTCGTCAGGTACTTCTGGTCCAGCTCACCCAGCAGGTAGTTGATCGCGTGCAGCACCGGCGAGGCATGAGGCTTGACCGACACGCGGTCGCCTGGCTGCAGCTGCTCGAACCACAGCGAGGTCATGATCGAGACCATCGACGCGCAGGAGGCTTGGTGGCCGCCGACCTTGAGTCCGGTCGGGTTGGGCCGAATTCGATTGGCATGGTGAATCATCGACGTCGACAGCCACAGCACCCGCTGGGCGAGCTCGTGCAGATCGTGGTGATCACCGGTGGGTGAGCGGTGATCGGCGGGACTGATGCTGGTCATGGCAGGTGCTCCTGAATCGACGTCGAATGTGCCGGGGGCACGAAGAAGGTAGAGCGGACGAGGGAGAACCGAGTGCGGTTCTGCGGTCCGGGCGGGCGTTCGGGTTTCGAATCGCCGAGAGGATGCAACTGAGCTGCGATGGGAGACAGTGCACCAGCAGCCTGCGTTGTTGCGCAAGTGCTGAGCCCCGCAGGGTGCATATTGCTCAATATCAGGTGCAGGAGCGTGGGCAAATATGGTCGTTCTGACCTCTTCCGAGACGCCGGTGGGTCTACTTCGATGCGTCGACGACCGCTTCGAAGGCGTCGACCACCAGCGCCACGATCGCATCGAGTTCGAGCCCTGGAGTGTCGAAGTAGGCGTCTGCTGTGCGGTCGAGAAAGCCGGTCCATCCGGAGATCGCGGCCGCCTGGAGTGGGGACAGTGGATCGGGCAGCTCGGCCAGGGCTGCGACCTGACGTGCGCCCTCGGCCCGTGCCTCTCGGACGGCATGTTCGACGACGGAATCGCCCAATTCACCTTCCCGGACCACTCGGACGTAGAGGGCACGGTGGCGCTCGAGAAATTCGATGTGGCGTCGCACGAAACCTTCCATGCGTGCGCGCACGGATGTCTCGTCGGCGGCGGGCTCCTGAAATTCGGCCAGCTTCGACAGCACGTCGGCGAGGGCGGCCGCGACCAGGCCTTGTTTGTCGGTGAAGTAGTAGAACAGCAGTCCGTGTGCGACGCCCGCTCGACGGGAGATCGCGGCCGCGCTGATGTCGGCGCTGTTGCCCTCGGCCAGCAGCTCGATGGCGGCGTCGATCAAGGCCTGCCGACGGTCCAGTCGGGGGCGGGCACGGCGAGACCGCTCGGCACCGGTGGGCGAGTTGTTCGACACCGATCCGACATTAGCCCACGCGGCGCGATCTCTCCTGACGGTCGATCAATTTCTTGACTGGCAGTCAAGGTGGTCGTAGCGTAGGTCACAACAGGTGACCCGAGGAAAGGCTCGTTCGATGAGTGCGACGCAGGATGCAGGGAGTCGGAAAGCGCCGAGGGTTGCGCCCGATCTCATCGCCCACTGGGTGGTCAAGTCGGCTCGCACCGAGGAGATGGTGCGCTGGTACGGAGCGGTGTTCGGTGCCGAGATCGTCTACCAGGACGAGGGAATCACGTTCTTGACCTGGGACGACGAGTCGCATCGACTGGCGATCATCGCCGTTCCGAAGCCCGTCAGGTTCCTTTTCCCGTTCTCCAAGTTCAAGCGCAAGGCATACGGGATCGATCACATCGCGTTGACGTTCGTTTCGCTCGAGCGGTTGTTGGAGAACTACGTGCGGCTCAAGCGGTTGGGCATCCTCCCCGTCTGGTCGATCAATCACGGACCGACGATCTCGCTCTACTACGAGGATCCCGACGGGGTGCGCCTCGAGTTCCAGGTCGAGAACTTCGACGCCGAGAACACCGCGGCGTTCTTCTTCACCGAGGAGTTCGCCCAGAACCCGATCGGCGTCAACATCGACCCCGATTACCTGCTCAGCCAGCTGCGCAACGGCGTGCCGCACGAGGAGCTTCGCCGACGCGAGGCCGGAACTCGGCCGGGCCATCCGGTGGTCGCGAACAAGAAGACCATCACACCGAAAACATTGTGACCGCGCCGATTTCGATCGAACCAGGGGGATAGAGACTCACATGTCAGTCAACGTAGTCCGGACCATCGACGGTTGGTGGCGCCTCGACGGCGACCGTGCAATTCGTATCGAGACGACGGCCGAGACCACCCGCGAACTTCTTGCCGACCGCGAGGCCATCACCGGCGCGTCGGGTGCGGGGTCGAGTGTCGACGAGCTGGAGCTCGTATCTCCGGTCACCACACCGTGCCGGGTGGTGGCGCAGCTGCTCAACTATCGGTCGCACGCGATCGATGCGGGTTCCGATCCGAACACGTTGCAGCCGACGTTCTTTCGTAAGTCCTCGGCGTCGATCAGTGGTCCGTTCGATCCCATCCGCCAGCCACCCGAGGTGGCGCTGTTGGACTACGAGATCGAACTGGGGATCGTCGTCGGTGCCGAGATTCCCATCGGTACGACGGTCACCGACGAGAACCTCTCGGATTACGTAGCCGGGGTGATCGTAGCGAACGATGTGTCCGCGCGGGAGATCCAGTTGACGAAAGTTCAGGTGTACGAGAGCAAGTCGTATCCCACGTTCACCCCGTTGGGGCCTCGGTTGGTGCTGTTGGACAACGACGAGCTCCGCCGCATCCCCGAGCTGCACATGACGCTGGCGGTCAACGGCGAGACGCGCCAGGACCAGACGATCGGCAACGACCTGATCACTCCGCCGGCCGAGGCGCTCACCAGGCTGGCCCGCTTCCAGAACATGACTGCCGGCGACGTACTCCTCACCGGAACACCGATCGGCACCGCCATTTCCGCGCCGCCCAAGATCGTGCAGAAGATCGGTGAGTTGATTCCGCCGGCGCTGAAGTGGAAGTTCTTCTTCGCCCGGCAGGCGAAGAATCCCGATTACCTCTCGGTCGACGATGTGATCACTGCCGGTATCAGGACCGCCGACGGAGCCATCGATCTGGGGATGCAGGAGACGGTGGTCCGATGACCGTGCCGATCGCCGTGGTCGGAGCCGGACCGGCCGGTTGTACCGCCGCGTTGCTGTTGGCACGCAGAGGGATTCGCAGTGTCGTGCTCGAGCGCCGCAACGCGCCGCTGTTTCATCCCGCCGCGCACGTGATCAACGCCCGCACTCTCGAGATCTGGAACGAATACAGCTCCGAGTTGGCGCGCTCGATCGCTGCGATGTCGCCGCCGCACGAGACCGTCAATCTCATCAGCTGGTTCGGGAATCTCGCGGACGAGGCCATCGGTTCGATCGACCTGCTCTCTGACCCCGAGCGCAAGGCAATCGTCGAGAGTCAGAGTCCGTTCCTGGTCTCGCACATAGGTCAGCATCTGTTGATGCCGGCACTGTGGGATGCGCTCGACGCCGAACCGCTGATCGAGTTTCGCCGCGGATGCGCTGTCGAGTCCGTCGACACCGACTCGTCCGGTGCACGTGTGCGTGGGCGTTGCGCAAGCGGAGTGGCCGAGATCGAGGCCGAGTACGTGCTGGCATGCGATGGTGCGAACAGCGCGACGCGAGACGGTACCGGGGTCGGACTGACCGGACCTGTCCTGGCGAACATGGGCAGTGCCTTCTTCACCTCGACGACACTCTTCCCCGATGATGCTCGGCCGCTGCTCAGTTGGATCTACACGCCGGACCTGTGCGGAGTGATGATCGCGCATGCCGACCATCGATACATTCTGATGACGGCGTACCTGCACCCCGACCAGGAGATCGCCAAGGACAGTCGAGCGTACTGGTCACGCACGCTGCCGAAGGTGTTGGGAGAACACGACTTCGATCTGGAGTCGACCGGGACCTGGGTGATGACATCGCAGACCGCCGATGCGTTCCGTCGTGGCCGTCTGCTCCTGCTCGGCGATGCGGCGCACCGGTTTCCGCACACCGGTGGTTTCGGGCTGAACTCGGGTGTTCAGGATGCCCACAATCTGGCCTGGAAGCTCGACGCCGTTCTGTCCGGCACCGCGTCCCCGTCTCTGTTGGACACCTACGAGACCGAGCGTCGTCCGGTGGTGGAGAAGTTCGCCGAGCAGAGTGTGGCGAACCACTTCCGGATGGACGACATCGGGAAGAGGGTGGGCATCACCAACAAGATGTTGGCGAAAGCGACTCAGGTGGTGGGTCGGCCGCCGCTGAACAAGGTTCCGGGAAAGCTGATCGCGCCACTGGCTGCCGCTGCCACCCGGAAGCAGATGGCGCGATCGCACAAAGTCGATCCCGACGCACCCGGGTCCGCCCAGCTTCGTCGCGAGATCGCCGACGCCATCCCGCTTCAGGTCGAGCATTTCGTGTCGATCGGCTTGCAGTTCGGTTACCTCTACGCCAGTCCGTTGATCGCACGGGACCCGTCGGCAAAGCCAGCCGAAGACGTGGTGGATTACCTGCCCACGACCTACCCGGGGGCAAGACTCCCCCACGCGATGGTCTCGGTGGGTGGTGCGCAGGTGGCGGTGCACGAGACACTCGACCCGAACACGCTGTCGCTGTTCACTTTCGATGGCGACAGGTGGGCAGGCGTGGTGTCCGAGCTCGACAAGGTCGGACCCGGCGTCACCTTGATCTCTGCGGAACTACCGGCAGGTGCCGCTCGGGACGAGCTGATCGGACTGTACGAGGTGGGTGAGACCGGAGCGGTGCTCGTGCGGCCCGACGGCCACAGTGCCTGGCGCTCATCGGCATCGGGTGAGGACGCCAGGCGGGAGCTGAGCGAGTTCGTGAGCCGACAATGGGGGCACTACTTCGCGGTGTCCGCCGGCGTGTAGCCCTCGCGCGACACGAACCGATGGTGCGCTACATTCGGCAGTGCACCATCGGTCGTGCTCGACGAAGCGGTCAGCGCTGCTGTGCCGGAATGTCCAGGAAGGCAGTCAGTTCGGCCAGGAACTCGGTCGGTTTCTCGATGTGCGGCCAATGTCCGGTGCCCTCGATCTCGACTGCGGTGGCGGTCGGAACGGCGTCGAGGAACCGCTGAACGTCGGTGGGTGGCGACAGGGGATCACCCGGTCCACGAATTATCCGCGTCGGGCAGGTGATGCGGTCCAGACCGGCACTCGGGTCGGCGGATGCGGTGGACAGCAGCGCCGGGAACGATCCGGGTGCGCCCAGTGTGGACATCACCTGGTCCATGAGCTCGGGGTCGAGTCGGTCGGTCCGGTTCACGAACGGTCCGAGGGCGGCCTTGAGGAGCAGGGGTGATCGTGCGGCCCTGTGCGCCAACCAGTTCGGCATGGGGAGGCCGATCGTGACCAACTCTGCCAACAGGGTCGCCACCGCGCGTGGTTGATCACGGATGGTGCTGATCGGACGTCGTGTGAGGCCGGTGAGCGAGAGGATCGGTCCGCCGGTGACGACGAGCCGCTCGACCAGCCCGGGGTGATCCGCCGCCAGCCGCGTCGCCACGATCGAACCCATGGAGTGTCCGACGAACGTTGCGCGCGTGATACCGAGGCTCGCGCACGCTGCGGCGACAGAGTCGGCGAGTGCGGCGAAGCTGCTGTGCCCTCGTGAGAATTGCGAGCCACCGAAGCCTGGGAGGTCGATGCCGATGGCTCGACGCGACCGCGCGACCTCGGGCAGGATCTCGATGAACCAGCGCCAGCTAGCCGAAATGCCGTGCAGAAAGATCACCACCTCGTCTGCGGTCGGATTCAGGTCGACGAGGTGGATACGCGATCCGTCCACGTCTAAGTCACGAGTGTGGTTGTTCCACTTCATGTCTTGCCATCGTTGGATTTCGGAATCGGTCACTTCGCTACTTTCTAGTCGAGGGTGTCGTCGGATGCAGTACTCGATCCAGGCTCCGGTGCGTCGCGTCGTGAGCTCGCGGGCCACTTCGTCGCCGCCGGCTGGTCCGAACTCCGATGGATCCAACCCGGAAATGCGTGGGCGCCCGCTAGAGTGCGCGCATGCACAAAGTACCTCGCGCGATTCGGGCCATGGGGATCAATGCGGTCCGTCTCTACAACCGCCTCGAAGTGTCCGTCGCGCAACCGGTTCCCGATGAGCCGGTGTTGTTCGTGTGTAATCACGGGTTCGGGGGCGTGATCGATCTGAACGTGTTCGCGTTCGCGGCAGCGTACGACGATCTGGGCCTGTCCAGGGAAGTGATCGCGTTGACGCACCAGATCGCGTGGACACTGCGTGCAGGAAAGTTGCTCGAGCCCTTCGGCGCGCGGCCGGCCGCTCGAGAGAACGCTCTCGACGCATTCGAAGAGGGGCACAATGTCCTGGTCTTCCCGGGCGGTGACCTCGATGCGCTGAAGTCGTGGCGGCACCGAAACGAAATCGTCTTCGCCGGACGCAGTGGTTACGCGCGTCTCGCAATGGAAGCCGGGGTGCCGATAGTTCCGGTCGTGACCGCGGGCGCGGGTGAGTCACTCCTCGTCCTCAGCAGTGGACGTCGTATCGCCAAGGCGCTCCGATTGGACAAGACGGCATTTCGGGTCAAGACGCTGCCGCTGTCGGTATCCATTCCCTGGGGCGTGAATGTGGGGGTGGTCGGGTTGCTTCCGTATCTACCTCTACCGACGAAGCTTCAGACGTCGGTTCTGGCGCCGATGCGTCCCGAGCCCGACGAGTCCGCAGAGGATTTCGCGCACCGCGTGCACTCGGCGATGCAGGCAGAACTCGACGAATTGACGAAGGACCGCAAGCCGGTGATCGGCTGAGCTGTCAGCCGGGCCCTTCCCATCCGCAGGCGTCACAGGAGGCATAGATGCGGCTGTTGGTCGGTCCGACCGCCTGCGAATCGATGACGTTCTCTCCCAACGTGATCTGCTCACAGATCGGGCAGATGCCGCGGTAATCGAGGTTGAAGCTGTAGGTGAGCACTGGGTCTCGATCCTGTACGTCGAATGCCGCTGCCGCACGTGCGCCGGGCCAACAGCATGTGTCCTCGGTAGGAAGGTTTGCCGAGGTTCGAGTCGCCGCTACCGTCCGCTGTGTACGGAGGGTCGGCCATCGACTGCCGCTTCTTCGCGATCGACCTAGTCGACGTGTGACCGACAGTAGACTCCGAGCCCCTCGCTCGTCGATAGCAACGAAGTTCCGGTCGACGATGTTCGGCGCAGCGTGGACCGAGTGGGAGGAAAGGCCGTAGGGTCGGTGTCACGCCGCTCGTTCAGCGCACACAATGGTTCAGCGAAACCGAACCGACCTGCGCATCGTAGGTCGAGAAGGTCGAGTCTCATGACCGACACACCTATCCACGACGAACTGCAGAACTTCATGAAGATGAGCACGCGAGGTAGTGATCGTAAGGTCGAACGCGGAGCCGCACCGGTGCCTGTCGAGATGCCTGCACACGTCCCCGCGCGACACCATCGGGCCTGACGTCGTGGCCACCGCACGAGAGAAGCAGGACGAGGCCCTTGCCGACTATCGGCGAGCAAAGGATCGGGAGCACGTACTGGCCGATCTACGTGGACAGTCCGACACCGATGTCCCGTTGTCGGTCGACCTCGACGATGCCGAGTTGCGCAGTGCGATCGACGCGGACATATCGGCGCAAGAGGCGCTGAGCGTCGCGCTCAGGGCCGTGGACGACTGACTCTGGTCGGCTATGTGATCGGCTGGCCCGAGGGGTCGATCGCTGCGTGAACTCCGCCGCTGTACGACGTCGGAAGTTCTCGGCTGCAGAGGATTTCGGCTTCGTCTGCAGAGATTCCGAGTGCCCGTAGAACGCGCTGTGTCGTGCCGTCCACGGTTGCCGCTTCGTCGCGCTCGGGTTGGGCGAGCAGCAGTCGGCCCATCGACAGCAGAGAACCGGCCACGATGGCAAGTGCGACATCCGCGTCGTCCACATCGAATCGTCCTTGTGCGGCGGCTGATTCGATATCACGACGCGAACGCGGGGCCAGGCCCCCGGCTGCGGCGAATGCCGCGGCCTCGGAGTTGAGCAGGACACGACTCAGTTCCGGTTCGAGGCGGAAGAGCCGTCCGGACAATCGAAAGGACTGGGTGAACTTTTCGACCGGATCGTCCAGGTCGACGGTGAGCGAGTCGAGATAGTCACCTGCCGATTCGAGGGCGGAGTCGATGGCCGCTTGCCACAGCTCTTCCTTGCTCTCGAAGTAGTTGTAGAACGATCCGTTGCTGACGTCGGCTGCCTGTGTGATCTCGAGGACCGGTGCGTTGGTGTTTCCGCTGGCGAGAAGCCCTTGAGCTGCGCGGACCAGCGCGGCTCTGGTGCGTGCCTTGCGGCGCTCGACGCGGTTGCCTTCGGTCACGGTCTGCTCCTGCTCTGCGGTGTGCGTGAGGGTAGCCTATCGCGTTCGAATCATGACGAATTCGTCAAAAAGCTTGACGGGCGGCTGTGTCATGGGTGACGATATCGTCAATAACCCGTTTGGGCAGCGCGAACTTACTCTTCCTGGCGAAGGACCCCATGACAACGAACGCAACGATCCCGGAGTACCGCACCGACATCTACTCCACCGATGCGATCCTCGATCCGTACCCGCATTACGCGAGGCTCCGGGCGCTCGGCCCAGTGGTGTGGTTACCACGGCAGCAGGCGTTCGCCATCTCACGCTATGCAGAGTGCAAGGCAGTGCTGCTCGACGACGAGACCTTCATTTCGGGCGACGGAGTCGCACTCAATCCGGTTGCCAACAGGCTCGGACGCGGCACGACGCTCAACAGCGACGGTGAGGAGCACGCGACCAAGCGTGCGGTCCTCGCGCACCGCTTGACGCCGAAGGCCGTGCGAAAGATGTCGGCCGCAGTGGAGGAGAAGGCGGAGAGCATCGTCGATGCGGCCCTGAGCAAGACGTTCGTCGACGGTGTCGACGATCTCGCCACGGCGTTGCCGATGTCCGTCGTGCCCGACCTCGTGGGGTGGCCCGAAGACGGTCGCGAGGAGCTTCTCCGCTGGGCTGGAGCAACATTTGACTCGCTCGGGCCCGTCAATCGTCACTCCGTCACGGCCGTGAAGGCCGCCACCGAGATGCTCGCGTTTTCCAAGAAGGTGGTGCGGCAGAGATCGGTGCTCCCCGGGAGCATGGGCGACGACGTGCTGAAAGCCGCCGACGAGAACAGGATCGGCAAGTCCGCATGTCCGGCATTGATGATCGACTACCTCGGCCCATCGCTCGATACGACGATCGGAGCGATCTCCGGCGCACTCGCTCTGTTCGCTCGCCACCCCGAGCAATGGCAGGCCATCCGACAGGACCCGGACCTGATCCCCAACGCCGTCAACGAGGTCGTCCGATACGAGTCACCCATCCGAGCGTTCTCACGTCGGGCCGTGCGCGACGTCGAGATCGATGGATCGCGAATCCCGAAAGGTGCACGCGTGCTGGTCATCTACGCGTCGGCAAACCGGGACGAACGCGAGTGGGACAACCCCGATGCATTCGACGTCACCCGTGACGCCGCTCGGCAACTCGGATTCGGATCCGGAGTGCACGGGTGTGCAGGTCAGGGTCTGGCTCGGCTCGAGGCGCAGACCATGCTTCGGGTACTGGCGCGCAGGGTCGAAAGATTCGTCCCCTCGGGAACACCGAAACGGGCCGTCAACAACGTCATTCACCGATACGAACGCCTGCCGCTGAAATTGGTGGCTGCAGAAGGGACACCGCAATGAGAATCGACGTCGACTGGGATCGATGTGAAGGTCATGGAATCTGTGCCGATCAAGCTCCGAAGGTCTTCAGCCTCGATGACGAGGGCGAGCTTCATTATGCCTTCGACGACAACGACATTCCGGATGACCAGCAGGCTGCCGCACGATCGGCCGTCGGCGTCTGTCCGGTGGCCGCGCTCCGAGAGAGCAAGTGAGCACCACAGAACGTCGGATCGTCATCGTCGGAGACTCCATCGCGGGCTGCACCGCAGCCCGTGAGGTGCGCGCGCGAGGACATGACGGCGCACTCACCGTGATCGGTGCCGACGCCGACGGCTACTACGCCAGGCCGCCGCTGTCGAAGCACGTGCTCAAAGGCGATGGGGCCGAGGCGGAAACGTGGGATCTGTCCGATCTCGACATCACTGCCGTCGTCGATCGCGCCGTATCGGTCGACACCGATCGACGCACCGTGACCACGGCCGACGGCACCGATGTCGCCTACGACGCGCTCATCGTGGCGACCGGGGCGTCGGCCCGTCGTATCGCCGGCCCGGATCAGATGGGCGAGAACGTCTTACGGACGTTCGCCGACGTCCGGGCGCTGCGTCCGAAGCTGGACGAGGCTCGAACCGCGATCGTCGTCGGCGCTGGCTTCCTCGGTCTGGAAGTTGCCACCGCGTGCGCCGCTCGCGGTGTCGAGGTCACCGTCGTCGATGTCGATCCACCGCTGCAGCGGCTCCTCGGGCCGTTTCTGTCCGAGGCGATCGCCCGGCGCGCGAAGGAATGGTCGATCGAGTTCGTCCTGGCCGACGGGCCGGTTGGCCTGACCGGGGATTCGGTGACCGGCATCGAACTCGGTGACGGCACGCGCACAGCCGATCTCGTGGTCACCTGCGCGGGCGATCTTCCCGAGACGGACTGGTTGGAGGGCACCGGGATCGCAGATGCTCGGGGCGTCGCCATCGACGAGCAGTGTGCCACCACCGCTCCCGGCGTGTTCGCCGCCGGGGACGTCACCTACTTCCGTGACGCGTCGGCCCGAGCTCCGTTCTGGTCCAACGCCGTTGCACAGGGCAAAGTGGCTGCGGCATCCGCGCTGGGCGTGGAACCGACCTGCGCCCCCACCGACGACTACTTCTGGACCGAGATCCTCGGGTTGCCGATCAAGGTTGTCGGCCCCCTGCCGCTGCAGGGTGACCCGACCGTACTCGAGGGGGCCGTGGACGAGGGGTCGGCCCTCTTGCAGTGGAATCACGACGACGGTCGGGTCACCATCGTGGCCTTCGGTATCAAGAAGCCTGTCGGTCTGCTCCGGCGGCTGGCACGCGACAGCGCTGTCTCGACGAATTGAGGAATGCATTCATGGCCATCGGCTCCACGCTTGTTCGACGCCTGCCCGAAATCGTCGGGTTGGGCCGCGCCGCCATCGGCGTCGCCCACATGATCGCTCCCACCCGCGCCAACGAACTGCTCGCCGGCCCCGACGCCGCAGTGGCGACCACGCGAGCGGCCGCCCGCACCTTCGGGATTCGCGAGATCTACATCGGTGGCGGGCTGTACGCAGCCACGAAGTACGCACCGAAGTTGGTGCGCCCCCTTCTGCGTGCCGGGGTGGCCGTCGACGTATGGGACACCGGTGCATTCGCCTTGACCGCGTACCTTCCGCGCCGCACCCGAGTGGCCGGCTGCGCCATTGCCGGAGGCTTCGTCGTTGCCGGTGTGTTCGCCGAAACGCAGCTCTGAAAGTCGGAGAGGGTGGGCCCGGTCAGAACACCATGGAGCGCCCAGGTAGCCCGGACACTCCTTCTTTGGCGAACGCGGCCCATGTCCGCCGTACCTTGGCGGCCAATGCCTCCGGCGGAGCATAGCCGGCCAACATCGGTGCGTCCCACCACGCGTCACCGAACAGCAACGGCAAATCGATGCTGTGGCAGGCTCCCAAGGGTGCGCCCTTCGGTGCCCAGTCGATTCGGTATGACGCGACCTGACCACCGGCGCGGTGCCACATCTTCACCATGCCGTCGACGCCGAACAACAGGTTGGTGACGAGACGGACGACCGGAGCGGTCAGTACCGAACTGACGATACCGAACCTGTTCAGCCACAACATGTTCGATACGACGTCCACGAACGGTGAAGCATCGTCTCTGGTGTGACCGATCAGAAGTTCGACGCCAGGAGCAGTTCTGCGTAGGGCGGCGTCGGGGTCACCGGCCAGGGGCTCGAGGTGAGCAACCGGCCCGAACGGCATTCCGCCTGCGGCACCGAACCTGCGCACGGCACGCGTCACGGCACGCTCCGCATCGAGCACATCCGACGCGGGAGCGGTGGCCGGGTCGGTACGAAAGTGCGCTGCGAAAGCCTTTCGGGCTGTGTCGTACAGAGCCGAACGGCCCGATCGCAACCCTAAGGGCGCGCTCTGCACGATTGCCCTCGAGAACAACCCTGCAGCCGACTCGCACGCCATCAGCGCGAGGACGGCATCGCCGCCCGCAGACTGACCGAACAACGTCACGTTGCGCGGGTCACCACCGAATCGAGCGATGTTGATCGACACCCAGCGCAGTGCTGCGATCTGATCCTCCACCCCGATGTTGCTGTCCCCTGAGCCTTTCGGGGTCAGGTAACCGAATCCACCGAGCCGGAAGGTGACACTGACCACCACGACGCCCTCCCGAACGAGGTGGTCGGCGTCGTATCTCTCGGCTTCCCCGCCGCCGGAGACGTAGCCGCCGCCGTGCAGCCACACCATCACCGGAAGTCCCTCCGCCACAGAGGGAGCGGTCACCGACAACACGAGGCAGTCCTCGCTCTGTTCGAGCCCGTCGACCATCGGGCCCGTGACATTGTCTATCCGGGACGGCAGTTGAATGCAGACCGGTCCGCGGCGGGTGGCATCGCGCGTCGTATCCGGGGTGTCGATCGGTTCGGGCCGACGAAATCGCGTGGCGGTGGCATAGGGAATTCCCCGGGCGTGGATCAACCCGTCGGCTTCGACCGCTTCGAGGTCTCCGCTGGTGGTGCCGGTGATGGTGCGCAGCGTCGCCCCGGGTGTCGTCTTCTCGCTCACGTGTGAACCCCCATTCGATGAACAGGTGCGAGCTTATCGTCTCCGCCCCGTCATCGGATGAGGCCGCAACGCTCGAATTCCGTCATAATCGGACCGTGCGGTCCAAGCAGAAGATTCTCGATGCCACCCTCGGGTTGATCGCCGAGAGCGGCTTCGAGGGTGTCACGATCGCGGCTGCGGCGCGTGCTGCGGGTGTCACGCGGCAGACGGTGTATTCGATCTTCACCACTCGTGAGGACATGGTCTCCGAGGCGATGGTGGGACTGATCGTCGACGTGCTGGGCGGTATCAGGGACAAGGCCGATCAGGCCGAGACTCCGACGGAGTTCATCGTCGAGACCGTGGTCGCTGCGCGCAATCTCATTCGGCGCGAACCGGTTCTGAACTCGTTGTTGCGCTCGGGCAACGCGAACCCACTGTTCGACCCGGACATGATGGATCGCGCACAACCGGTGGTACGCCAGTTTCTCGACGGTTACATCGAGCGCAATCCGGGCTTCGATTCCGCACAGTTCCACGGCATCGACGGCGTCATCGTGCGTGTGGGGCTGTCGGTGATTCTGTTCGACGACCCCACCATTCACCACGACGACGGGTTGCGGCGCTACCTCGAACGATGGTTGATCCCGGTTCTGCCCTTTTCATAGCGTCGAAAACTTGACACCCAAGTCCCCTTCTGTCTAGTTTTGCACGACGCGTACACGTAACTCGGGTTTCGATGTACGTTGCCGCAATCTCTTGGGGGGAACGTGTCGACACTGAATCGCCGGTCATTTCTGGGCGCGACCGCGATGGCCGGGATTGCTGCCGTGGCGTCGGTTACCGGTGCAGCGCAGGCCGCCCCGCGTTCGAGGGTTCAGGTCCCGATCACCCGTGAGGACCATCGAGTCGTCGTGATCGGATCGGGGTTCGGGGGCGGTGTCGCGGCGCTGCGCTTGGCGGAGGCAGGCATCCCGGTTCTGGTGCTCGAACGCGGAAGGCGTTGGCCCACAGGGCCGAATGCCGATACCTTCCCCAACGCGACCGCGCCGGACAAGCGGATGCTCTGGTACGGCTCCAGCCCGAACCTGTTCGGGAGACCGGTTCCGTTCGATCCGTACGTCGGCCTGCTCGAGGCAGTCTCCGGCGACAACATGACCGCTCTGTGTGCAGCCGGAGTGGGCGGCGGGTCGCTGATCTACCAGGGAATGACGCTGCAGCCCTCGCAGGCCGTCTTCGAGACTCACTTTCCGATCGACCTCGACTGGGCCACGCTGAACGCGGTCCACTACCCCCGCGTCGCGCGGATGCTGCAGCTCGCGCAGGCCCCTGACGAGTTGATCGCAACGCCCAATTATCGAGCGGCACGGGTGTTCGCGGACAGTGCGCGGCGGGCGGGTCTGCCGGTGTCGAAGATTCCGATGCCGATCGATTGGAACTACGCCCTCGACGAAACCCGCGGGGTGATGAAGCCGTCGTACACCAACGGTGCGGGCGCATTCGGAGTGAACAACGGCGGCAAGCATTCCGTCGACGTCACCTACATCGCCGCTGCCGAGGCAACCGGGCTGGCCACCGTGGCAACGCAGCACAACGTCACGCACGTCGAGCGCGCCACTGACGGTCGCTGGACCGTCCATGTCGACCGAATCGATTCCGCCGGAACGGTGTTGGAGAACAAGATCCTCACTACCGGTGCGCTGATCATGGCCGCAGGCAGTCTGAACACCACAAAGCTGCTGGTCCGCGCCGGGGCCACCGGTGCCATCCCGGATCTACCGGACCAGCTCGGGCAGGGCTGGGGTACCAACGCCGATCGCATCTACGTGTGGTCGAGTATCGAGCAGCAGTTCGGTACGCCGCAGGGCGGTCCGGTGGTGTTCGGCAGCTTGAACTGGGACGATCCGCGCACCGCGCACACGGTCATTCAGGCATCCATTCCGCCGTTGGGTGTGGATGCCCACAGCACGATGATCGTCGGCTACGGAGTCAGTGACGGTCGCGGCCACGTCGCCTACGATTCCACGCGCGACCGAGCCCAGCTGTACTGGCCGGCCAACGGCGACTCCGTCATTCAGGACGGTTCCATCGATCCGACGGTGCGTCGCATCGCAGGTTCGGGCAGCATCCTCACCGATACCAATGCCGTGTTCCCCTCCACCTGGCATCCGTTGGGCGGGGCGAACATGGGCCCGGTGTGCGACCTCGACGGCCGTGTTCACGGTCAACGCGGACTGTACGTTCTCGACGGTGCGTTGATGCCGGGCAACACTGCGGCCTGCAACCCGTCCATGACGATCGCGGCGCTGGCCGAACGAGCGCTGGACAACATCGTCGCCCGCGACCTCGACACGATTGTCTGACCCCTCAGCAGAAAGAGCCCAATGCATCTGTATCGCAGCATGATCGGTGTTGTCGTCACCGCCGTACTCGCGTCCTCGGTGACCGCACTCGGTGCCTCGGCCGCGCACGCCGATCCCGTCGACGACTTCTACGTCCCGCCTGCCCAGCCGACCGACAGCCCTGGATCCGTCGACCGAACCCAGCCGATGTCGTTGTTCGCTGCACTGCCGGGTAACGACGGCTCGTATCCGGCCCAGGCGCAGCGGGTGTTGTACACCTCGCGTACGCAGGACGATACGCCGGTGGTCGTGTCGGGCACGTTCGTCGAGACCGAGGTGCCGTGGCGTGGAGCAGGCCCGCGACCGACCATCGTCGTCGCCCCGGGAACCGTCGGGCAGGGCGATCAATGTGCCCCGTCGAGAGCGTTTCCCACCTCCATCAACGCTGTGACACAACCACCGTCGATCTCGTTCAATCAGGAACTGCTGTCGTCGACGCTGTGGGGGTCGATGGGGGCGAACGTGTTCGTCACCGACTACATCGGATTGGGAACGCCCGGCCTGCACACGTACGTGAACAGGGTGGAGGAGGCGCATGCAGTTCTCGACGGTGCCCGGGCTGCAGTCGAATTGGGCGGCGACGCGAATGCACCGATCGGCATCTGGGGTTACTCGCAGGGCGGTGGGGCTGCCGCGGCCGCCGCGGAACTCGCCGGGGAGTACGCGCCGGAGCTGAATCTGAAGGGGACGTGGGCCGGGGCTCCGACGGCCGATCTGCTCGAGGTGTTGAAGACCGTCGACGGAACACTGATCGGTGGTGTGATCGGTTATGCCCTCAACGGATTCGTCGAACGCGACCCGAGTCTGCGCCCGCTCGTGGACGAGCGACTCACCGATCAGGGCAAGGCGGTGCTGAACGAGCTGTCGACGGAATGCATCGGCGACACGATTCTCGAGCACCCGTTCCTGCGCACGGAGACGCTGACGAAGGACGGAAAGTCCATGTTGGAGAACCTGCGTGGGATCCCGCAGGCCGGAGCGATCTTCGACGAGCAACGAATCGGCCGCAGTACGCCGAATGCTCCGGTGATGATCACCAGCGGAATCAATGACGACACGGTGCCGTACGGCCAGGCCAGGCAACTGGCGTACGACTGGTGTGCGCTCGGTGCCCGGGTGGAGTTCCGAACCAATTCGCTGCCGCCGATCCTGCAGGGTGCTGTGTTGCCCAACCACTTCGGACCGCAGCTGATCGACGGCTACGGCGGCGAGGCTGCCCAGTTCCTGATGGACCGATTCGCCGATCTTCCTCTGGCAGCATGCAGCGTCGACTGACCGAGGTCGCGGCCGAACTGCTTTCTCCGATGTATTCGACGACCCGTGTCGTCGACTAGAGGTGCCTCGACGCCGCTGCATTCGACACTGTTGCGTGCGAGGCGTCGGGTGGAGGCCGTGATTGCGTGCGGTGGTCCGCAGATCGTCTTTCAGCCGATCGTTCGAGCCGATGACGGTGCGATCGAGGGATACGAGGCTCTTTCTCGTTTTCCGCCCGGCGGCGGTGATACCGAAGCATGGTTTGCCGATGCTGCGCACTGTGGCCTGGGGCCTGCGCTCGACAGATCGGCGGCGGTCAGAGCACTGGAGGAATCCGTTCGTCTGCCGAGTGGGCCTTTCGTTGCGGTGAATCTCAGCGCTGCAACGCTGTTGGTCGACTCGGCTCTGGTCGACGTGCTGCTCGATGCCGGGCGATGTCGGCCATTGGTTGTCGAGATCACCGAGCATGCCGCCCTCGTCGACGAGGACGCGGTGGTGTCCGTCCTGGCCGAGCTTCGACGCGGCGGGGTGGGCGTGGCGGTCGACGATCTGGGATCGGGGTACGCGGGAATGCGGCACCTCGTTCTGCTCGAACCCGAGATCGTCAAACTCGATGCCTTCGTCGTCCACGAGATGAGGGCGAATCGGGCGAAGCTGGCTTTGGCGGAACTGGTGCTCGAGTTCGCGCGCAAGACCGGCGCCCGATGCGTGTTCGAGGGTGTGGATACCGACGAGGACCTCGCGGCGGCCATGTCGATCGGGGCGGACTTGCTGCAGGGCTACCGACTGGGCCGCCCTGCGCAGCCGTAGTCGTCCGCGTGATCTATCGGGGGTCTGCATCCCGGGTGAGCATCTTCACGTGCGGGATTCCCGCTTCCAGGTACTGCTCTCCCACTCGAACGAATCCGAAGCGCTCGTACCATTTCTCGAGGTGCGCTTGCGCGGAGATTTCGACTACCCCGGGGTAGGCCGTCAGTGCGGCATCGACGAGTTCGCCTGCGTAGCCGCTACCGCGCGCATGAGCTGCGGTCGCGACCCGTCCGATGTGAACCGTGTCGTCGACGAGGACGCGAAGAGTGGCCACCACCTCGCCTTGGTCGTCCTGGATCCAGAACAACTCCGTCGTCGGAAGTAGGTCCGCGCCATCGAGTTCCGCCTCGTCGACGATCTTCTGCTCGTGGACGAACACCGCGACCCGAAGCGCCATGATGCGATAGAGGGTATTCGGGGCCACGCCCGCAAGCGGCGCATGTCGAAGATTCGACTCCATCATCCGAGTTCTCACCGACCGAGCATATTGGAGGCCGGGCCACACTGGTCCCGCGGTCCGTGCCGGAGATGCGCAACTCGGCTGTTCGTCAGGAAGTGCGGGTTCGTACCACCACGCGCGACGCGAGATACAACTCGACCAGGTCGTTGAAGACCAGCGGATTTCGACCGGTCAGTTCCTGTATTCGTTTCGACCGTGCAGACACGGTGTTGACGTGTACGTAAAGCCTTTTGGCGGTGGCGGATTGCGACATGTTGGATTCGGCCAGAGCGGTGATCGTGTCCATCAGGTGCGCCGCGTTACGGATGGGTCCGACGCGGTCGATCTCGAACTTCTCTCGTGCTTCCACATCGCTGTTGATGAGGATGTCGAGCAGTACATCGGCGTAGTGCACCAGGGTTCTCGACGTCAGGTCGGGGTTGGAAGCGTTGCGAACCGCACTCGCCTGTGTGAAGGACCGATGGACGGTTCTCAAGGAGGACGTGCTTTCGCCCACGGACACCGCCAGACAGTCGGCGGTATGCCTCAGCAATGTTGTCACCACGGTGTCGAGCGCTCCGAGCGAGGACGGCCCGTCGGGAAGCGGTACGAAGACGATCAGGCTGCCGTCTGCTTCCCCGAATATCGAGGGGCCGAGGCGTGCGGTGGTCAGCGCACTGCTCACCTGACGTCGAAGTCGTTGGCCGGCAAGAGGATCTGCACTGTCGGCCATTGTGAGTATCGCGCACACGTGCGCGGCGTTCGGATCGACCCCGAGCACGCTGGTCCACCGGTTCAACTCCTGAGTGTCCACGTCCCAGCCGTTCGTCAGTGCTGTCGCCAGTTCGTCCTCGGCTCGGCGCGTCACTGCGTCGATCACGGACGAGGCCTCACGGTAGGCGTCGATCATCGAATTGGTGAGCGCGTCGAAGCAGGAGAGGGCGAGTTCGGTCGGTGTCGTCCCCGTCGCGCTGTCCTGGCTACGGAGTACATGCAGCAGCAGTACTCGCTCGGTCGAGCGAAACGCTTGAATGACCGACTCGAGCGGTACACCCTCTTGCGCCCGCGAGATACCCAGTTCGCGGGCATGGCCCAGTTCCTCGCCGGACGGCGTGACACCGCGTCCTACGCAGTCCAGCACCACCTCGATGTTGCGACGGACGAAATAGTCGAGTTCGCTCCGGCTGAGCACGTCGTTCGAATAACCGCGGTACGTGTTCCAGATGAGTCCGACTGCCTCGTCGACCAGTTCGTCGATCGATCGGTGGTAACTCCGCATTCCATCACCCTACTGTGGGAAACCCACATAGTTTCCGCTCTTCGGGTAGCGATATGACCGGTGTTGCGTGGGTTGATTGTGGGTCACGATGTATGTCACAGGTCACAACGAGAGGACAACACGTGAGCATCACGCAAGAAACCCGGCAAAAGGACACCGAGTTCGACGGAGTCGACGCCATCGAAGAGGCGCTCGCAACGCCGTCGCAGGAACTGATCGACGCAATGCGGACCATCGTGGGTGACATTGCAGTGCTGGGCGTGGGTGGCAAGGTCGGCCCGAGCGTGGCGGTGATGGCCAAGCGCGCCGCGGAGGCAGCGGGTACCGACAAGCGCATCTTCGGCGTCGCTCGGTTCTCGGACGTGCGTACCCGTGCGTTTCTCGAGCGCAACGGCGTCGAGTGCGTTGCCGCGGATCTGACCGACGACGACCAGCTACAGGCCCTACCCGAGGCCGCGAACGTAATCTTCATGGCAGGCAACAAGTTCGGCACGACAGGCAACGAGTCGTTCACATGGGCGATGAATGCCTATCTGCCGGGTCGGGTCGCCACCAAGTATCGCGACAGCAGAATCGTTGCGTTCTCCACCCTGGTGACGTACCCGCTGGCGGATGTCGCCACGGGCGGTTCGCGCGAAGACGATCCGGTCGACCCCATCGGTGAATACGCGGCATCCTGCGTCGGACGCGAGCGCGTGTTCGAGTACCACTCCCTCCAGTTCGGGACGCCCTTGCTGATCTTCCGGCTCGGATACTCGATCGAGACCCGGTACGGAGTGCTCCAGGAAATTGCGCAGGCAGTTCAGGATGGATCCGAGATCCCACTCGAGATGGGCCATGCCAGCGTCATCTGGCAACGCGATGTCGCGGACTACGCGATTCGATCGCTGACGCTTGCCAGCTCGCCGCCACGGAGGCTGAACATCACCGGGCCGGAGATCGTGTCCATTCGATGGCTTGCGCACCGATTCGGCGAAATCCTGGGCAAAGAACCGAGATTCGTGGGGACCGAGACGGGTACCTCGTACGTGATGGATGGAACGGCACTGCAGAAGGAGTTCGGATATCCCTCCACTACTCTGTCCTTCATGATCGACGCTGTCGCAGCGTGGGTCGGCCGCGATGGCGAGACGTTGGGCAAGCCCACCAAATTTCAACAGCGGCAGGGTCTGTTCTGATGACCGGCGCATTGATGAACGTAATTGCCGTCGACCGCGACGATGTTCCGGAATTCGACGACTGGTACTCACGTGAGCACTTCCCGGAAAGGCTCGCTGTCACCGGTTTCCGCAACGCCCGTCGATTCGTCGAGGATCCCGACAGAGGGGCTGCCCGAGTCGAGTACTTCTCCATCTACGAGACGGACTCGGTCGAGGTACTGACGAGCCCGGAGTATCTCGCCGCCTTGGATTCACCGACACCGCGCACGAAAAATGCGGTAGCGCTGTTCCGCCAGAACGAGAGAACGGTGGGAACTCGACGCTTCCGCGGAGGGCTGGGCCGAACCGGCCGAATTCTGTTGGGCCGGATCACCGGTGGGGTGGGCATGAACGGGTCGCTCGTCGAGGCGGTGGAGGACATCGCGAGGGCGACGATCGAGAGCGGTCTGGCCGAGGGAGTCGCGGTCTACGAAACGGACGCGGTCGCCGCGTCGGCGAAAGACAGCACCGCGGAGGGAAAAGCGGCCGGCAGCGCCGCCGCGGCCGACGAGCGACCGTCCGTGTTCGTGGTCATCGAGCAGTACGGATCGCTGGCGGTGTCCCCGACAGGTTCGGTATCGGCGGCGGTCGACAGGATCGGTGCACACGCGCGCTGGTCCACCTACCGACTCGTCAGCGACCAATCGTCCCAATCATAGTGTTGCCCAACGACAGTCTCAGAACAGGATTCGACAATGCGTATCGCCAATCATGCGGGTCGGCTCACCTTGCTGCACGGTGGGGCCGAGATCGACGTTGCTCGGCTCAGCGGTGAGAGGTTCGGCCACCGTATCGAAGACATCTTCGAGCGCTGGGAGGAGTTCACAGCGTGGGCCGCGGCGGTGAACCCCGATCACCCGGCCGCGTCTTCGGGCACTGCCGACGTGGGTCCGGTGAGCCCCCGACCACGTCAGGTGATCGGGGTAGGGCTCAACTACGTCGACCATGCCCGCGAGGCAGGATCACCGCTGCCGACGGTCCCGCTGTTGTTCACCAAGTTCCCGTCGGCGATCGCCGGACCGGACGCCGACGTCGAATTGTCGGGCGACTCCGTCGATTGGGAGGTCGAATTGGTGGCGGTCATCGGACGCGAAGCAGCCAGGGTCTCGAAGGACGACGCATGGAGTTGCATCGCGGGGTTGACTGTGGGGCAGGATATCTCGGACAGAGAGGTCCAGCTGCAGGGAAGCACTCCGCAGTACAGCTTCGGCAAGTCGTTTCGAAACTACGCGCCGATCGGGCCGGTGCTGGTGACTCCCGACGAGTTCGAGGACCTCGATCGGCTGTCGTTGAAGTGTTGGATCGGCGATGAACTCGTCCAGGACGGAACGTCCGGGGACCTGGTCTTCTCGATTCCGGAGTTGATCGAGTACATATCGTCGGAGGTCACCCTCTACCCCGGCGATCTGATCTTCACCGGGACACCCGCGGGTGTCGGCCTGGGTATGACGCCTCAGCGGTTCCTCACCGACGGCGATGTCATCACCAGCAGCATCACGGGAATCGGGTCGATGACCAACAAGGTCAGGGCTCGCGCAGGGAAGGTCGGAGCACTGTGAAGTCGACCAGCGCAGTGGGGGAGAGCCGGCTCAACGCCGAGAACGCGTACACGCCGAAGGAACGAAAGATAGTTCTCGGCTTCGCCATCACCGGTGCCCTCATCGAGAGCATGGAACTGAACCTGTTGAGCTACCCGTTGAGGGATCTCGCCGATTCGTTCGCGGTATCGACTCAGGCTGTGGTCGGCGTCATCACGGCTCAGAGCATCGCGTCGATTGCCGGCGGCTTCCTGTTCGGCTGGACCGCCGATCGTTGGGGCCGTCGGCCGACCTACGTCGCGTTCACCGCCATCTACGGCGTGCTGGCGATCGTCGGTGCATTCCTCGACAGCTTCGAGCTCTTCACCCTGACCCGCGTATTGGCAGGTGTGGCGATGGGCGGTGCCTTTGGCGTCATCTTCGCGATGTTCACCGAGACGTGGAAGACGCGAAACCGAGGACTGATGGGGAGTGTTCTGCAGGGGATGTTCATCTGCGGAACTCTTATCACTCAGGCAATTCTGTTCGGCACCATCACTACGCTTGGATCGGAATCCGGTTGGCGTACCGGCTTCGTCATCATCGGAGCCATGAGCGTCGCAGTGGGGCTGTTCGCTTTCCGGATGCTGCCGGAATCCAAGGTGTGGCGCGCAGCCAAGGACGCACCGCCGTTGGTCGCCGTGGAACCTACCGAAGCGCAGCAGCTGACGAGCGCGGCCGACAAGCGTCGAACGATCGTCGGTGGACTGTTCCTGACCCTTGCCACCACCGGAATTTTCGCCGCCAGCTATTGCTACATCACGTTCGGTCCCACCTACCTGCGCGAATACGCCGGGTTGTCGTTGGGCTGGGCGACGATCGTGCTTTCGATCGGAACTGTGCTCGGCATCGCTTCGTACATCACGTTCGGAGCGTTGTCGGACAGGATCGGTCGCCGCGGATCCACATTCTGGTCCTGTGCAGTAGGTGTGGTCGGATTCGGGCTGTTTCTGTCGATCGGGTCGGACACCGAGATGCCTGCCGGTACGGGCAGTGTGTGGACCGCCGCCACAGCAGCTCTGGCCGGCTGTGCCATCGGCTATGCGGGATTCGGTGTGATCGGCACCTGGATATCGGAGTTCTACCCCACGCGCTACCGAGCCCTCGGTTCGGGTGCCACGTACTACGTGGCACGCGGTATCGGGTCGGGACTGTTTCCGCTGTTCGCGATCATGCTGGCCGACGGAAACATCCATCGTGCAATGGGGTTCGGAGTCATCGGAGCGGTCGTGGGAATGCTCGGGTGCCTTCTGGTTCCCGAAACTCGAGGGAAAGTCATCACCACGGACTGATCGATCGGCCCCGAGGCAGGACGCCTCGGGGCCCATCGTGCGCAGTGAAAGAAGACTGGGTCGAAAGCAATGAACAGAGGGAATCGGAAAGTGCTGGTGCCACTGGTCGAACAGTGGGTATGGCAGGCAGACGCACACTGTCGCGGCTTCGGGTATCTGTTCTACGGCGACGGAAACGAGAGCAGTCGCGAACAGTCCGAGCGCGAACGCGCCGCCAAGCTGATCTGCACGGCGTGTCCGGTCATCGACTCGTGTTACGACCATTGCATGACGTTCGAGGAACGTCACGGCGTATGGGCGGGGTTGTCCGAGAGAGATCGATGACCACACCGAGAGAAGTACAAGTCGAGGTAGCAGGTCCGGCTCGAGATGATTTTCGTTCGCGGGCGTAGTGCGACCGGCCCTTCACCGAACCGTAATTCCGTTGTTGTGCTCAGGTATTCGACTCGTACTTGATGTCAGCGAGGTGGGACCAACAAGTGAACCCTGTCGACGAGGCTCAATGCGGTGGCAGCGTCCGTGCCCTCGAATACTGCTGTGTGAATCCCTCGCATGGTGCCGGTGAGGAGGTGTGCGGTCGCGACGATGTCCGTGTCGCTGCGAATCTGTCGTGCTTCCGCCGCGGCCCTCAGTAGTTGTGCGATCGCATCGACGAAGCTGTCGTGCCAGCGTTCTGCCGAGCCCTCGGATCTCGGTACTCCGAGATTGCGGAACAGCACATGGGTACGCGGGGTGTCGTAGATGCTCGCTGCCGCGATGTGAAGAAACGTCTGCAATTGCTCGAGTGGCGAGTCGGGCCACGTCGCGGCGATCGAGCCCTCGTGAATGCGGCCGATCAGTACGGTGGCGGCGTCGTCGACCGCCGCCTGGAACAGCTCACGTTTGGTGGGGAAGTGGTGGAACGCCGTTCTCGGTGCGAGACCGCATCGGGCAGCAACGCTTTCGATCGTGATGTCCGAGTAGTCGGCGTGACGCAACAGCTCCTGGGTGGCCTCGATCAGTCGGGCCGCTGCGGGCCCGGGCTCGTCGGTGGTCGACGATCCGGCCCAGCGATAGAGCGTGGTGGTGTGGATACCCAGCGAGGTCGCCACGCTCGCTGGGCTTTCGGCACCGCCGAAGGCGCGCGCGACCGCTTCCTGCCGATCGGCGAGTGTGAATCTGGAGACCCTGGCCATGTTCGTGACACTACATTTCGGTGGGGGAGTCGGGAGAACGCCGCGTTCGGAACCGTACTAGTGAAGCATGCGCGCGAGGGCGGGCAACAGAATTCGCGCGGGGACCAGACCCGCCGCGATGGCCTGAACAGTATTTCGTCGGCCCGAGATCACCTGCGGCGGAGACCTTCTGGCGTCGAGTGCGCGCATGGCAGTGTCCACGACTTCGTTCGGTGTTTGGTAGGTACCGGTCGCTGCGGCGGAGTCTCCGATGACATCGAAGAATTCGGTGCGGGTCGGCCCGGGATTGAGTGCGAACACCCTGACTCCGTTCTTGGCAGACTCGTACCACAGGGACTGGCTGAAGCTCAGAACGAATGCTTTGGCGGCCGCATACACCGCGAGCGACGGAACGGGCTGGAACGCAGTCGTGCTGGCCACGTTGACGATGGTCCCGTCCCTGCGGTCGATCATGTCCGGCAGGAACGCCGAACAGATGTCGACGACCGCGCGGATGTCTACGGCGACGAGGCGCTCGAAGTCGTCGGCATCGCCGTCCGCGAACGGTCCCTGTACGGCGAACCCTGCATTGTTGACGACGAGATCGATCCGCTCGGGCACCAGCTCGCGCAGTCGGCGTCCGCTCGACTTTTCCGACAGGTCCCAGACCACTGTGCGGCAACGGATTCCGTGCTTCTGCTCGAGCTCCTCCGCTAGAGCGGTCAGTCGCTCTTCTCGTCGTGCGACGAGTACGAGATCGGATCCTCGTGCCGCCAGCGCTCGGGCGAATTCGGCACCGATTCCGGAACTCGCGCCGGTGACCAACGACCGGCCGGGACGGTAGTGGGGCCCTCGGCGCATCATCGGTCCGACCGCCCGAGCTCAGCGGCCGAACGCCGTGCGAACTGTTCGTACGATGTGGGAGCACGGCCGAGCAGCGTCGGAAGAACCTTCAGGTCTCCTGCCGGTAGGCCGTAGCCGTCGTAGTGGGTCATCATCGTTCGGTACGCCGTGCGTGCGTCGGCGGGCCAGTTCTTCATGTCACGCGGGTTGGACGCAGCCTTGGCACCACGAACGAGGTGGCCGATGGATTTCAGTTTGGTCGAGACCAACGCATGTCCGATGACCGGGGCAAGCGCAGGCAGCACCGTCAGTGAGTTCGTCAGCGACGACGGCGGGATCCGAAGGGCAGTCACCTTGTGGCCGAGCACATCGGACCAGATCTCTGCCATCTCGTGACGCGTGAGTTCCACGGTGGACAGGTCGTAGACGCGACCTTTGTGCGGCGATGGGTCGATCAGGATGTTCGCGGCGGCTTCGGCCACGTCGGCTACGTCGACAACGCCCATGACGCTGTCCGGTGAAACCGGGTAGGGCATCACTCCGGCCTGCAGAAATTCCCACACTTCCAAGTAGTTCTGCATGTAGTGCGACGGCCTGAGCACCGTGGTGGGAATTCCGCTGTCTCGCAGCATCCCTTCGGCGATGTCCTTCTGGTGATGGTGCGTCAGTTGGTGCAGGTTCGGATGGATCACGGAATGAAAAACTATGTGCTGCAATCCGCTTGCCGGTCCCACTGCGATCAGGTGATCGATGATCGGCTTCTCGTCGATGATCTGCGTCGGTGCAGCGTGGTAGAGGGCGTCGGTCCCTGCCAGGGCGGTATGGAGCGTGTCCTGAGATCGGAGATCACCCACGACGATCTCGGTGGCTCCGTCCCCGCGGGTGGTCTCGGCTTGCGTCGTGTTCTTGACCACCGCCCGGACCGGCACGTTCTGCGCAGCGAGCTGTCGAACGAGCAAGCGTCCGACACCACCCGCGGCGCTGGTCACTGTGATCATGGGGCCTCCTCGACGTCGAGCTCGGCGGACACTGAGCGTAATGCATATATTGCATAATGAATGCAGATAACGCAAGGACGGTGCGGAGCAGAACCGAAAAATCCGGTGCAGCCGACCGCGCTCAGCGCGGTCAGCTGCACCGGATTCTGTGTCGAAATCCAGCGTGCGGGTTCTACTCGGTCGTCGTACGTGTCGACTCCGGCGTGAGCTCGGCCGGCCGCGGTTCGATCGATCGCCTGGACCAGTAGCTGGCCAGAAGTGAGCCGGAGACGTTGTGCCACACGGAGAAGATGGCCGCGGGCAGAGCCGCCGCGGGGCTGAAATGGACCGACGCGAGTGCTGCGGCCAGGCCGGAGTTCTGCATACCCACCTCGATGCTGATCGCGCGTCGGCTGGCGACATCGAGTCCGCACGCCTTGCCGATGCCGTACCCCACCGCGAGTCCGAGCGAATTGTGCAGAACCACGGCCACGACGATGAGAGCGCCGATGGACAGCAAAGTCGGGGCGCTGGCGGCCACCACGAGGACGACAACGGCGGTGATTCCGGCGACGGAAATGAGCGGCAGGGCGTCGAGCATGCGGTCGATGATCGCCGGAAACAGCAGGCGCAGAACAACTCCGAGTACGACGGGTACCAGCACGATCTGCAGGATCGAGACGAACAGTCCACCGGCGTCGACCGGCAGGTATTCACCGGCGAGCCAGAGCACCAGCAGTGGCGTGAGTATCGGTGCGAGCAGGGTGGACACCGAGGTCATCGCCACCGACAGTGCGGTATCGCCCTTGGCCAGATAGACCATCACGTTGGATGCGGTACCGCCCGGTGCGGAGCCGACCAACACCATGCCTGCGGTCAGTGCCGCCGACAGTCCGAGCGCGTTGGCAATACCGAGTCCGAGGAGCGGCATCGCGATGAACTGCGCGGCGACCCCGAGCAACAGTGCCCACGGTCGCCGGGCGACGACAGCGAAGTCGGAGAGCCGCAACGTCATTCCCATGCCGAGCATGATGATCGACAGCAGCCACGGAACGGCCGGTGTGCCGCCGCTGAACGTGTCGGGAGTGATCAGGGCCAGCGCTCCTGCGGCCACGACGATCAGGGCGAACCACTTGCCGGTGAATTCGCTGACGGTCTTCAGCTGGGGCATGTGGAGACTCCAAAGGTGGTTGGACGCGGCGTCGGGAAGTCTAGCTCTTTCGCTGAGCTCACTGTTCCGGGTTGTGTTCCTCCCGCAGTTTGCGACCCTGCTCCACGGCTTGCGCATCCTTCTCGTCGTTCTTGTCCGACCGTCGGGATCTGCCGCGGTTGGCGCGGGATCGGTAGCGTGTTCGGCCATCGAGGTCGCATACCCGGGCAATTCCGATGAGAACAGAGGCGTTCGGAGGGTCGCAGCCGACCATCATCCTCAGTCGTAACGAGAATCCCGAAAAGGCGAAGCCTCGCTTGCATATCGACGTCAGCGCAACCGATCGGGATCAGGACGCCGAATTGGAACGACTTCTCGCGCTCGGCGCACGACGAGTGGACATCGGTCAGACCGGCCAGGAGTCGTGGCACGTGCTCGCCGATCCCGAAGGTAACGAATTCTGTTTGCTGCGAACACGACTCAGCCCTGTGTGAAAACTCCTCAGGGAAGGCAGAGAGATCCGATATCGGCCACCACGGTGTTGTCGTGCGGATCTATCCATCGCGCAACGTTCGAGTGGGCGGACGGCTTCAGTAAGTGCTTGCCGTGGCTCGGCCACTGCACGAATTCGTATCCGGCCAACTCCGTTTGTACCGTCTCGGCCACCCATACGGCGGCGTCGGGGTAGGTCGAATCCATCGACATACCGTCGCCTCGGCCGAAACCTCCGATGCCCTTGGCTCCGGCCCACCCGATTATCACGCAGTATTGGGGGGTGATCTCGAACTCCCATACGAGTGGGCGCAGGTTGACTTCACGCCCGAACCGCAGGCACTCCAGGTCCCGTGCCACGGCCTCGAGCGCGCGTGACCACGCAACAGGTGGCTCGAACGCTGGATTGCCTTCAGGGCCAATTGTCCCCGCGTACATGGGTAGTCGCCACACCAAGCTGTCGCTCCGCATGTAGTCCCATCCCGGATACACCTTGTTCCTCCCTTACCTGCCGGCCCGTTACATCGACGGATTCATCGACTCCGACAACTCCAGCAGGTGCGCGCGTGTGAGGACGTGAGCTTTTTGTGAATCGCGGGCCCCGATTGCCTCGACGACGTCTGCGTGCGTGTCGTGGTCGGCCTTGTCGCCGAACGATCCGGCCATTCGCAACATGTCGATCATGGCGTCGCGGAGACGTGGTGCCATGGAGTCGAAGAGTCCGAGCAGAATGTCGTTGTGTGACGCGACCACGATGGAGCGGTGAAAAGCCATGTCCGCGTTCACCAGATCGACTGCGTCGCTGCGAGCGGTGTTGCGCGTTTCGAGTGAGCTGCGAATGGTGTCGAGATCGGTGGGGGTGCGTCTGATTGCGGCGAGGGCGGCGGCCTCACCTTCGATCGCGAGGCGGGCTTCGAGGACTGCGGTGATGTGAACCCGCTGCAGAACTCGGTCCCATTCCGTCCGTGCCTCGTCGAGTGATTCGACGAAGACTCCGGAGCCCTGCCGGGTGACGAGGATTCCGCGCCCCGCCAGTTGTCTGATGGCCTCGCGCATCGTCGATCTACCGACGTCGAACATGGGGGCAAGGGTGGTTTCACCTGGCAGTTTGGTGCCGATCGGCCACTCGCCGGACTGAATTCGTGCAAGCAGAAGTTCGGCGGCCTGATCGGCCAAGGATGTTCGGCGTATCGCGGTCACACTGGAACACTACTCCTCAGCTTGTCTGAGGAGTAGTGATACATTGCTCGCATGCGCACATTCACGGGCCTTCTCCTTATCGGCCACGACGGGGCATAGCCAGGACCGGCAACCCCGTCGTGGAGTCCGATGCCTGCCGGTTCGTCTCACCGTCCGATCAGAACAGGTACCTCCACCATGTCTGCATTTCCCACCCTGTCCACTCCCGCTGGTCCCGTCCCCTCCGGTGCGCCCACCTGGAATCGGCAGCGGCGCTCCCAGATGCCGTCACATCGTTACCGTGACGTCTACTCGAAGGTCGACATTCCGCTTACGGAACGTCAATGGCCGGACCGACGGCTGACCGAGGCACCGCTGTGGGTACCTGTCGATCTCCGCGACGGTAACCAAGCGCTTCCCGAGCCGATGGATCCTGCCCGCAAGAAGCAGTTCTTCGAGTTGATGGTTGCCATGGGCTACAAGGAAATCGAAGTCGGCTATCCGTCGGCCTCGCAAACCGATTTCGATTTCGTGCGACTGCTTGCCCACACCGATCTCGCACCCGACGACGTCACCGTGGTGGTCTTCACCCCGGCTCGACGCGACCTGATCGAGCGAACGGTGGAGTCGATTCGCGGCATCACCAACGACGTCGTGATCCACATGTACACCGCCACTGCTCCGACGTGGCGTGAGGTGGTACTCGGCCGCGAGGCCAACGAGCTTCGCTCACTGATACTTTCGGGTGCGGCCGACGTTCTCGAACTTGCCGGCGACCTGCCCAACGTGCGGTTCGAGTTCTCACCCGAGGTCTTCAATCTCACCGAACCCGACTATGTTCTCGACGTCTGCGATGCAGTCACGACTGCGTGGGACGCTACGCAGCAGCGGCCGGTCATCCTGAATCTGCCTGCCACCGTGGAAGTGGCGACACCGAATGTCTATGCAGACCAGATCGAGTACATGAACAACAACCTTGCGCGTCGAGACAGCGTGATCCTCTCGGTCCATCCGCACAACGACCGCGGCACGGGCATTGCCTGCGCCGAGCTGGCAGTTCTGGCCGGTGCGCAACGAGTGGAGGGTTGTGTGTTCGGCAACGGCGAACGCACCGGAAACGTCGATATCGCCACTCTCGCACTCAATTTGCATGCACAGGGTATCGATCCCATGATCGACTTCTCCGACATCGACCAGATTCGCCGCACCGTCGAATACTGCAACCAACTCGAGATCCATCCTCGGCACCCGTATGTGGGCGATCTGGTGCACACCGCCTTCAGTGGTACGCACCAGGACGCCATCAGGAAGGGTTTCGCCGAGCACCGCACGCGAGCGGTGAGCGAAGGTCGCTCCGAGGACGAGATCGAATGGCGGGTGCCATATCTGCCGATCGACCCCAACGACATCGGTCGCTCGTACGACGCTGTCATTCGAGTGAACTCGCAATCGGGCAAGGGAGGAATCGCCTATCTTCTGGAAACCGGCTACGGCATCGAACTCCCGCGTCGCCTTCAGATCGACCTCGCCCGGCACGTGCAGAACCGCACCGATTCGATCGGTACCGAACTGTCGGCCGAGCAGCTCTGGGACATCTTCAGGGCGGAGTACATCGATATCGGCGATGCAGATGTGACGCTGATCGGCTTCGACTCTCACGATGACAACGGTTCCGCCGACACCTGCGTCACGCTGAAGATCGACGGGACGTCCTACAGCACGTCACACAGGGGCGTCGGGCCGGTCGAGGCACTCGTCGACGCGTTGGCCGCGCATGGCCGTCACGTGGAGATTCTCGGTCTGACCCAGACCAGTGTGCGGGCCGGCAACGACAGCGATGCCGTCACGATGCTCGAATATCGCACTGCCGCAGGCTCCGGATGGGCGGCCGGTATCGATCGCTCCGTCCTGTCTGCCACCCTCGACGCGGTTGTTCGAGCTGCCAACGCGGTGACTTAGCTTTCGGGAGTCGAAAGCGATTGGGCGAACATCAGAAGAATGTCGCTCGGCCCGCGGAGGTAGGTGAGCTTGTAGATGCCCTCGTAATCGGCCACGCCTCGCAGGGGAAAGTAACCGTGGCGAGCTGCAATCGCCAGAGCGGCGTCGATGTCGTCGACCGAGAACGCGATGCGGTGCATGCCGATCTCGTTGGGCAGCGTCGGCGTCGTCTCGACGGCGTCGGGGTGGATGTACTCGAACAGCTCGATACGGCCGAGGCCGTCCGGGGTCTGCAGCACTGCGATCTTGGCGTGGTTGCCGTCGAGACCGACGGCGGTGTCCGCCCACTCACCGCTGACCGTGTCGCGGCCGAGGACCGTGAGGCCGAGCTCGGTGAAGAAGTCGATCGTGGCTTCGATGTCGCGGACGGCGATGCCGACGTTTTCGAGCTTGATGCTCATGCGTCGAGTCTCGCATAGTGCTTTCTCGGATAGAACAAGACCGAGCGGCCTCCTTCTGGCAGGATCAACAGCTACGCCGGGGTGCGGCGGCCACGACCGAAGGACGACCAACTCATGACGCGACCGTGAACAAGCTCTCGACGGTGGCATTGCTGATCGTGCTCGGTGCAGCCGGGATGTTCAACGGACTGTCCTTGACCTCCGACCCCAGTGGGCGGTCGCTCGGGTTGAACGTCGGAATGCTCCCTTCGTGGCACACCTGGGACTACCGCGTATCCGGGTTGTTCGTGCTGTTCTTTCTCGGCCTCGGGCCGTTGATCTGCGTGGCCGCGGTGCTCGTCGATGCGTCCGAAGCGGCGGTGTACGTCGCGTGTGTGGGACTGGTGACCATCGGGTGGGTGGTGTGGCAGCTCGTCGTACTCGACATCTACGCTCCCCTCGCCCACATTCCCCTCACCCTGTTGGGGGTCGCGTTGATCGTCCTCGCACTCGGCCAATTCCGTGCCCGTGCCCGCGATCGCAGCCGGCAATAGAGTCAGAAACCGACCGCGCCGAGCAGGGCTGCTCCAGGATCGACGACGGCAACGACGGCCGCAATGAACAGCAGCGCCATCGCGATCGTCATCACTGCACCGAGTGATCCGAGGATGACGAACATCCGACGGTGAGCACCGTCCGACGACCGGTGGCGTCGGTAGGCGATGACGGTTCCGGTACCGACGACCGCGATCACGACGGCGGTAGCGACGATCACCGCCCAGTTGTAGTGCTCGACCTGTGTGAGCAACTCGAGCAGAGGCGGCCTGGTGTCTCCGCTCTGCACGCCGTTCTCGATCAGAGACTGCGCCGCTCGCCCGTCCGCGTTGTCAGCGGAGAGCATCGGAAGCAGGGCGATCACGGGTGCGACCGTCGACTGGATGTTGAGCACAGTCAGAAACACCGAAAACAACGACAGCACAGTCGTAGTGGCCGCAGCGACCATGTAACCTGCGCCTGCCGTCAGAGATCGCCGCCACAGAGTCGCCGCGAGCAGACCCAGAACCACGGTCAGCAGCACCGAGATGACGATCTTGATCGCGTGCCACTCGAACCAGTAGTTCACCATCTCCGCCAAGCCGGGCGGATAGGTGCGGACGCCGCTGCCCCAGTACTCGACCAAGCCGCGGCCGAGCAGCTCACTCATGACGGATCGATCCTGGAACTGCGGATAGCGTCCGCGTAGCAACGCAGCTGGGCCGAGTACGAACGCGGCCACCAACGCCGCCCCGCCGCATGCCAATACGACGATCGGCCAGCGACTTCGGTTGACGGACTTACTCATCGGACGACTCACGGGAAGAGTCAATCACCGGGTACTCGACTGCGCATCCATCTACAGGACTACATCTGACCGACGAGGTACCAGCTCAGGAGTCGACGTCCGGTCGGCGGCCGCGACGGACTCTGGCAACAGTCACCCCAGCCAGGATCACCCCGGCAACAGTGAGGAAGTCGGATTCGGTCAACCCTCTGTCCGCGTCGACCACGTACAACACTGCGCCTTCGATGGGGGCGTTGAAGAACAACCACAGGATGGAGGCAACACCCAGTGATATCGCTGCGAGCCACGAGGGCTTGGCGAGACTCCATGCGGCAGAGGCGAACACTGCGTTCATCAGAACGAGGGCATGGAACGGATCGGTAGTCGGCACCGGTACATCATGACCGACATGGAGGCGGTCGGGTCCCACCCTCGCACTCGACATCGCGGCGGACAGCGAATGCGCTACTGCGCGAGGCGATCACCGGAGCTGCCGGTGGTGACGCCGGTGATCAGGTCGATCAGCCCGAACGGTGATCGTTCCCCGAGACACAGGTCGAGCGTTTCGTGTGCCTGGACGGCCACCGCTTCACTGCGGGTGAACATGGCCTTCTCGAAGACCGACAGAGCTGTGTCGAGGTCGCCGCGGTGATCGGCGATCGCGCGAGCGAGTTCGGCACCGTCGAACATCGCCAGATTCGCGCCGTCGCCGGATGGCGGCATCAGGTGTGCGGCGTCGCCCAGGAGTGTCACTCCGGATGTGTGATCCCAGTGGTGGTCGTTGGGCAGCGTGAAGATCCTGCGGGGAACCAGCGCGGTCTCCCCGTCGGTGATCAACGCCGTCAATTCCGTTGCCCACCCGTCGAACTCGGCTGCGATCGTTGCTTTGGCGGAAGCGGCGTCGGAGAAATCGATCGAGTCGAGCCACTCGGGGCTGCGGTTGAGCTGAACGTAGGTGTGCAGGATGCCGCCGACCTCTCGGTGCACGGTGATTCCCTTACCCGGGCTGACGGCGAACATTGCACCACCACCGACTGCCCGGGCGGTGGCGGGGTGACGCGCATCGACGTCGTGCAGGTAGGTCTCGATGAAGACCGTGCCCACATATTCGGGCACGGCGGCGGAGAGCAGAGATCGGACTCGTGACCACGCGCCGTCGGCGCCGACGAGTAGATCACTGACCGTGGTTGTTCCGTTCTCGAACTCGATGTCGTGTTGCCCATTGCCCAGCGGGCGCACGGAGGCGAGCTTGTGGCCCCACTGAACGGTGTCGGCGGGCATTGAGTCGAGCAGAATGCGTCGCAGGTCGCCGCGCAGCACCTCCGGTCGACCCCCGGTGCCGTCGTCGGATTCGTCGAACAGAGCCTCGCCGTTCGGGCGTAGTACGCGAGTCGCTTCGCCTCCCTCGTGAATGATGGCCCGAAACTGCTCGGTGAGCCCGGCTGCGGCCAGGGCGACTTGCCCGTCCCCCTCGTGGATGTCGAGCTGCCCGCCCTGGGTGCGCACGTCAGGCGTGGCGTCGGCCTCGTACACCGTGGCGGCGATTCCGTGCACGTGCAGAACCCGTGCCAGCACCAGGCCGCCGAGGCCTGCACCGATGATCGAGATGGATGAACCCATGACTGTCTCCGCTCGTTGTTGGAACGCTGTTCCAACCAAGAATGGAACACTGTTCCAAGCCTGTCAAGCGGGGGTGTCGGCTGGCGTTCGGTTCAACCTCGGTCGATGCCGGCCAGGACGATGTCGATTCCGGCCTGGAACTGCTCGCGGTCGTCGTGGCTTGCGAACTGCGACGCGATCCGAGTCAGGAACGGATAGTCGCCGGTGTCCGTCACTGCTGTGCGCGTGGAGTCGAGAAATGCCGCACGGTCCGTCACCGTGGCGGCCAGTTCCCTCCCGGCATCGCGCTGACTCGCAACCCCGATAGCGTGGTACAGAAGGACGGATGCGGCGTCGAACTGCGCATCGTTCGGAACTCCGCGTGCGTCGAGTTCGGTTCCGATGCGGTCGAACAGATGCAGGACGGCCGGCTGCCACGGAGCGGCGGCGAGTTGCGTTGCCACCCATGGACGAGTGGTGATCACGTCGAACACTCTCATCATCAGGCCGCGAACATCATGTTCTGCCGCACCGTTCTCGGACGATGATTCGAAGGCCGATGCCATGACGGTTTCGGCCGCCGCCGCGAGCAGATCGTCTCTGTTGCCGAGGTGGTGGTACAGCGCTCCGGGGCCTGTCGACAAACGTGCGGCCAGAGTGCGGAACGTCAAAGCCTCGGTTCCGCCCTCATCGAGCATCTCGATCGCCACCGTCACGATGCGCTCTTTCGACAGAGCATCCGAACGTCGAGCTGATGTCGGCTTCGTGTTCGTCATGGCCAGATCCTGCCACAACTGGAACGTTGTTCCATACTGCTCGGCATCGGCGGGTGGGTGCCAGGTCACGCGTCACAGCACGAGAGGCCCCAGGATCGACAGAGTCAACACCACCAGTCCGCCACCGATGCGTGACGAGATGGACAGGAAGGGAAGCAGTTCCAGTCGATTCGCGGCACCCAGTACGGCCAGGTCGCCGCTCGAGCCGAAGTCGGCCAGACCGAGTCCGCCCGAGATGGCCGATTCGATGAAGTGCAGATGTACCAGCCATCCCACGAATCCGGCGGCGAACAGGGCGACGAAAACGACTGCGATGGTGGAGAACATGTACACGGGATCGTTGAGCAGGGTCAGCACCTGCTTGAAGTCGATCGCCACGATGCTCACTGCCACCAGGATGGCCGGGATGAAGGCGCTTGCGACGAGTTTGTACCAGATGTCCGCACCCTGAACCAGGAAGTCCGGGATGGGCAGGAAGATCTTCGCGATGGCGCACAACACGATCAGGAAGACGTAGCTGTGGATCGAGGGGAGGTAGAACGACATGGCCTCGGCGATCATGAACAGCATTCCGGCAGTGAACAATCCGATGATGGAGCTGCGAACGGCGTCTGCCGAGGACACTGCTCTGCCCACCGGCACGATCATCTTCGACTTCGTGACGGCAAGTTCGCCGTTGCCGTTGAAGCGGGGGAACAGGTTCGGCTTTCGCCTGCCGAGCCACGCCAGCGCACCCGCCACGACGATGCAGACGGTGTTGGCCACGACGACTGCGGGCACGAGCATCGACAGGTAGTCGGTCGAGGCTCCGCCGGTGTTCTGCGCGATGATCTCGGAGATCGGAATGGCCCCTGCCGCAACGCCTCCACCGAGAACTGGCCCGACGACGTAGAACAACATCTTGCCGAGTCCGTATCCGGTGAGATACCCGATGAATCCGAACAGAGCGAAACACACCGCGATGGTGGCCGCGATCGGCACGATGATGCGCGAACCCGCCTTGATCAGCAGTGAGCGGTCCATTCCGAGGATGCTGCCGACTATCAATGCGGCGACGACGAATTCACCGAACGCCGACAGGGTGTAGAAGTCGTCGATCGCCGTAGCGGTGCGCTCGGGCATCAGGTTGTAGCTGAACAGCACGGCCGGAACCAGGATGGCGAGGATGACGCCACCGCCGATGCGGTTGAACCACGGGATCGCGTTACCGATCACCATCAGCAGGCCGCCGAGGGCCATCGTGGTGGTGAAGCCCGCCGTCATTCCCTTCGCGGGGGTGAACAGGTACGCCAGCACGATGATCGCCAGCGCCATGGGTACGAACCAGCGCATCGGCAAACCGAGGGTCGAATTCATGTCCGACGCGCGTTCACCGTCCTGGGTGTCGACTTCGGATTCGGTCGGGCGGGTTGACGTCAACGAACTCTCCTGAAATCTCGGTGCGCGATGAGGGGATCGGGCTGCCGCAACGGTATGTGTTGCGGATCACTACGTCAACCTGATTGTATGCAAAAGAACACCGATTGCTGGTAGAATTGGGCCAGAGCCTGGAACGAAACATTGATTGCATGCAATAGAGGAGAAGCTGTGACTGTCGACGATCGAGCCACGGATGAGACGAGTACACCTCGGCCGGCGTCAACCGGCCCCCTCGAGGGCCTGCGCGTCATCGAGATGGGTCAGCTGATCGCCGGGCCGTTCTGCGGGCAGATTCTCGGCGATCTCGGTGCCGAGGTGATCAAGCTCGAGCAGCCGGGAACCGGAGACCCATTGCGTGAATGGGGTCGGACGCGTCCGCAGGGCGAATCGCTGTGGTGGTCGGTCGTCGGTCGCAACAAGAAATCGGTGACGGTCGACCTGCGCACCCCCGAGGGGCAGGGCATCGCGCGGACGTTGATCTCGCGGTCCGACATCGTCGTCGAGAATTTTCGCCCGGGAACCTTGGAGCGGTGGGGGATGGACTACGACACGCTCTCGGCCGACAACCCGGGTCTGGTGCTGGCTCGGGTCTCGGGATTCGGTCAGAGCGGCCCGTACTCCTCGCGCGCCGGCTACGGCTCCATCGGTGAGGCGATGGGCGGACTGCGCTACGTGGTGGGAGATCCCTCGACGCCGCCGTCACGGGTCGGAATCTCGATCGGTGACACCCTGGCTGCGGTGTTCGCCGCCATCGGGACACTCGGTGCGGTGTACGAACGAACCCGCAGTGGCCGTGGACAAGTGGTGGATTCGGCCATCTACGAGGCCGTACTCGGCATCATGGAATCGATTGTGCCGGAGTGGGTCATCTCGGGCTATCAGCGCGAACGCAGCGGTGCCATTCTGCCGAATGTCGCGCCCAGCAACGTCTACCCCACCGCGGACGGCGGATGGGTCCTGATCGCAGCCAACCAGAACACGGTGTTCGCACGTCTCGCCGAGGCGATGGGTATGCCGGAGTTGGCCACCGACCCGCAGTTCAGCACGCACGGTGCGCGTGGCGAGCGGCAGGAACAGCTCGACGCGATGGTCGGGAAGTTCACCATCGAGCACGACGCGCGTGCACTCGAAGAGCTGCTGCTCGCGCATTCGGTTCCGGTCGGCAAGATCTACCGACCCGAGGACATGTTGGGCGACGAGCAGTTCATCGCCCGCAAGTCCATCATCACCACCCCGCATCCGACCCTGGGCGAGGTGCCGATGCAGAACACGTTCCCCCGGCTCAGTCGTACCGACGGGTCGGTGCGCTGGCCCGGCCCGAAGCTCAGCGAGCACACCGACGAAATCCTCAGCACCGTCGGCGAATTCACGCGCGAGGCCATCGACGGCTTCCGTGCCGCGGGGACCATCTGATGGTGTTCGACGGGTTGCCCACGAGCGCGAGATTGGTCGAGGTCGGCCTACGAGACGGTCTGCAGGCGGTATCGCAGTTCGTGGACACCGACCACAAACTCGAGCTGCTGCACGGAATCGTCGATTCCGGTGTGACCACCGTCGAGATCACGTCCTTCGCGCACCCGAAAGTGTTGCCGCAGTTCAGCGATGCCGAACGCATCATCGAGCAGGCACCGCGACGAGACGGCGTCCACTACAAGGCGCTGGTACCCAATGTTCGCGGCGCACAACGGGCCTGCGACACGCAGATCGAGGAGATCGTCGCGATCATCCCGGTCGATCGCGAGATGGCCGCGAAGAACCAGAATTCGACGCCCGAGCAGTTGCTGCACGATTTCACTGCGATCGTCGACCAGGGGCATCGCTCGGGAAAGAAAGTCAGCGCGGCGGTGGCGACCGCCTTCTTCGCTCCGTGCCGCGGCGCGGTCGACGCTGCCCAGCTCGATGCGGTGATCGAGCGCGTGGTCGATGCCGGAGCGGACTCCTTGTACCTGGCGGGCACGAGCGGGGTGGAAACTCCCAACGAGTTCTACGACGGTGTTCGACGCGTCAAGGGCCGTCACCCCGGGATCCCGGTGGGGGTTCATCTGCACAACCGCAACGGCTTCGGCACCGTCAACGCGTTGGCGAGCCTGTCTGCGGGAGCGGATTGGATCGAGGCGTCCTTCGGGGGCCTCGGCGGAGACATGTGGTTTCCCGGCGACCCGTCCGTTCTGGGCAACGTCCCGATGGAGGACGTGGTGGCGCTGTTGGATTCGCTCGGGATCGAGACGGGCATCGACCTCGATGCCTATCTGGCAATGGTGCGGGCCGGTGAGAGGTTCACCGGAACGCCGTCGTACTCGTTCGTCTCCCGAGGTGGCACCAGGCAACAGCTCGCTGATGCACAATGGCCCGTGTGAGAACACCTCCGACGGCCGGGCACACACAGTGTCCGAGCTGAGCGACAAGATCCTGGACCTGCTCGTCTCGGGTCTGTACAGCCCGGGCGAGAAGCTGAACGAGGCCGAACTCGCCGGGCGGCTCGGCGTCAGCCGGACTCCGGTGCGTGAAGCGCTTCTCACTCTGGCCACCACGGGCGTGGTCACGGTGGAGAAGAACAAGGGGGCCAGGGTCACCGAGTTCACCCGCGAGACGGTCGAGGCGATCTACTCGTCTCGGTCGCTCCTGGAACCGCACGCCGCCAAGCTTGCCACGGGCCATTTCTCGGTCGAGGAACTGGCGGAGCTACGTCGTACGGCGCAGCGGATGCACGACATCGTCGTCGAGGCCGAGGACCTGCCGGAGATCGCGCGTCTGAACAACGCCTTCCACACTGCCGTGCTGTCGAAGTGTCCGAACGCGCGAATGGCGGAGATGGCCATCGCGTTGCTCAAACCTCTTGTTGCAGCACGAACTTTTCGCAAGTACAGCGCCAAGGAGATCTCGCGCAGCGCAGCACATCACCTCGAGATCGTCGACGCGTTGGAATGCGAGGACGCCGAGTGGGTGGAGGCCATCATGCGTGCACACATTCGCGCCGGCTGTCACAGCGCGACCGCAGAAGACTGATCGTCCGCTACGAACCCCGCACCACGTCGTAGGCCGGCTTGGCGCTGAAGTCACTGCGGAGCAGTCCGTAGTTCTGTTCGGTGTCGGCGAGGTTGGTTCCTGAGTCCCGCAGGGAGTGCACGAACACCGGGCCGACGTAGGGGAGCGACGACGCCTTGGCCAGGCTCGAGCCGATGATGGCGGCCTGCAGATCCTCGGGAACAGCTCCCGCGCCGGTGCCGGTGGGTGCGCCGAGCTCGGTGATCCAGATCTTCTTGCCGCCGTCTCCGTTGGCTGCCATCGTGCCGTAGGCCTGATCCACCTGTGCCCATTGGCCGTTGGGGTCGTTCTCGACGGTGAAGGGGAAGGTGTAGGGGTGCATGGCGACGGCGTCCATGAATCCGGCTGCTCCGGCGGCGTACATCTGCTGCAGGAAGGTCACCGGCGCGACGGTCCAGGCTCCGGCGTTGATGGTGGTCGCCAGTCCGGCGCTCAGCACGGTGGCTCCGGCGTCGGCGTTGTGGATCGCGGGGTAGGCCGCGCGCAGCATGTTCGTGTAGCGGACTGCATCGACGGGTGCGAAGAAGGTGGGGATGTTGGGCTCGTTCCACACCTCGTAGTGGTCGACGCGATCACCGAGGTGCGCAGCGGCTGCGCCGGCGAATGCGCCGAAGGTGTTGGGATCGAGCGGAACTGCGCCGGGAAGTGGTGAGGCGATGCCGCCCTGCGCCCATCCGGGGGTTCCGCCCAGCACGGCCAGTACGAAATAGCCCTGCGCTCTCGCGGCGTTGATCACGCGATCGGTGTTGCCCCAGTCGAAGACTCCCGGGGCCGTCTCGATTGCGGCCCAGTTCACGACCACCCGTACCCACGAGGCACCGATGTCGCGTCCTGCACCGAGTTCGTTGTTCAGCGTGGCGTCGTCGAGCGTCAGAAACGGTGCGCCACCGGTGAAGCCCAGGTCGGCCGGGGCCGCCTGCGCGACGGGCGAGGAGAGTCCGACAGCGATCGCGGCGGCTGCGGCAACGGTGAGCAGGCGTGAGCGGAAGGTCATGGCGGTCATCCTAAGTGCTCGTCAACGGGGCGCTGATCAGTGCTTCGACGGTCGAATGGGGCACACGGTCGTTCCACCGCGCGGTGTTCAGCTCGTAGATTCGCTCCCCCGCTTTGACGGCGGCGGTGCGGTCGAGCAGGTAGCGGCGGCATTCGGCGACGAACTGCTCCTTGTCGTCGAACGTGGGCAGCTCGAAGATCGAATCCAGTGATCCGACGGCGGCCGAGGTACCGACGACGGGAAGTCCCTTGCTGGCTGCGTCGAGGATCTTGACGCGCACGCCGCCGCCGGTGGCGACCGGGGCGATCAGTGCCCGGCAGGTGCCGAGGAATTCCTGCAGATCGTCGACGAAGCCGAGATCGCGAACGCCGGCGGGGTAGACGGGATCCTTGGCACCGGGAGCCTTGGCACCGATGATGCACAGTTCGGCACCCTCGATTCCCGCCGAGATCGCCGGCCAGTACTCGAGCGCGATCTTGAAGGCCTCCTGGTTCGGTGGCCAATCGCGAGTCCCCATGAACACCAAGCGCTTCGCGGTCTGGGACAGGTCGAGTTGCGGCGCGGGTTCGAGGGTGAGGTCGATCCACCGAGCGTCGCGGACTCCGTTGTCTCGGTACATCTGGGCCTCGTCGGCGTCGTAGGTCCCGACGGCATGGGCCGCGCGGGCGACGCGGATTTCGTCCCGCAGGATGCGGGGTGCCTCGATACGGCCGATCAGTCCACGGGTCACCTTCCACACCTGCGATTCGGTGTTGACGGTGTTGATCGCGAACGGTGACCCCATCTTGGCCGAGCGGAGGAACGATTCGGCCATGTAACTGTGTTCGGCCACATACACATCGGAGGTGGATGCGTCGATGGCGTCGCGGAAGGCGTCGACGTCGTAGCGTCCGTGTACCACCGAGCGCGTCGGCCGCACCGACTTCAGGAGCAGAGCGACGTCGACGGTCGGCTTGGGGACGCGCACCACGTCGGGGACGACGTCGGTCTCCTTGGACAGGCAGATCGATCGCACCTCGAACGCCTCACGGGCGAGCTGCATCATCAAACGGGACAGTGCGATGTCGCCGCCGTGTTCGGTGACGGGGTCCTTGGACAGCAGGAACGTCGCGCGTCTCATTGCGGCACCTCTTCTTTCACCGAATTGTCTTTCACCGCAGTGCGGTACAGGGCGCGCATGAACCAGACGAGCAGTACGGCGTCGGTGATCACCGAGGCGACGGCTGCGCCGACGGCACCGAACGGGAACAGACACAGGACGAGGACCATTTTCAACGGTGCCAGGGTTGCGGCCGCCAGCACTCGCGTGCGGTCGCGGTGCTGGAGGTAGAGCACGGTGGTGAACACGTGATTCATCACCCGCATCACCACGAACAGCGACATCACCACCAGAGCGCCCGCGATCTGATCCGACGCGGGCGTGAAGAAGAGCAGGAGGCCGGCCACCAGCAGCAGTGAGCCGGCGGCGGTGCCGAGAGCCGCGGTGTGCTTCAAGGCCGGTCCGGCGCTGACGAGTCCATCTGCTGCACGCAGCTTTTCGTGGAATGTGTTGCCGAAGGCCTGTCCGATGAAGGCCACCGCCCAGGCGGTCACCGCGGCAACGGAGTAGTAGCCGGCGATGGTGGAATCGGTGAGGAAGCCGAGCAGCAGCACGTCGCCTTGGATGTAGACCGCGTTGGCGAGGTTCTCCGAGAACAGCATCGACATCTCGCGCCACGAGCCGGGAACGCGCGGCGCGGCTACCCGGGCCTGCAGGGCTGCGAGCAGTGCGATCACGAAATACGGTGCGGCGTAGAGCAGGCTGGCGATTGTCAACGTGGGGTCGGGAACGGCGAACAAGTACGCCGTCGCCAGCGCGATGGACGTTGCCTGCCTCGTGGTGTCCAGTCGTTGTGTGAGGTCGGGACGGCCGTCGCGCAGTGCCCTGCTCTTGTATGCGTTGAAGACCAGCTCGCCACCGCCGATGACGAGGGCGAACCAGGCGATGTAACTGACCTGTACCAGACACAGCCCAGCGACGACGAGCACGGCACCGACGAGTACGCGGGTAGTGCGCTCGCCCAGGAAATCGCGTTCGGTCACGCGAATCGAGCGCACGGTGAACGGATGATCCAGTGGCGCAGCCAGAATCGCGGCGAGGGCGAAGGCCATCGCGTACTGGCCGTAATCGGAGATCCCCAGCTTGGCGATCAGCGCGACGGTCCACAGCAGGCCGATGCCGCGGCCGCCGTAGGTCCACAGGGCCGCGATCCCGGCCTTTATCAGGTTGCCGTTCATTCGCACCACCGCATCATCGAAACCACCGCATCATTTGGACCACACAGCCACGAAGTTCTGAGCCACCATGTCGGGGGAGTTGGCGCGGCGCAGGGTCTCCACTTCTCGGCGCAGCCTCGTCAGTGCCGCCCGATCGGTGACCAGGGCTGCGGTGGCGTCGGCGATCTCGTTCGTTCCACCCGCGACGACCAGTGCACCGCCGTCGGTTTCGGACAGTGCGCCTTCCTGAAGGCACACCACCGGGGTCTGATAAGCGATGGCGCGACTGACCGAACCGGAGGCGGGGAAGGCGTCACCGTAGATGGATCGTTTGCCGTAGGGCACCACGAGTGCACGGATGGAATCGAAGAACGCGTCCTCGTCCGGTCCGTTGACCTCACCGAGGATCTCGACGCCGTCGACGGGGTCGAGTAGTTCGGTTCCGCGGCCGGCGATGCGAATGGCGATGTCGTTCGGCACACGATCCCGGAGCTGCTGGAGCTGGTCGAATCCTTTTCCGCGGTAGACGAATCCGAACAGGCCGACGGCCAGGGGACGATCCTCGGCGGGGGTGATGTCGGGGCGCTCGGGAACGAAGTGCATCACGGCCTCGGCCGTCACTTCGGGGTAGCTACGCTCGAGGGAGTCGGCACCGGAACGGGTGAGCGCGAACAGCGTCCGGCTGCCCACCACGGTGCGCTCGAGGCGACGCCAGGCCGCTCGAAGTGGGTAGTGCAGGCCGTGATTGAGGACCTTCTTGCCCGCGAGGAACTTGGTGCGGGCGGGCCACCAGACGATTCCGGGTGGGTCGTGCACCGTCGCGGTCACCATCGGGTTGCCGGTGAGCCGAGCTGTGGCCCAGAACGGCATCACCGAGCCGCCGCTGAGTTCGCAGTGCACGATGACACGGCCCGGATCGGCGTCGACGAGCTCCTGAATCGCTTTGCGGTGCCGCACGATATCGCGCACCGAGTGAGATCCGGGTCCGTCGTGGCGGTACTCGATCACCTCGGCGAAGTGTGGCCGCACGGCGTCGGCGAAGTCGTCGGCGTAGTCGCCCACGCCGCCGACCCCGGATCGCGGGGCGACGTAGACGAGTCGGCAGTCACGCAGGATCATCAGTAGAACAGCGGCCGATACTTGGGGCGGTAGGCCAGCGCCTTCGGGTCACGCATCGCTCGCACCTTCGCGGGCACTCCGGCAACCACTTCGAGTTCGCCGACGTCTCCGCGCACCATCGAGCAACCACCGACGACGGCGCCGCGACCGAGGGTCACCCCGCTGAGAAGGGTACTGCGGCTGGCGATCCAGACGTAGTCATTGATGACGCAGGGTTCGAGGATCGGAGTGAATTCAGGTGAGTTGTGATCGTGGTAGCCGGCGATGATGTGTGTATCGCTGGCGATGACGACGTTGCTGCCGATCGTGATTCCGCCGCGGGCGTCGAGCATGCAGCGGAAACCGATGGAGCAGGCGTCGCCGATGGTCAGGCCCTCGGGGTCGAGGACGGTGGTGCCGCGGAAGATCGAGACGTCCTTGCCGATCGTCGCCCCGAACGCACGCAGGAAGTTCTGCCGAATCCAGTGCGACGGGATGAAGGTGACGATCATGTTGAAGCCGAGGGTGCCGATACGGTTGCGCAGCTTCCGCTTGAACGTGATGTCCTGCATCTTGTAGTTCGACACGTCGTAGATCTCGGGCTCCGCTTCGCCCACAGGCCGTTCCACCGCTGTCATGCTGCCATCTCCTCGGTCATGTCGAATTGGACCATCGCGTCGACGATCTGGTCGAAATCCTTCGTCGGTGCCCAGCCCAACAGATCACGGGCTTTGGTGGCGTCACCGACCATTCTTGCCGAGTCGGCGGGCCTGAGCATCTCGGAATCGCTGCGCACGTAGTCACGCCAGTTCTCGATACCTACGGCTGCGAAGGCGGCGGCCACGAAGTCGGCGACGCTGTGAGCCTGTCCGGTGGCGACCACGAAGTCGTCACCCTTTCCGTAGTCGGCCATGGCGGCGATCGCATCCACGTAGTCCGGGGCCCAGCCCCAATCGCGTTCCGCGGTGAGGTTGCCGAGCTCGAGCGTGTCGAGGGTGCCCCGGGTGATGGCGACGGCGGCCTTGGTGATCTTGCGGGTCACGAAGGTCTCCGGTCGCCTGGGCGACTCGTGGTTGAACAGGATGGCGTTGGTGGCTTCGAGTCCTCGGGCTCGGTAGACCTGGACCATGTTGTGACTGAGTGCCTTCGACACCCCGTAGGGGGAGGTGGGCGCAACGCGCGTTTCCTCGTTCTGCAATGGCACCCCGGAGCCGGCGAAGATCTCGGCACTGGATGCGTTGACCAGCACGATGCGTTTACCCGATGCTTCCTGCTCGGTGTAGCAGGCATCGAGCAGTGCCGCAGCGGAGAGCCCGTTGACCTGAGTGGTCAGGACCGGGTCGTTCCACGATCGCCACACCGAGGAGATCCCGGCGAGGTGAAAAACGTAGTCGGGCTGCACTTCGTGGATCAGCACCTGGGCGACACCCGGCTTGCTGATATCGACGCGGTGCTGCTCGACGTGGACGTTCACCGTCCCGTCGTTCCCGCCGGGCTTGGCCACACCGTGGAGGGTCCAACCGCGCTCGAGCAACAGATCGGCGAGGTAGCTGCCGTCCTGGCCGGCCACTCCGGTGATCAGCGCAGTCGGGGTATGTCCGGCACTCACGCGATCTTGACGGTGTCGGGCGATTGTTCGACGAGGTCGTTCTGAACCATCATCGTAACCAATTCGGGGAAGCCGACTTTCGGCTTCCAACCGAGTGCGGCATGGGCTTTGGCCGAGTCGCCGACGAGGAGGTCGACCTCCGCGGGCCGGAAGAAGCGGGGATCGATCTTGACGTAGGGCTCCCAGTCGTCGATGTCGACTGCGGCGAACGCGTGGTCGAGGAGTTCACGAATCGAGTGGGTTTCCCCGGTGGAGATCACGTAGTCGTCGGCGTCGTCCTGTTGCAGCATCAACCACATGGCTTCGACGTAGTCGCCGGCGAAGCCCCAGTCGCGCTTTGCGTCGAGATTGCCGAGCGAGAGCTCGCTCTGCAGCCCCAGTGCGATGCGCGCGACGGCCTGGGACACCTTGCGTGTGACGAATTCCGGTCCACGACGAGGTGATTCGTGGTTGAACAGAATTCCGGAGCTGGCGTGCATGCCGTAGGACTCACGGTAGTTGATGGTCATGTAGTGGCCGTAGACCTTGGCGACGCCGTACGGCGAGCGTGGCCAGAGCAGTGTTTCCTCGCGCTGGGGAACCTGCTGGACCTTGCCGAACATCTCCGAGCTCGAGGCCTGGTAGAAGCGAACCTGCTTGCCCGCTACCTGCTCGTAGAGCCGGGTGGATTCGAGCATGTTCAGCACTCCGCCGCCGGTGACGTCGGTGGTGAGACGTGCGTTCTCCCAGGAGTACGCCACGAAGGAGACGGCTCCCAGGTTGTAGACCTCGTCGGGGTCGGCTACGGCGAAGGCGCGCATCAGCGCCGAGAGATCCAGAAGGTCGCCGTGCAACACCTCTACCTGAGGCAGCACCTGCTCGATCATCGCTGCCTTCGGATTGTTCTGTCCCCGTAGCAGACCGAACACTTTGTAGCCCTTGCTCAGTAGCAGTTCGGCAAGGTACAGGCCGTCCTGCCCGGTGATGCCGGTGATCAGTGCGCGCTTGGTCATCGCGACGCCGTCCTCTCCATATGTCCTGCATGAATGTCTGTCACTGCGGCGTCCAACTCGGCTGCGAAGCGTTCTTCGCTGAACTGCTCCATGTGGTTCTGGATCTTCGACGGCTCCCAGTGCGTGCGTTCCAGGGCGTCGACCGCGTTGGCGATCGAATCCGGCTGGGGCTCATCGAAGTACACACCGGTCACGCCCTCGTCGACGGTGTCGAGGAAGCCGCCCCAGCGCAACACTGCGCTGGGCTTGCCGTGATGACCCGCTTCGATGGGGGTCAATCCGTAATCTTCATAGCTTGCAGCGATCAAACCGTTACAGCCCTGGTAGAGCCAGGTCATCTGTCCCGAGGTCAGGTCACTGAGCATGAGGACGTTGTCGGACTTGAGCTTTCGCAATCGATCGGCCTCCGGGCCGCGCCCGACGACGATCAGCTTGCGATCGGTGTCGGCGAAGGCCGCCATCACCTTGTCGACGTTCTTGTACGGAAGCAGGCGGGAGATGCACAGGTAGTAGCCGTCTGCGCCCAGCCACGCGGCAGCGTCGGGTATCGATTCGGCAGGCGCTGTCTCGACGGTGAACGGTGCGGGTACAACGGTCGACGAGATGCCGTACGCGTCGCTGATGCGCTGCTGCACCACCGTGGAGATGGCGAGGTAACGGTCTGCCGAGAAGGCCGCCCGTCGATCCCACTGGCGAAGCGGATACGAAAGCGTCTTGAGGGCAACACGTTTGACGGGGCTGCGACTTTCCCCCAGGTACATCTGCGATTCGTACAACCAACGCGCAGGTGAATAGCAGTAGACGAGTTTGCGTCCTGAGGTGTGAAAGCCGTGTGCCCAACCGCTGGTACTGGTGAGCACCACGTCGGCGTCGATCTCGATCGAGGAGGATGCGAACGGGAGCAACGGGAGCGCGGCACGGTGGTTCTTGCGTAGGAAGCCGATTCGGTTCAAGGACGACGGGCGTACGTCGAGATCGGAGAACTCGGGGAATGTCGTCGACGGCTCGAAGAGCGTGGTGTAGATGGGTGCGTCGGGGAAGGCGCGGGCCATGGCCAGGACGACCTTCTCGGCACCACCGCGCTGGGTGAGGTAGTCGTGCGCAATGGCCACGCGGAGGCGGTCGGTCATGCTGCCGCCGCGTCATGGAGCAGTGAACCCGGCTGCAACACAGAAACATCGGTCTTCATGAGCTACCCATCGTGTCGGTCCGTACTCGAATGGAGCTGGGGCTTCCCGCACGCCGAATAGCGCCCCGTAGTGCGCCGATGCACAACAAGAGCGTCGAATAGCTGGCGTCCCCCGACGAGACGTGCGAACACTGGACATAATCCTGCCACGAAGAGTCATTCGTTCGCTGTATATGAATATCCGTTTCGGGGACAAATAGATAGCGCTAAGTGAGGTGGTTCACAAGGCAAAATAGATTTACAGAGAACGGAAACCGTGCCTTTGCGCAGAGTTAACGTGGCCGCAACGAAGTCACCGAGAAATGGCAGCACGAATCGAAAGAAAAGGTCCGCGCGGTTTGTGAATTATCGATCAGATGTGTGTGAATTCAACGAGTGACGGTGGTGCCGACCCACGGTGCCCACGTGATCGCGCCGTACTGGAACGTCACCCGCACGCCGCCGCCGTACTGCGGCACCTCGTCACTGGTTGCCGGCCCGAGAGTGGGATCCCAGGCGCTGAAGATGCCACCACCGATGTTGTGGGTGCCGCCGATGGCGGTGGAGAACACCCTGAGGCCGTAGGGGCTGTCGAAGTCCTGGTAGGTGCCGTTGAACGGCGTGGTGGGCAAGAAGCCCGTGTAGCGCACCGCTTCTGCGACCGCGCGGGGAACTCCGACGAATCCGTTGGGCATCTCGTACACGACGGCATCCTGGCGGTACTGCGCCCAGGTGTCTCGGACGGGGAACACCGGCCCCAGAACGGCACCGAAGTTGTTGGGTGCCGCGGCGAAGCGGTTGTACTCGGCGGTCCGTGGGATGTTGTTCTGCAACAGACTCATCAGTGCCCACAACGCAGGCTTGGCCGACCAATCGGTGCGCAACAGTCCGAAGGTCATCTCCGGGTCGTTGCTGCCGGTCTGCTTGTCACGGAGCTGATAGAGGAAGATCGGGCCGGTGTAGGGCAGCTCGCGCCACTTGGTGACGAAGTCGGTGATCATCGCGCTCTGCTGATCCTCGGACGCCACCGATGTCGGCACGCCGTACTCGGTGGCCCAGATCTTCTTGCTGCCGTCGCCGTTGGCGACCATGGCCGTCCGCATGTCCATGACCTGCCGGGCCGGTGAGTGGTCGACGTACGGTCCTTCGGAGAACTTCAGGGAGTACTGGTACGGGTGGTAGGAGAGGGCGTCGAAATACCCTGCGGCACCGGCAGCGTACATCTGGTTGGTGAAATCGACGGGGTTGATGATTCCCCATGCCTGTTCGGCCGCGCCCAGGACGCCACCGACGACGGTGGCGGCCGAGTCGGCTGCTTTGATCTTGGGATACGCGGCCTTGAGCAGCGCGGTGTAGCCGGCGGGGTCGGGTTCCGGTGCGTAGAACATCGCCCCGTTGGGCTCGTTCCAGATCTCGTAGTCGGCCACCTTTCCCTTGTATCGAGCCGCGACTTGTCCGGCGAAGGTGCCGAATGCCGCAGGCGATGCCGGTCGGGTGTTGATCGGTTGGTTCACGGGCGAGGTCGCCCAGGCCGGGGTGTAGGCGATGATGCCGAGCATCGAGATGTTCGCCGCGCGCAGCTTGTTCACGACCCGGTCGACGGGCGCCCAGTTCTGTTGATTCTGGGTGGGTTCGACGGTCGACCACGGGATGGCGATGCGCATCGACTTCACGCCCATGGCGGTCACGAACTGCACGGTCGTATCGAGTTCGGCGTCGGTGGCCCAGAGCAGTCCGCCGCCGTCGGAGAGTCCGACACCGGGCGGGTTCGGGGCCGCCTCGGCACGTGATTGGGAGCCGACGAGGTGGTCGGGTGAAAGGAGAACGGACGTCGTTCCGAAAGCGAGCCCGACAGCGACGACCACTACGGTTGTCGCTGACATTATTGTGCGAAAGCCACCGCGAAAGTGAACCATCATCATTCTCTCCACCAGGGGGTCCGTACCAATCGACGGGCCGGTGCGGTGAATCATTGCACTACGAACGCAGCTTTGTACAAATCACAAGAATTGGCGCGATTTTTATGAAACTGCTGGTCGAGTACTGTCCGGTGAAAGCAAGCTTTTCGTTTCGGAACTCTCGGAGTTCTCGCCGTCGAGATCGGTTTCGGACGCCTTTTCCCATGCGTGGACGAGAAAGGCGTACATGACCGAAAACGCCATCGTCGTGGCCGGGATGGTGACCACCGGGAAGTCGAGCTGCAGTGCCACGACGGAGAAGCCGATCATTCCGCCGCCGTAGAACCCGTACTCCCACTGCCGAGCGCGGAGCAGTTTGTAGCCCACTATCGCGATGACGACGAGTATCGCGACGAAGGCGATTCCGGCGACGAGACCCCCGCGGTAGATGGTCAGCAGGGGAGTGTTGGCAACGTAGTTGACTTCGAAAGCGACCGTGGGGTCTTTGAATTCTGCACGGCCCCAGCCGAGTCCGAACATCCAGTGGCCTTGCATGTGACCGGGGAATTCCACGAGGGCGTCACCGCGTGCACTCGAGCCCGCGTCTTCGTTGCCGAACGAGGAGAAGACGCGATTGCGGACGGTGGGTACGGCGATGGCACCGACGAAGGCGGCCGCGAACGCGCCGACGATGGCGAGGCGTTCGCGGGTGCGTAGCTGCTGGAACACCAGCATCAACACCACGCCGAACACCACCGAGAACAGTGCGGCCCGCGAGAGCGTCAACACGATCGACAGGAACAGCAGGGCCGCAAGGGCTGTGCGCAGATAGCCGCGCAAGAGCAGCACGCACAGCATCAGTGCCAGCACGAATCCGATTCCGGCTGCGTTGGGGTCGACGTACGTGCCTGCCAATCGGACGGTTGCGGCTCCGGTGCTGCTGTAGACGAAGCGAGTGCTTTCCTCCTCGCTGCCGTAGCCGAATATCGACAGATAGCGGATGAGTTTCCCGGCGGGGTCGACGGCGAAGATCACCAGGGCGAAAGCGGCTGCGGCCGAGGCTGCGTAGACGTAGATGCGCCCGAACAATGCCAATTCGTCACGCTGCATTCTCAACAGGCAGACGACTACGAGTGTGGAAACGAGCCATTGACCGAATTCGACGTAGTCGGCCAGAGCGCCACTCGTCGCGAATATCGACAACGCGGACGCAGCGATGAGCGCAATCATGGGCAGTTCCGGCCATGTGATGCGGCTCACGGCTGTGCGGTGGATCACAGTGGCGAGAACGACCGCGATACCCAACGCGAAAACCAACGGAGCGTGAACACCGGGTACGTATCCGAACGGCAACGCACCGAGTGAAAATGCAAGAGCGCGAGACAGATACAGCGGATGACGTAGGCCGATGTACGCTCCCACAGTCAGCACGACGAGGGCGAACGCCCCCAATTTCGCTGGAGTTCCGCCGACGATCATGGCGAATGTAACGAAAACGGGAACGATCACGATGGCTGCCGCACCGGCTCGTTGCGTGATGCTCATAGGCTCTGATGTTGTCACGCTTTCATGCACTCGCAACATCTACGCCGTGCCGAATCGTTCGCTGCGCTTTATTCTTTCCCCTTGACCGATGTCATTCGATAGGAGCACTCGTGGAGATTCGAGAGTACGGGCGAATTCTTCGCGCGGGTTGGTGGATCGTTGCGCTCGCGACGGTCATCGGCATCGCCGGAGGCTGGGCCTACACGTTCTTCACGACGCCGCAGTATCAGGCGTGCGCCCGTCTGTTCGTCACCACGGAGGGCGGCAGCTCGGTCGGTGAGGCGTACCAGAACAACCTGTTCTCACAGGAACGCGTGACGTCCTACGCCGGATTGGCAACCAGCACACAGGTTGCGCAACGCGCGATAGATCAATTGCAGCTGCAGATGTCCCCGGACGAACTGCGTTCGCGTGTCACTGCGACCCCCATCGAGAAGACGGTGCTGCTCGATCTCTGCGCCACCGATCCCGATCCGGCGGTCGCTCAGGTGTTGACCAACGCGGTGGCCGGTCAGCTGACCCAGTTGGTACAGGAACTGGAAACCTCTCAGCGCGGCGGCAGTCCGGCAGCCGGCGCCACCGTCGTCGATCAGGGTGATGTACCGACCTCGCCGATCGGCATGGGCTTGACCACTGTCCTCGGCCTCGGTGCTGCCATCGGCTTCGTGCTCGGCATCGCACTCGCGTTGCTTCGCGGTCTGCTGGATCGTTCGATTCGGGACAGGCCACGCGCAGAGGAGATTTCGGGTCGCGTCGTCCTCGGCGGCCTTCCGATCGACGCGACGCGACCCAAGGCCGCCGTGGCATCGATGCAGAAGATGGGCGAGCCACTCCGCGCTCTGCGCACCAACATTCGCTTTCTCGGCGGGGGCACTCCTCCTCGCGTCATCACCGTCACCAGTGCGGCCGCGGGCGAAGGACGCACCAGCACGGCCATCGACCTCTCGGCCGTTCTCGCCGAGGCGGGGCACCGGGTGCTTCTCGTCGGCGGCGATCTTCGCAGCGCAACCCTGGGCACCCGGCTGGGAATCGACCAGAGCAGCGGCCTGTCGACGGTGCTCTCGGGCGAGCACAGCATCGAGGATGCCATCCAGGACGATGTGTTCGGCGGTGTCTCGGTGCTGCCCTCGGGTCCGGTGCCGCCGAATCCGAGTGAGTTGCTCGGGTCGGACCGCGCTCAGGAGCTACTCGAGTCGCTGCGCGGCGAGTACCGCTACGTCATCGTCGATACCCCACCTCTGCTCCAGGTCACCGACGGCGCGATTCTCACCGCATTGTCCGACGGCACACTGGTTCTCGCGCGTACCGGCCGCACGACGCGCGAGAAGCTGAGGCGTGCGATCAAGGTGCTCGACGGGGTCGGGGCCACCGTGCTCGGCGTCGTGACCACCTTCGAGCCAGCAGCCCGACGCCTCCTCGGTGGCAGCGCGACGCCTACCGAGAGTGCCGCCGAGACTCCTGCTTCCGCAGAACCGTTCACTGCACCGTCCTCGGCACCTGCCCATTCCACATCGGTCAGGCCGAAGCCGGCGCAGAGCGATACCGCGACCTCCTCGGCGAGCAGAGGATAGTTTCGATGCCAGGTAGGTTCGCGGCACAGGTCGGCGTCGTGCTGACCGCCGCCGCGGTGCTGGTCTCCTGTTCTCAGCAGCCGTCGGTCGTTCTTCCGCCCAACGCGCCAACGGCTCCGGTCACCGCCGAGGCTCCGGCCTCGGAGCCGCCTCCGCCGTCGAATGTCGGTGGCACAGCTCCCGGTTCGCTGATCTCGGCCGAGCCGATCGAGGACATTGCGACCGACATCACCGAGCTCGGTGCCACCGCTACTCGGGTGGTGTATCGGTCGACCTCGGGTGTCACCGGTTCACCGACCGAGGTCTCGGGAACCGTCATCGTTCCGGCCGGTACTGCGCCCGATGGTGGTTGGCCCATCGTGTCGTTCGGCCACGGCACCACGGGGGTACTCAATGCCTGTGGGCCCTCGTTGTACGCGAACCTGCTCGGCAATGCTCCTATCGTGGCCGCTCTGGCCCTGAACGGGTTCGCGGTGGCGATGACCGACTATCAGGGTCTCGGTATGGACGGTGACTACCATCCGTACCTGGACTCGAAGACATTCGGCTACAACATGATCGATGCGGTACGAGCGGCCAGGAACTTCATGCCCACGCTCAGCACGCGGTGGGCGGCCTACGGCGTCTCGCTCGGCGGGATGGCCGCATGGGCGGCGAGCGATCGCAACGGTGAGTACGGCGGCGGTCTGGAGCTGGTCGGTACGGCCGCGATGGTGCCGGTGTCGGACATGTCGGGGCTGGCCGACGCGGCCGCGAACGAAACGTTGACTCGTGCTCAGTACCCCCTGTTGATGTACGCGCTGCACTCGTTGGCGATCTCGCATCCCGAGATGAACCTGGACGACTACCGGTCCGGTTTCGCGAAGGAGCGTTGGGACGATCTGCTCGAGTGTGTTCCGCCGGGGTCGCTCGATGTCCCGGAACTGCAGACACAGCTCGAGCCCGCCGATCTGAAGCCGGTGAGCGCCGAGGCCACGGATCGGCTACGCGGCTACCTGTCGGATATGGCGCTGCCGCAGCAGGGTTCGACGACACCGCTTCTGGTCATGTACGGCAGCGAGGACGATCTGATCCTCGAACCGTGGACCGAGAAGGCGCTGCAGCGCGCGTGTGACTCCGGAGACCTCGTCGAGTACGAGCTGCATCAGGGCGAGGGGCACGGCAATCTGGACAGCAGCCGATCGCTGCCGTGGGTCAAGGGCATGTTCGCCGGCCAACGCCCGGTCAACACGTGCGAGCTGAACAAATGATCGCCCCGACCGGTGTTCCGACCCTCAAGGACTACGGCCGAATTCTGTTGTCCGGCTGGGCATCGATCCTGGTCGCCGCGGTTCTGTCGGCGGGCGTCGCGTGGTTGGCGACCTATCTCGTCGAGCCCTCGTACACCGCGGTGTCGCGAGTGTTCGTCACCACCCCTGGACCACCGTCGCCCAAGAACTCCCTCGACGGCAACCGAGGAGCGTTGGTTCGTGTCGAGTCGTACGTCGAGCTGGCCACCGGGGAGCAGGTGTTGCGACGCGTCATCGCATCCCAGGACCTGCCCGTCGAGCCCGACGTGCTGAAGCAGGACATCACGGTGGTGCCGAGTCCCGGCTCTGCGTTGATCGACATCTCGGTGGTGAACGCCGATGCCGAGCAGGCACGGGACATCGCCAATTCCGTTGCAGTGCAGCTCATCAAGTTGGTCGGGGAGATCGATCTGGGGGTCGACGGGCCGGTGTCGGTCCTGACTCTGGTGGATGCGGCGACGACGCCGGGTTCGGCCACGACACCGCAGGTCAAGAGCAACGTGATGCTGGGTGCGGGCATGGGGGTCGTGCTCGGTGGCGTACTGGTTCTCGCGCTCGGTATCGCGAGGGATTCGATCGACCATCGCGATCAGGTCGAACATCTGGTCAAGCAGGTCACGGGGGAGAGACGATGACGAACACACGAACGATGCTGCTGCGCAGAGCGGCAACAACAGGTGCGCTGGCGCTGATACTGGTCGCCGCGGGATGTTCATCGGACGATCCGGCGGTCGATCCGCAGTCCGTCGCCGTCGGGGCCACCTTGTCCGCCGATTACAGCGACGACGGCCCCGGTTCGCTCGAGAGTGCGGAAGAGTTGCTCACCGTGGACCGCCGGGTGAGCGCCATCTCCTCCATCGCCGCTCGAGTGGTGTACACGTCGACGTCCGGGATCGACGGGTCCACCCAACGAGTCTCCGGCACCGTCTTCGCCCCGGAAGGCACTGCGCCCGAGGGTGGTTGGCCGATCATCGCCTACGGTCACGGCACCACCGGCGTGTTGAACGATTGCGGGCCGTCGACCGATCCGGAACTGCTCGGAAGCTCACAGATCGTGGCAGCGCTGGTTCGCTCCGGATACGTGGTCGCGGTCTCGGACTACCAGGGTCTCGGTCTGGACGGCACGTATCACCCGTACCTCGATGCGAGGACCGTCGGGAACAACCTGATCGATTCGGTGCGTGCGGCCCGCAAGTTGGTGCCCGATACGTCGACCCGCTGGGCATCGTTCGGTGGTTCGCAGGGTGGTCAGGCAGCCTGGGCGGCAAACGAACTCGCGCGCAGCTACGGAGCGGGACTCGACATGGTCGGGTCGGTCAGTCTGGTGCCGGCAGCAGACATCACCGGCCTGGCGGCCGCAGCCGCCGACGGCACACTCACCGACGACCAGAAGCCGCTTTTGCAGTGGGTGCTCGTGGGCCTGTCGCAGGCCCATCCCGAGCTGGATCTGGACGATTACCGCCGCGGCATCGTCGCCGAGAAGTGGGACGAGCTCTCGGCATGCGGGGGCGTCCTCGCGGCCGACCGTACGTCGCTGGCCGCGCAGATCGGCGACGACGATCTGCGGCCGGCAACGCCGGAGGCCACCGCGGTTCTCGAGGGATACCTGCGGGAGATGAGTCTGCCGAAGTCTCCTGCTGCTGCACCGATGCTGGTGATCTACGGCGGTGAGGACACGTTGATCTCCCAGGCGTGGACCGACACCGCCATCGGTGCCGGCTGCGCCGCAGGCGACACCATTCAGTATGTGCTCCAACCGAATTCCGGTCACGCAGACATCGACGGTGCTGCTGCGTTCGGCTGGCTCGGCGACCGGTTCGCCGGTACCGAGGCCGTCAACTTCTGCCCAGTACCACCACCAGCGCCGTGACCTGAAGAAGGTACCCATGACTGCTACTCCAGACAGCACCGCAGCCGCAGCGACTGCGCCCGCGCCTTCGGTGGCCGGTGAGTCCAAGCGTCCCGCGCGCATCGTCGGCCTCGACGGCCCGCGTGGCTTCGCGTGCCTGTGCGTGCTCGCGGTCCACGTCGGTGGCCATTACTCACCGCAGACCGTGCTCACGTACAAGTTGGGGTTGCTGGGGCAGGGCCTGATCTTCTTCTTCGCGCTGTCGGGATTCCTGATCTTCCTGCCGATGGTGCGAAAGTTGTTCGCAGGCAAGCCGATGCCGAACAACTTCAGCTACGCGATGCATCGCCTGCTTCGAGTGTTCCCGGCCTATCTGTTCATCTTCCTGTTCGCGAACTTCGTCATGCGAGCGGTGTTCGTGGAGAACGCGGCCGTCGCCGAACGGCATTTCACCGACAACGGTCTGGGCATCCTCACCGATCCGCTCACGCTGCTGGCAAATCTGACACTGCTGCACTCGTACATTCCGAGCATGCTGCAAACCGGGATCAACCCGTCGTGGTCGCTCTCGCTGGAGTTCGCGTTCTACCTCGCGTTGCCACTGCTGACGGGCATCGCGTTCTATCTCCGCAAGCGCACGTCCATCTCGGCACCGGTGCTGGCGATGATCCCGGTGGTGATCATGTTCGTCATCGGTATCACCGGAAAGCTCTACACCGCCTCGCTCGTCGGGCCGTCGGGCATCACCGACCCGAAGTTGCTGGATTGGGGTCCCAACCAGGTCGCGGTGCTCAGCCGCAGCTTCTGGTCGCTGGCAGACAATTTCACGTACGGGATGCTCGCCGCCGTGGTGTTCGTCGCCATCGACAACGGGATGCTGAAGGGCGCGATCGCCACCAGGATGCGCTGGTGGACCGGACTCGCGATGATCCCCACGGCCGCGATCTCGCTCAAGCTCATCGACGACAATTCACGCTGGCAGAGCTCCACCGTGGCATTCGGCTCGGCGCTGCTGATCCTGTTCATCATCGTGCCGCTGGCACGTGGGGAGAAGTCGCTGCTCGCCGAACGTGCGGACTGGGCACCGCTGAGCTACGTCGGCATGATCTCGCTCAGCGTCTACCTGTGGCACTTCCCCATCCTGATCATGGTGGGGCGCTTCGGGTGGATGGCCGGGGACAGCCCCCTGGGGCTCCTGCGGAACTTCGTGCTGGTGGGCGCGATCAGTATCGCGTTCGGGTCATTGACCTATCGATTCATCGAAAAGCCCGGTCTGACGTACGCGCGTCGGTTCAAGGCCTCCAAGTAGTGACGTGACGACGACGCGGCGGTGGTTGGCAGCACTGTTGCTGCTACCCCTGCTTTCCGGGTGCGCGGTCGTTGTGCCCGTTGCCGGGCAGGTGCAGGGAGCCCTCGCGGCGGTACTGCGCGGGTCGGACCCCCAACCGATGGTGATCGCGGATCCGGGAACCGGTAGCGGGTCCATCGTCAGTGCCGAGACCATGCCCAATCTGCCGATCCAGGTGCGGCTTTCGGGCGTGAACGCGGCGCGGGTGGTGTACCGCTCGGTGCAACCGGGGGTGGGCGAGCGCGAGGTATCGGGCACGGTGTTCACCCCGTCCGGCGAGGCACCCGAGGGCGGTTGGCCCGTCATCTCCTACGCCCACGGCACCACGGGTATCGAACAGGCATGCGCGCCGTCGCGGTCCGCGTCGCTGCTGGGGGCCTCGGCGCTCGTACAGGGTTACACCACAGCCGGTTTCGCGGTGGCCATCACCGACTACGAGGGACTCGGGCATCCGGGTAACCATGCGTACCTGGACAACATCACCGCCGGCTACGACGTCATCGATGCCGTACGGGCACTGCGGACGGTCTTTCCCGATGTGGGTACGCAGTGGGCTGCGTTCGGCGGATCGCAGGGCGGGGGTGCCGCGTGGGCGGCGAACGAACTCGCCGATTCCTACGCTCCCGAGCTGGATCTGGTCGGCGCGGTCGCGCTGGCACCGGGGGCGAACATGGTGGGGCTGGTGGACAAGGCCATCGCGGGAACACTGACCGACGATCAAGGCCCTCTGCTGCAGTGGGTACTGGAGTCGTTGGCGCGACGCGACCCGGCTCTGAACCTCGACGACTACCGCAGTGGCGAGGCCGCTCAGGACTGGGCCGCGCTCACCGGCTGCACGCCGGACAAGGCCGGTGCCCGTGAGGACGCGGTGAACAGGCTCGGCGACAAGGACTTCACCCCGAAATCCGATGCGGCCGCAGATGCCCTCCGGCGCGCACTGGCGGCGATGGCTGTGCCACAGGGACCGGCGTCGGCACCGATGCTGGTGGCCTACGGTGATGCCGATACGTACATCGATGCGGCATGGACCGACGCGGCTCTCGAGCAGGCCTGCGGGTACGGAGACACCATCACCATCGATCGTCAGGCGGGCCGGGGGCACGGGGATGTGAACGGCGACGCCGTCAACCAGTGGATAGGGGATCGTTTCGCCGGGGTACCGGCGCAGAACGACTGCACGTGAGTAGGGGGAGCGTCATGGGGTTTCGGCAGAACGCGAAGGTGCGAGCGAAAGACGTCGTGAAGAAGCGTCTCGGACGCGGCATTCCGGTGGAACCGGTCGACGAGTCGTATCTGGTGGTTGCGATTCTGGGCCAGTCCAATGCCCACGGTGCCGGCGTCGGATTGGACGGGGCAGGCCTGGATGCGCCGCATCCACGGGTGCATCAGTGGGCCGCGTCGGGCAGGTCGAAGAACACCATCGTGGCGGGCAGCAATCCTCTGTTTCACGAGGTGCCCTCCAAGGCAGTCGGATTCGGCCCGACGTTCGCCGCGCACCTCGCCGATGCGACGGGTAGGCCGGTGTTGCTGGTTCCGTATGCGCGCGGTGATTCGGGCTTCGCGCGGATTCACGGCATCTCCTGGGATCCGGCCGATACCGGCGCGCGAGTCAATCTGTTCTGGGATGCACTGCAGCGCATCCGAACAGGGCTGGCGACGAAGCCCGGCAACGAGCTCGCGGCGGTGCTGTGGCATCAGGGTGAGAGCGATGTGCCGCTGCTGACCGGGCCGGTGTACGCGGAGAAGCTCGACAGCCTGATCGACACGCTCCGCGGCGAGTTCGGCGACGTTCCGTTCGTGGTGGGCCAGATGGTGCCCGACGAGATCGAATCGGGGGAGGCGAACTACGCCGTCATCGATGCGGTGCATGCCGATACTCCCCGGCGCAAGGCGAAAGTGGCGTACGTGCCGGGTCCGCGCGGGCTCTACAACAGCGAGACCGAGAAGATCCATTACAACGGCGAGGGGCAACGGGAACTGGGCCGCCGAATGTGGGAGGCCTTCGCAGACATGTCTCCGAACGTACGGCGTTCGACCGACAATGCTTGACACACGAGGTGAATGTGGCACTAATAGGTGGTCGACAAAGGCCGGTATGAGGGCTTCAGGGGGAATTCGGCAACGCGGGGGACGCGTGCGGTTAATGCGGTAGAAACATGTAACGACCTGCGGGTTCTCGCCGATCAACACACCGTTACCAAGTGACACAATAAGTACGAAAAGATAATCTGCACGACGGGGTGGCACGGAGCTGTGCCGATCACGCAAGGGTTCGGCAACGCGTAAGTACCGAGGGGAAGCAAGTGTCAGTCAGCGATCTGGAAGCGCAGAGTTCGGTTGTCTCGCGGCGTGATGCACGACGGTTACGCAGAACGACATCGCGTCGTGAATGGGAGACGCACTACACCGAGGGCCTCCGTGTCACCGATACGGTGGTCGTCCTCGGCGCGGTGACGGTTGCGCAGATCATCCGCTTCGGCGAGATCGATTTTCGTGAACCGTGGTCCGTCATCGGCTATCTCGGCATATCCGGAGTGCTCGCGATTCTGTGGCTGACGTTTCTCGCCATCTTCCGCACCCGTTCGCCACGGGTGATCGGCAACGGCTCGGAGGAGTACCGCCGCATCGTGTCGGCCACGTTCCGTCTCTTCGGAACCATCGCGATCCTCTCCCTGCTGTTCCAACTGGACATCGCCCGTCTGTATCTCGCGATCGCACTGCCCGTCGGCCTGATCGGACTTCTGCTCAGTCGGTGGGTGTGGCGAAAAGTGGTGTCACGCAAGCGTGCTCGTGGCGGATACCAGACCTCGGTACTCATCGTCGGCAGCCGCAGCTCGGCCCTGGCCATGGCCAAGTCGTTCGAGCGTTCCCCCGAGGCCGGCTACAGTGTGGTCGGGATCTGCCTACCCAACTACGAGCCCGGCAACGACACGTCCTTCACCGTCGACGGCGTCGAGATCCCGGTGCTCGGTGACGAGCACAGCGTCGTCGAGGCCATCGAGACCTCCGGCGCAGACACCGTGGCGGTGACTGCCACCGAACACATCGGCCATCGCGGACTGCGAAAGATGGTGTGGGATCTGGAGAAGAAGAAGGTCGACCTCGTGGTCTCGCCCGGCGTGGTGGACGTCGCAGGTCCCCGTCTGGTGATGCGTCCGGTGGCGAACTTCCCGCTCATCCATGTCGAGAAGCCGCAGTACAACGGTGCGAAGCGATTCGGCAAGACGGCGTTCGACTTCCTGTTCGCCGCCTCGGTCCTCCTGCTGATCTCACCGGTCCTGATCACTCTCGCCGCAATCATCAAGCTCACCAGCAAGGGCTCGATCTTCTACAAGTCCGAGCGAATGGGCATCGACGGCAAGCCTTTCCAGATGATCAAGTTCCGCAGCATGGTGCAGGACGCCGACAAGCGCGTACAGGAACTGGCCGCCCTCAACGAAGGGGCAGGCGGGGTGTTGTTCAAGATGCGCGACGACCCACGGGTCACGCGGGTGGGCAAGGTGATGCGCAAGTTCAGCCTCGACGAGCTGCCGCAGTTCGTCAACGTGCTCAAGCGCGAGATGAGTGTGGTGGGTCCGCGGCCGCCGCTGCGCAGCGAAGTGGAAACGTACGACGGCGACGTGCGTCGTCGACTGCTTGTCAAGCCGGGTATCACCGGGCTGTGGCAGGTGAGTGGCCGATCGGATCTGTCGTGGGAGGAGAGCGTTCGCCTCGATCTCTCGTACGTCGAGAACTGGTCCATGACAGGGGATCTGCTCATCATCGCCAAGACCGCGGTCGCAGTTGCCAAGAGCGACGGCGCGTACTAGTTTTCGGACCCTCACCCTGCGGACGGTCGGTTTTGTTCGTACCATGACGCAATGACAACTGTTTCGGAGAACGGACGTGACGTGACCATGGCGCAGAATACGTTTCACGACTTCCTGGCCGATCGCATCGACGTGATCGCCAAGGTTCATCTGAACAGGTCCACCTCGCTGCACGCGGTGATCTCCGACAGCGTCGATGCCTACACCTCGGCATTCGCGGAGTACCACGGTACCGACGTCCCCTTGGATCTACTCGCTCCCGAGGTCCGCTCCGAATTGAGCGATTTCATCCACCGCTGCGCCGAGGCCGTCGAAGAACCGGAGAACCCGCAGTTTCCCGTTCGTCGCTGAACACCCTTCCTGTTTGACCATCTGCTCGAGGGGTAACTCCCTGATGCTCATGTGCAGTTCAGCTCGGTGTATCCGGTCGTTTGCCTTGAGCACTCAGTGTCGTACCGATACTGCGGCTTTGTCGTGGTTGCGGTCGAAACCAAGGAGATTGCCGGAGTATGCGCATCACAGTGTTCGGAACCGGGTATCTCGGTGCCACCCATGCGGCTTGTATGGCCGAGCTGGGGCACGACGTACTCGGCGTCGACGTAGACGAGGCGAAACTACGCAAGCTCGAGGCCGGCGAGGTTCCCTTCTGGGAACCTGGGCTCCGGGAGGTGCTCCAGCGCAATATCGCGGCCGGCCGTCTGCGTTTCACACCCTCGTACGAGGAGGCGGCCGCGTTTGCCGAGATCCACTTCCTGGGTGTCGGTACGCCCCAGAAGAGAGGCGAGTACGCGGCAGACATGAAGTATGTCGACTCAGTGATCGAGACGCTCGCGCCGCTGTTGACCAAGCCGGCTGTGATTTTCGGTAAGTCGACCGTCCCCGTGGGTACAGCAGAGCGGCTTGGACATATGGCGCGCGAGCTGTCACCGGCCGGTAGTGGCGTCGAGATTGCCTGGAATCCGGAGTTCCTGCGTGAAGGCTTTGCCGTCAAGGACACGCTGCGACCCGACCGCCTGGTGCTCGGCGTGGATCGCGCCCGTCCGGGACGCGCCGAGGAGCTCGCCCGCGAGGTGTACGCGCAGCTGCTCGACGAGAAGATTCCGTTCCTGGTCACCGACCTGGCCACGGCCGAGCTGGTCAAGGCATCGGCCAACGCGTTCCTGGCCACCAAGATCTCGTTCATCAACGCCATTGCGGAAGTCTGTGAGGCCGCGGGTGCAGATGTCACCGTGCTCGCCGACGCCATCGGCCACGACGAGCGCATCGGCCGCAAGTTCCTCAATGCCGGCATCGGCTTCGGCGGCGGCTGCCTGCCCAAGGACATCCGGGCGTTCATGGCTCGGGCCGGTGAACTGGGCGCTGATCAGGCGCTGACGTTCCTGCGTGAGGTCGACAACATCAACATGCGACGCCGCACACGCATGGTGGAGTTGGCGCGTGAGGCGTGTGGGTCTCTTCTCGGTGCACGGGTCGCTGTGCTGGGTGCCGCCTTCAAGCCCGACTCGGACGACGTTCGTGATTCACCGGCCCTGAACGTGGCCGGGCAGATCCAGCTCCAGGGTGCCGCGGTCAACGTGTACGACCCCAAGGCCATGGAGAACTCCCGTGCCCTGTTCCCCACCCTGACCTACAGCAGTTCTGCGCTCGAGGCCTGCGAGGGCGCCGACGTGGTGCTGGTGCTGACCGAGTGGAAGGAATTCAAGGCACTCGCTCCGAAGGATCTGGAGGGTGCGGTGCGCAGCAAGACTTTGATCGACGGGCGCAACTGCCTGGACCCGGAACAGTGGCGCGCGGCGGGATGGAACTACCGCGGGTTGGGGCGTCCCTGATCGCGGTGGGCGAGGACGTTTTTTGAAATTCATTTAAGGGAATGAATTTCGGAACTACGGGGGCATCTCCGGCGGAATCCAATTTTAACGCCGGTTATCGGCCCGTATCGGGCACTTCGCTGGCTTCGGCCTGCATCTCGGGGTGACATACCCTTTATCGGCAGTAGGCGCACGCTGCGCTATGTGATAGATGCCCCCAAAAACAACTTCGATACCTGTGACTGGTCACAGTTCACGTTCAATCCGCTTGCTGCAGAGCGGTTTTGGGCGGAAAAATTGCTAGCGGTGTTCGATTGTTCTCGCGGATCGCAGCATTACCTTCGATGTGGTAAACAACGTCAATGCTGTTATTGGTTTGTGATCTGTACCGCTCGCGTGGTGGTACAGCGAACGGCATGGGACTATTTCAATTCGATACCAGTCGCACAGCGGATGGGTATCGATCGGATTCATCCGCTCGCCGGTGGCGTGCGTACTAGTGCAGAGGAGGGGAGCACGTGGCAACTGTCGGGGCTGCACACCGCTCTCTCTGGGGATCTCCCCGTCGTTCGGACGTGGTGGCAACGCGCACGCTGACGTCGCGGCACGTGTGGGAACGTCAGTACGTCGCACGCCTGCGGGTGACCGATGTATTGGTTGTGATCCTGTCCGTTGCTCTGGCCCAGATCGTGCGGTTCGGGGATGTCGAGATGACGGGCTTGCTCTCGACCATGACGTACACGGGCGTCTCCGTCGCCCTGGCCGGTCTGTGGATCGCGTTTCTCGCGATCTTCCGCACCAGATCGCCTCGCGTTATCGGAAACGGTGCTGAAGAGTACCGGCGCATCGTATCGGCAACCTTCCGCCTGTTCGGGGTCATCGCGATCGCGTCGCTGCTCTTCCGGATCGACATCGCACGGCTCTACCTCGCTATCGCTCTACCGGTCGGACTTCTCGCACTGCTCTTGACCCGTTGGGCCTGGCGCAAGATCGTCACCCGACTTCGCGGTAAGGGCGAGTACAAGACCTCAGTCCTGATCGTGGGGAGCCGTACGGCGGCAGTGTCGATGGCGCAGTCGTTCGAGAAGTCTGCGTCTGCGGGGTACGCGGTGGTAGGAATCTGCATGCCCGGCTACGAGGCTCCGCGGGACGGTGTGGTTCACGTCGAAGGCACCGACATTCCGGTGCTGGGCGACGAGCACGACGTTCTCGACGCCATCGAAGAGTGCGGTGCAGACACGGTTGCCGTGACGGCCACCGAGCACCTCGGCCACAAGGGCATCCGAAAGATGATCTGGGATCTGGAGAAGAAGGACGTCGACCTTGTGGTCGCCCCAGGTGTTGTCGATGTTGCCGGCCCCCGACTGGTGATGCGGCCCGTTGCCGGCTTCCCGCTGATCCACGTAGAGAAGCCGCAGTACAACGGCGCGACGCGGTTCAGCAAGACCGCATTCGATCTCACGTTCGCGGCACTGGTGTTGGTGCTGATCTCGCCCGTCCTGCTGGCAGTGGCCATCGCGGTGAAGGCCACGAGTCGCGGACCGGTGTTCTACAAGTCCGAGCGGATGGGCATCGACGGCAAGCCGTTCTCGATGATCAAGTTCCGCAGCATGACCGTCGACGCGGACAAGCAGGTTGCGAACCTTCTCGATCAGAACGAGGGTGCCGGCGGTGTCCTGTTCAAGATGCGTGACGATCCGCGGGTGACACCGGTCGGCAAGGTGCTGCGGCGTTTCAGTCTCGACGAGTTGCCGCAGTTCATCAACGTGCTCAAGCGCGAGATGAGCGTGGTGGGGCCGAGGCCTCCGCTGCGACGTGAGGTGGAGACCTACAACGGTGAGGTTCGACGGCGACTGTTGGTCAAGCCGGGAGTCACGGGTCTGTGGCAGGTCAGTGGAAGATCGGACCTGTCGTGGGAAGAGACTGTGCGGCTTGATCTTTCGTATGTCGAGAATTGGTCGATGGTGGGGGATCTGTTGATCATCGCCAAGACCATGAAGGCAGTGGCTGGAAGCGACGGGGCGTATTGAGTTTGCCCAAGTCGGGTGTTCGTCGCGCAGTTCACATGTCGGGAGGGCCAGGAATTCAATGAGCAAGTCAGTTGCGATCATCGGTACGCGGGGATACCCGAGCTATTACGGCGGATTCGAGACGCTGATCAGGCGCCTCGCGCCGTACTTGGTCGAAGCAGGCTGGGACGTGGCTGTTTACGGGCGTCCAGGTGCAGTCAAGACGGATGACCCATTACTGGACTTGAGGGTGTCATCACTGATGACGAAGGGTCTCGAAACCAAGTCACTGAGCACTCTCAGCTATGGTTTGACGTCATCGCTCAGTGCGGCCCGTCGCAAGCCCGACGTGGCTTTGATCATGAATGTGGCAAACGGATACTGGCTTCCGCTGCTCCGATCTCGCGGCATTCCGACGGTCGTGAACGTCGATGGCATCGAGTGGGAACGAGCGAAGTGGGGCAGCAACGCCAAGCGAGTGTTCCGCGGCGGGGCTCGACTGACTGCGAAGTATGCGTCGGAGCTGGTATGCGACTCGCACGAGATCAAGCGGCGCTGGCAGCGCGATTTCGGGCGCGACGGAGCGTTCATTCCCTACGGCGGCGACACTCCCGACAGACTTCCGGTGGTCGAGGGCCTGAAGTCCAGAGAGTACGTCCTGATTGTGGCTCGGTTCGTCCCCGAAAACACCGTTCCCGAGTTCCTCGAAGCAGCTAGGGAACTCAGCAAGAAGTGGAACGTAGTGATCGTCGGCTCCTCAGGCTACGGCGGGGAGCTAGACCTTGCGGCGAAAAAGTTGTCTGAAGAATCGTCCCGCGTGCAGTGGCTGGGCCATGTCAGCGACGACAAGAAGCTGTTCTCGCTCTGGCAGCATGCGGGTGCCTACTTTCACGGTCACAGCGTTGGGGGCACGAATCCTGCGTTGGTCCAGGCAATGGCTTGTGGTGCTCCCACCGTTGCCCGAGACACCGTATACAACCGTGAGGTGCTAGGTGGGGCCGGTGTCTTCTGTAAACCCACATCAGCGAGCATCTCCCAATCGATGCTCGGACTCATGGAAGATCGCGGACTTCAAGACCAACTCAGCAGGCAATCCATTGAGCGCGCCAAATCTGAATATTCCTGGGACGATATCTGCGCAAACTACGATCGGTCGATCAGTAAACTAGTGCCTGTTTCTGAGCCTGTGAGTGACTTGAGATGAGTGCAACTACGAAACTGGCAAATAAGCTGATTGGAATAGTAAAAAAAACCGACTATCAAGTGGACCCAGCGATCGACGGGCGCTATATAGCTTCGATCATGGCCAAGCGAGTACTCATGAAAGCCACTGGCGCTGTTCGATTTAGGACGGCTCGAAGCGGTCCTTTCGTTGGGCGCTCTGTCAGGATCAAAGCCAGGCGGCACATCACCTTGGGTACTGGAGTTACATTCGACGATGGCAGCTACATCGATGCGATGTCCTCGGGAGGTGTCAGCATCGGACAGAATAGTTCGGTAGGAAGAAACACTAGGATCGAATGCATTGGCAGCCTGAAGCATCTTGGTAAAGGGCTGACGGTCGGTGATAATGTCGGGCTCGGAACCGACTCATTGTACGGCTGTGCGGGTGGGATAAAAGTTGGTGACGGCACTATCGTCGGAAACTACTGTTCATTTCATTCCGAGAATCATATTTCTACCAATCTGTCGATTCCAATACGAGATCAAGGAGTAACGCATCAGGGCATTTCCATTGGGGCAAACTGTTGGATTGGATCCCGAGTAACCGTGCTCGACGGGGCGATCATCGGAGACGGCTGCATTATCGCAGCAGGCGCAGTCGTAACAGCCGGTATATATCAGTCCAACGCCATTTATGGAGGAGTGCCGGCGCGCTTTTTGAGGGAACGGGAATGAGCCAAGAAGATAAGCGCCCTATATTGGTGTCGCATCCCTCTCCGGACCTCTACGGCTCAGACCTCCAGCTGCTGGAGTCAGTAACCGCCCTCGCTGGACGGGGGCACCCAGTGCACGTCGTACTTCCCAGGACGGGTCCACTCGAAAAGTTGCTAGTCGACCGGGGAGCGAGTACGGAGGTTATTCCCTTTCCGGTGAGCAGAAAGTCGGTACTTAATCCCAAAGCTCTCCCTGGTTATATCCTCGAAACGCTCGCCGCCACTGCCCGTAGTATGCGCCTGTTGAGGCGCATGCGACCTGACTTGATCTATGCGAACACAATAACGGCACCTGTATGGATATTGGCGGGCTGGCTAACTGGTACCCCAACGCTCTGCCATGTCCACGAAGCAGAGGAGACAGGAAGCCGTGTGCTTCGAATGCTACTAGCAGCGCCGTTGTTGCTTTGTCGGACGATTGTCGTAAATAGCTTGGCGTCACGCAAAGTCATCTATGAATCGTGGCCAAGGCTTGATGGCCGGATAGAACTTATTTACAACGGGATTCCTCAACACGATACAACGACCAGCGGCATCCTGTTCCCCAAGACCGAGGGCATACGTATTGTACTCGTCGGACGATTGTCACCGCGAAAAGGCACAGATGTGGCGTTAGAGGCGTTGGCTACGCTAGTTGAGCAAGGGCTTGATGTCTCCATTGCGCTCTGTGGCGACACGTATCCAGGATACGAGTGGTTCGAAGACAGATTACGAAGACGGGCGACTCAAGACGATTTGAATGGCCGAGTGCACTTTTGCGGTTACATCAAGAACGTGCGTGGTTATCTTGAGGAGGCCGACATTGTGATTGTTCCATCCATAGCTGAGCCCTTTGGGAACGTGGCAGTCGAGGCGCAACTTGCGTCGAGACCAGTAGTCGCGTCTAACGTACAGGGCCTTGCGGAGATCATTGATGATGGTCGGACCGGGTTGCTGTGTCCCGCTGGTGACCATGTCAAGATCGCCGAGGCCGTCACTCTTCTTGCGAAAGACCCAGCTTGGGCAGCAAAACTTGCTCAGGCTGGATACGATTCAGCGGTGCAGCGATTCAGTGTGGAGCGTTACCAAGGGTCGATCGTGAGCACAGTCGAAGAGTCTATTAAGGCACGAAACGGACTTTCCTGGCTTTTTGACCGACGAAAGGCGGCCGCAGATGAGCGAACTGGTTCGTAGTCGTGAAATGAGCCGTAGGGAGCCGCCGGATATAGGACTGTTATCCGTAATCGTCGTAACGTACAACAGCAAGGAGATAGTCGGATCCTGCATAGAACCACTTCAGAATAAGCCCGCTATAGAAATCATAGTGGTTGATAACGCGTCGAGCGATGGAACTGCTGATTTCGTCCGCGAACAATACCCAGCGGTGAGAGTCGTCGATAGTGGTGGAAATCTGGGTTTCGCCAAGGGGGTGAATCTGGGCGCCAGTTACGCGACCGGTGTTGCACTTGTTTTACTGAACCCCGACGCTTCTGTGAGTCACACGAATCTACTGTCCCTTCATAGGGTGCTAGCTGATAATCCCGATGTTGGGGTTGTCGCACCATTGCTGGACCATCCGGGTCGAGGCTTGTCGGTACGTGAAGGCGGTATGTCGCCAACCATCTGGCACGTCTTCTGCCATTACTATGGCTTATCGCGAATATTTGCCGGTCGCAAAGTATTTCGCGGAATGTATATTCTCAGATCTCAGAGTTTCGACAGCATCGATGTCGACTGGGTATCGGGAGCGTGCATGGCGGTGCCTTCTGAAGTCTGGAACTTGCACGGTGGACTGTCGGAACGGTGGTTCATGTACGCGGAGGACGTAGAATTCTGCTTGCGTGTCCGGCATGGGGGCAAGCGGGTTGTAATATGCGGCGAAATAGAAGGGACACACGGACTCGGAGAAAGCAGCGGCAACGCCGCACCGGATCCAACCAACGCACTTTGGCTAACGAATTTGTTCGAACTCTACAAAATGGAAATTTCTCCAAGTCGATTGCATAACGTTCTGTGGAAAATGATTTTCGGCGGTGGTCTCGCTGCCAGGTCGTTTGCAATTGCAGTAAAGATGCTCTCGAAACGCCAGCAGCCAAGCCGAAGTTCTGACTTTAGACGGTTCAACTTTTATCTTCGTGAACTTTCAAAGCAAGATAGTTTGCGAGGGATGAAATGATCGGAATGCCCTCAGCGTCAGGAAAGAACAGCAAGATTCTTTCTGGCCTAGCGATCACGCTTGTGATCGGCATCGGCGCGGTGTTAGCGCCAGCGACGGTGGGAAGCGTGTATGTGATCGCAGCTGTAGCTGGCATCTTACTGGTTCTTGCCTCCGCCGCTCATCCGAGGTTTGCGGTTGTTTTGTGGTTGCTGTCTGCATGCTTCCTACCATTTTGGGTTGGTGTTGAGAACCCGTTTTACTTGCCTGCGAGTTCTCTAGCTGGACTGCTTGTTCTTTGCGGCGCCTTTGTTAGAAATCCATGGCGGATCGGGCGGGTGGATACAGCAGTGCTTCTGTTCTGCGTCCTATGCCTCGTGTGTGGCGTAGTTGGACTGTCACGGCCGGGCGACGTCACGAACGTCATGACGCAGTGGCTGCTTTCATTTGTGGTTGGCCGACTGCTTGTTCAAAGAGCTGGCCTCCCTTTCACCTACCGTGCAATAACGTGTATATTCAGCGCTGCTGCAGCCTGTTCGATAGTCGAATTTTTTTCAGACTGGAATCCTTACTACGGATGGGTAGTCGACAACACGCAGTACCTTGCTTGGGGACACGAGCAAGATCGAGGGGGAATTGTCCGTGCGGAATGGGCATTCGGTCATTCGATTGCGCTGGGCTGCGCACTGGCGATGGCAATTCCCATCGTTTTCAACTGTAATTTTAAACCCGTGTTTCGTGCAGCTTTAATTGCCGTGCTGCTCGGTGGCGCAGTTGTCTCGTTCAGCCGATCAGGTATGATCAGTGCCGTCTTTGCCCTTCTGCTTTCACTGTTGTTCTTCTCTGATAAAGAGAAAGCTCGAGGCAGATTGGCTGTCGTGCTGGTACTCGGGTCTATTGCTTGGTTTGCGATTCCAAAAATTTTGTCCGTTTTTGCCGAGGAAGGTCGTCGGGCGACAATCTCAGCGGATTACCGCATCACTTTGATCGATCTGATTCCATCCATGAATCCTTTGGGATTGGCAAAGGGTTATACCGAGCCCAGTCGTGGAGAGTTTTATTTTCAGGGCTTTAAGTCTATTGACAGCACCTTCGTACTGCTGGGCGTTAGTTTCGGATTTGTTATCGCCTTACTTGCGCTCGTGGGCGTTGGGTGGCTTGCATGGCGCGTATTACGTCGTACATCGTCCGCTCCCGCGATCAGTGTCTTGGCCGTTGTTCCGGCGCTGTTTACAGTGGCTCTGATAACGCAGTTCGGCTCAATATTCTGGTTTTTTCTCGGAATGTTGTCCTTGCACGACAGATTGAACCCAGACCGAAAGGTCGATCCTGAAGCGCCGAGCGGCCTCTCAGATTTAGACGCAAGCTTGATTGGAACCAAGTCGTCGGCGGTAAGCAACAAGATAGGTTTGGTCGAAGATGTCTAGTCAAAAAAGGCCAAATGTTCTGGTGCTGTGGGCGGACCCCGCAGCAGAGAATCTAGGACTTCAAGCCCTCGCCGCAGGTGTGCGTGCTGTCGCGGAGCGCAGTTGGGGTGAATGCGACGTCACGTTTCATTCGCACAACACCCTTGGCACCCCGCTACGAAGAAAATTAGCCTTACAGGACTTTGGTCGACGAGCTGGGCCTATTGCTGCGTATCTTCGTCAATTCGATGTAGTTATGGACACGGGTGGTGGCGATAGTTTCACTGATATTTATGGTGTTCAGCGGCTTCTCTTGATGGCTTACATTCAGCGAGCATGTAGGAAGGCGGGGGTGTCGTTAGTAATGACTCCGCAAACAGTCGGCCCTTTTCGGACCCGCCTTGGACGCGTAGTTGCTTCTCGATTATTGACCAGCGTGGACGTGCTGTGTACCCGCGACCCGGTAAGCTCTCAAGTTGCAAAGGATCTTGGCCGCAAGCCAAACCTGCTGGCAACCGATATGGCCTTTGCGCTACCACGGCCGAAACCCGTGGATCAGCGCGATGTTGTTCTGAATGTGTCGGGCTTGCTGTGGCAGTCGAACCCGCACGTGGATTCTCTTCGGTACAGAGCGAATGTCGTCGATTTGGTAGATCGTTTGCTTGCCGCGGACAGACGCGTCACCTTGCTAGCACATGTGTTGGACTCTCCGGTTCCCGACAATGACGTTCCAGCTGTATACGAAGCTGCCGACGCGATAAATGGCAAAGTTGAGATTGTCGTCCCTGAGGATCTTGAGGAGGCTCGCAGGGTTCTAGCCGGAAGCCGTGTTCTAGTAGGTTCTAGAATGCATTCTGCTATTAACGCGCTGTCTGTGGGGGTTCCCGCGATTTCGTGGTCGTACTCCAGAAAGTTTGGTCCACTTATGGATGCGTTAGGTTGGCAGCACACTATCGACCTCACTACCGGCTGTGATCCAGTTCCTGAAACCTTGCAGTTGATCACGACCGACTCTTTCCAGGCACTTGAGGAGGCAGCACCTGGAGTTGCAGCCTCCGCGGAAAGAGAGATCGAGGAGATGGTCGCTGTATTGAGCTCGCATGACCTATTTGCTCCGTTCAGCGTGGGTCGGACGGCATGAGTTCGCTGCCACGTGATGAACCTATGAACCGCGCCTTCATGAGTCGAATAATCGCTCGCTACTACAGACGTTTTCCTTTTGGTGGGCGGGCAATCGCACTAGCTTCAAAATTTGAAGGTGGGCAAATGTTCTCGGCGACGCTAAGGGAGGTGTTGCAGCGTGACTACGGCGTGGTAGCCGGTTCGTATAGCTATGGTTCTTTGTTGCAACCAGGATACGCGGATGTGGATACAGTTATCGGACGATACGTATCGATCGGGCCGGGAGTACGACGGATTGGTGCAGCTCATCCACTGGCTGAAGTCAGTATGCATCCGTTCTGGTACAACTCAGCGCTCGGTTTTGTAGATAAAGATTCCGATGTCGAGCGAACCGGGTGCGTTATTGAGCATGACTGCTGGATCGGTGCAAATACTTTGATCCTACCTGGTTGCACACGTATCGGCGTTGGGTCCGTCATCGGTGCAGGATCTGTGGTCACTCGTGATATCCCAGACTTTGCTATTGCAGTGGGCAATCCAGCTAGGGTGGTCCGGCAGCGGTTTGAACCGGCCGATGCACAGCGAATTCTGGACTCCCGCTACTGGGAGCTTGAGCCTGCAGGTGTCCGGAAGTTAATTGCTTCGTTTCGTGACCATAAATCGACGCTTGGCTGAATCATGGCACTGTCTCCCCCTCGAGGTGCAGGAAAGTTTAATTCGCCGTTGCTCATATCGGTGAGTCGTGTTGCAATTATGCTGATTGCACTCGGCACGGCACCAATCATTTCACGCGAGCTGGGTCCGTCCGGCAGAGGCCTTTATGCAACATGTCTAGCGGCCCTTGGTCTGGCCCCTGTGATAATTGGTCTCGGTATTCCCATGGCAGTTCGGAGACTAGCCTCAATTATCGACCATCGGCCAGTTGTTCGAAGCGCTTATCGGATTGTGCTTCTTTTGCTCTCGCCAGCATTTGGTCTTGGTGTCGTAGTCTCGATACTGTTGGTTCCAAATTTGACTTATTCGCAACGAAACTGGTTTTTGGTGGCAATGTCAACCACTGCGTTCTTCGTGTTGGTGCTTTGTGCGCAGAGTGTGCTGATAGCGGCCCATCGCTATTTTGCCATTGCATTGTTGCATTTTATTCAGCCTTTTGTCACTGCTACTGCCGTTTTTGTATTTTGGGCTTTCTCGGAGGTCACGCTCGAGATTCTTTTGTGGGGATATGTAGCCGGCACGTCGCTTGCTGCTCTGACTGCTTTTGTCTTGCTGAGAGTCAGCGTGCGTGGTCCGCGTATGTCTTTTGAGTATCTAGGTCGGCAGGGTGTCAAGTACGCGGGGAGTCAGATCGCTGAGACCGCTGCGAGCACTGTCGTCTTGCTCCTGGCGGTCGCCACGATGGGCTCGTACGAGGCTGGTTTGCTAGCCGTCGCGATTACGCTTGCCACCCTGCCTCTAGCGCTTGGATATGCGATTGGATCCGCGGTATTCGGAGGTGTTGCATCTGCCAATTCGAGCAACCTGCCTAGAGCGAGGGCATCAGCGATCCGGGCAGCATTTGTTGTTGGGATTCTGGGCGCGTTGACGCTGGTGCTTGTTACGCCGTACGGTTTGCCGTTATTGTTCGGCAGCGCCTTTTTGCCTGCAGTTCCGGCTGCTGTCGTTTTGGTCTCTAGTTCGCTTTTTCTGGTCGTAAATTATGTCGCAACGCAAGTGCTCGGCGCAGAAGGGCGTGGCTCGGCGATGGCTTTGTGGCAAGTTGCTGGGTTAGCTATCGCAGTCGCCGGGCTTCTTTGTCTGTCTGGCGATTTTGGCGCGTTTGGGGCCGCTCTATCAATGGCAGCCGGTTGGTTGGTGACAACGGTCGGATGTCTAGGAACGCTGCGGGTTGGACCTTCCGTAGTAGTTATTGGTGTGGCTGATTTGAAGGCATGTTTTCAACTATGCGTGCGGGGAAAGTTCGTGTACATGAGGTAGTGTGATTACTAGCGACCTTGCCTTGTTCGAATGAATGTTCCTGCCGCCGCTTTGAGGCTTCTCTTTGTAGTTGCGCTTAGGCGAGTGAGTCCGTAACCGGAGTAACGGGGTATGCGTTTCCCGGCTAAACTTCGCCCAAGAAGTCTTGCGGCCAGAGTGTGTTTTCTGTCGACCTGTAGCGGCTGAACAGCAGCTACTAGCTTGAGGTCGAGCGGTGAAAGCGAGAGCGTTCCGCATCTGGCTGCTTCCTTAAGAAGTTCTTCTCCTCGCTGGGTCCTCGCTATTACTACCGACCTACCGTCCGCGTTCTCAAAGGCAGGGTAGCCCTTGCTGTCCACCTCCCAGTAATCGCCTACAGCTATATCGGCGTGTCCTCCGGTCCCATCGACGCACAACTTGCACCGCCATTGGACGGTGCGGCCTAGGTGTGTTCCCCATGACTCGTCATACGACATCGTTCGCGATTCGCCGGTTTTGAGTGTGATCTTGAATGTTCCGGGCCATCCGTCGCCTCTGTATCTGAGCGATTTGATTTGGTCAGACGGCGCTTCCAGCAGAACTGCGAGCGCGTCGGTTGCTGATTGGCGAGGTGTGCCTGCGCAAAAGAAAGATACGGTAATGGGACGATCTTCTTGGGGAATTCCGATCGCATTCGATAGTTGGGCCAGGGCAGTAGCTTCACATGGCTTTCCCACGAATGCTTGACTGTCGAAATCCGATGGCGCAACCATTGGTAGGTTGGCTACCGGCGCATAACGTGACCCTGCAGCTCTTATCGCATCATCTCGCGAAAGGAGTTTCAAAGGGACTGTGTTCCGAGGGTTACTTGGGTCTTCCTGACTCGCCACCACGGCGCTGACTCGTTTTGTTTCTAGGAGCCAATTCGTGAAGGCTGTTATCACGCCTGCACTGCTGCCTGCTAGGCGAATTTCTGGGTCCGTCGCCCAACCGACCCACGCGGATGAGTAGGATCCAAATATATTGTGCGCATGCTGGTTTGGATTCTTGAGCGGTGCTATTACGCGGATGCCAGGGCACATTGCTTTGAATACGTCGGCCTCGAGTTTTGATTGTTCCCTGGTTTCCGAGGGGCTGCGTGGAGCCAGGGTCGGGCGCATGTAGCTGTCCTCAGCCAGCCCGATCGTTATTCGATCGGAAACAAGAGCGCATCCTCCGCATCCGCTGCAATTGTCGTTCTTGAGAACTTGCCTGACTGCATGTCGGAGTGGGTCAGTTCGCAAGACTTAAGCTCCTTGTGTGGGGTAGCACTGCTCGGGCGCGCTAGCACTGCGGTTCGACGAAGTATAGTTCGCAATTGGCAGAACCCTCTTCCGAGGAAGTCGACGAGTTCTGTGTTTACTTTGCACTCGATTGAGGTCTGACACTCCCCAACAGGACACTCGTGGATGGTAGCGCGCTTCGCCGACCGAGGGTCTAGTCATCTGCGGCGGCCCGTGAGATTGAGGCGCAGTCGTATTCGATTTGCGCGATCAGGTGTCGCGCGGATTTGGCCTACTTCTGGAAGACTTCGCCGTCATGCGGGGAATCATTCTGGCGGGCGGCACGGGCTCGCGTCTTCATCCGATCACGATGGGCGTCAGCAAGCAGCTGGTCCC